>JAHEFO010000276.1 GCA_024640135.1 Acidobacteriota bacterium
GCGGCCGAGGCCTGCGGCCAGCAACGGAAAGAACAGAATCAGGGCTGCGCCGAAGCACGCCGGTACCGTCCTGATCGTCCACGCGTCGAGCGAGGCCAGCGTCCTCTCTCCGCGGGCCCACGCAAATGGCAGTGTCAGGTAATAGAGGCTCGGTCCGTGATGATCGTCCGGATCGTACCGGTAGTCGCCGGTTTCGAGGAGGGCGCCGAACTTGACGGCCTGATTGGCCTCGTCATGGTGCATGGGCCGCACATCCAGGCCCGCAAGCCGGCCTGCGAGCGCGAGTACCAGCGCCATCAGGATCAGGCTGCCGAACGCGCCTTTGCTCATGTGAGCGGCGTGCCGAACACCTCAACTTCGACGTAGTGGTTCAGGTCGTTGGTCGTGTTGCCGTTCGAATACAGCCGCACATAGCGCGCGTTGACGCCTTTCGGATCGAACAGCCGGCCCTCCGCCACTTCGATGTACTCCTTGTCCTTCCCGATGCCGAGTCCCGACGAATTGTCGTGGTCGTTATTGAAGATGGTCGTCACGCCCTTCAGGAAGTCGCTGTCGTCAGACACCTGGACGATGACGTCACGGTAGACGCGGGCTTGACTGTGGTAGTGCCAGACCAGGATGGCGTGCAGCGCGTTCGACGCACCGAGATCGATCTGGACCCACTGCTTGCTGGGGCCCAGTTCGATGAAGTACCCGTCGCCGCCGTCCTTCTCGCCGTCGGTGACCATGTCGAGTTCGCCGATCACCGGCAGCATGTCACTCGCGTTGACTGGCCGCTCAAACGAAAGCCGTTTCGTCCCGACGGGCACCAGGAACGGGCCGCGAGACTTGCCGGTGACGACCTCGAGGTTTGCGCTCTTGAGATTGGTCGGTGTCCCGATGAACATCGGCTTCGGCAACTGCAGTTGCAGTTCTTCCTTGTCAGGCGCCTGGTTGGCGCCGAGCGACGCCACCAACACCGCCGCCACCAGCGCGCCCACGGATGCGTATTTCTTCACCACCGAATCGCCTCCTTCGGCAGGCGTGGCGTGATCCGATCGATCGCCGCCTGTGCCTCTGCCTTCAATGAGGGATCGTGCAGGAAAGTTCTGGCCAAGTCCAGCGCCTCCACGCACGGAAAGCGTCCGAGGACACCCAGCACCAGCTTCTGCTCGTCGGTCCGCCACGCAAAGCCGGCGGCCAGCCGCAGGTCGGCCGCCACGGCCTGGGCGTCGCGGTACGCGTCCAGGCCGATGGTCCGGATGAACCCCCGAATCGCCAGCAGGCGATGGGTCTCGTTGCGGGTATCGCGGGCGAGCGCCATCAGATCTTCGCGGGCGTCGCTGGTGGGCCATGCCGCCATCGCCCGCACCGCCGCGTCCACGACGGCGTCAACGGCATCCGCGTCAGCGACACCCACCTTGGCGTCGGCGACATCCACGTCTACGTCCACGTCATCGACGTCCGTGTCGGCGGCGCCCGTATCACGCCCCTTGATCGCTGATCGCAGCACCGGCAGCGCGGCGGGGTCGCCCATCATCCCCAGCAGACCGATCAGTTGCGCCTTCGATTCCGAGGTCTTCTCCGTGGCCAGCCGCGCGCGGACCATCTGGGACCGGCCATTGGGGCTCGACATCTTCTGGCCGAGCGCCACGACGGTCCTCGCGGCTTCCGTCCGCTCTCCCTCGTCCTGGCTGGCCAGGAGCGCGTCGAGCACCAGGTTCATGTCGGACGGCGTGCCAATCGTCCGAAGGGCGCGGTACGCGCGTCGACGGATCACCGAGGATGTCGAGGTCAGCGACGACGTAATCAGGGGCTTCGCCGAGAAGTTGCGTCGCTCACCAACGGCCAGCAGCAGTTCACCCGCAACCGCCTCCGACGGCGTGCCATCCAGCCGGGCGAGCATCTCCTCGTCTACCGCACGCCCTTCGAGCATGCCGAGAGCCGCGCGCGCGGCGGCCTGCTCGGCGCCCCGGGCCGCGGCCGCACGCTCGGCCAGCGGCCGTACCGCGGAGATGCCCCCAATCGACGGCAGCGCGTTCATCGCGGCCAACCGCACCGCCTCCGACTCGCTGTCCAACTGGGACAGGACGGCCGGCCCCACCCGATCGGCGGGGTAGGTGGCGAGGACGGCGATCACCTGAATCCGGGTGGCTTCGGGCAGATCGGACAGCAGTGCCGAGACCTGCCCGATCGTGGCGGGGATGAACACATCGGCGATCTTCGAGACGGCGGCCTCGCGCAGGCCGGCATCGGACCCCGAAAGGAGTCGCAACACCAGCGCCGGCGCCCCGGTCCCCGCCGTGGAGATGGTTCCGATCGCGGCGGCTTCGCGAATCGACATGGGCAGCGACATGTCTGCGCCCACGGATTCGTAGAGGCGGCTCGCCCGGGCCGTGTTTCCGTTCGCCAGCATTTGGTGAGCGGCGGCCAGGATCGCGGAGGCAATGACAGGCTTGACGTCGCGTGACGCACCGTCGAATGCCGCCGCAAGGGCGGCCGTGGCGGCTTCGCCGCCGATGCGTCCCAACGCGGTCGCCGAAGCCACGGCGTAGACCCGCACTTGCAGCAGCGGCACCAGCGCCGGTACGGCCATCTCCACTCTCCGCTCACCGAGTATCGCGATGACGGCGGTCCTGGTCTCGGCGACCGTCGTCGATACGGCCTGAATGAGTGCGTGCTCCGCCACGACGCCGGGGATGCCCTGCAGCGCGTAGAGCGCGATGTCTGCCGAGCGGCCATCGTCAAGCAGGGCTTGGAGTGCCGGCACCGCCGTGTCACCCGCAATCAGACGCAGGTGCCGGCCGGCGGCCATTTTCGCCAGCGGCGTCGCCGATGACCGCAGGAACGCCAGGAGCTTGGTCTCGCACTCAGCCCGCCCGGCGGGATCGTCCTTGCGCGCGTAGACGTAGTCGCGCAGCTTCCAGAGGGCGCCGGAGTCGATCCCCCCGTCGTAGAGGGCGACCTCCTTGAGAATCGCGTCGAGCGACGGGGCTGGCTGGGTCGCTTGCGCGCGCGCGACCGGTGCCCACAGGGCGACGGCAAGCACGCCGATACCAAGAATCAGAAGCGCCGGGATGGGGGTCTGTCGGGATGTGGTCATGTGTCACCTCGCCTCAGGCCGGCAACTGGTACGGCTTGCGATACGAGCGAGACAACAGCCGCTCGGCCGCGGGATCGCCGACCAACGTCTCGGTGGCCGGGTCCCACTTGATGGTCCGGCCGGTTTCGATCGCGACGACACCCAGGTGCCCGACGCTGGCGGATCGATGGGCCACCTCGGCCGGAGCAATCGTCAGTGCGCGGCTCCTGACGCAGTCGAGGAAGTTCTGCTGGTGGTCGCGGCTGTAATAGAGCCGCGGCTCGTTCGGCCCAATCACCTCGTCGGTCAGCCGGGCCGGCTGACTTTCGAATCCGCCGCGGTCCACCCAGATCCAGCCGAACTCACCGATCCACTTCGTGCCGCTCTGGATCTCCGGGTAGCCCCCGGCGATGACCATGGGCGTGCCGTCCGCGTACGTCGTCTCGATCCAGAAGCGTTTCGCGCTGTTGTAGATGCCGGTGGTCGGGAACTCGCCCTTGCCGGACACTTCGACCGGGCCGGTCAGATCGAAACCCATTCCCCAGTGCGCGATGTCGAGATGGTGCCCGATCCAGTCCATCAGCTGACCGCCGCCGAAGTCCATGGTCCAGCGCCAGTTCTTGTGGACGCGGGCCTTGCAGTACGGCGCCCACGGGGCTGGGCCAATCCACGTGTCGTAGTCAAAACCCGCCGGCGGGTCCTCGATGGTCTCCTGCCCGAACGTGTTCGCGAAATCCGTATAGCCGGACGGCAGCCCGACCTCGACGCGCTGGATCTTGCCGATCCGGCCGGCGCGCACGAGTTCGCACGCGCGGTGGAAGTTGTTCGTTGATCGCTGCCAACTGCCGGTCTGCCACACGCGGCCGTAGCGCGTGACGGCGTCACACAGTGCGCGGCCCTCCCGCAGGCTGTGCGTGAAGGGCTTCTCACCGAAGACATCGAGTCCGGCGCGTACCGCGGCAATCGAGAGCATCGCGTGCCAATGGTCGGGCACCGCGATCGAGACGGCGTCGAGGTCGCCGCGCGCGTACAGCTCCCGGTAGTCCCTGTAGGTGGCGCAGTCGGTGGTGCCGTACTTCTCGTTGACCGTGTCCCGGGCTTTCCCGCGCGGTTCCTCGTCGAGGTCACAGACGGCGACCCACTGGACCTCGGGCTTGCCGAGGAACGACTTCATATTGGACGGCCCCTGCATCCCGAAGCCGATCCCGCCCATCACGATGCGATCGCTGGGGGCGATGGCACCGCCGAGGCCCAGGGCCGAGGCTTTGATGATGGTGGGAAAAGCCACCGCACCGGCCACGGCGAGGGGCGCTCGCCTGAGAAACTCACGCCTGCCGTATCCGTTGGACTTCATGGTGTTTCCTCGTTGGGCGCGATTCTAACCCACTCGGGCATCTCGAAGTCCGCATCAGCGTTCTGGTTGACTCTGGTGGCGCCAGTCCTCGGCATCCCGCCGTTCCCATCGACGGGCGTGCTGCTCACCGCACTCCACGTCACACGTCGCTGATGGACCGCCGGTCATAATTCGAGAGTCCAAATCGGGGCTGGTCCCACTGACCGTCACACAAGTGCGTCACGTAGTGCATCGCCGCGGCAAACTGAAAAATGGTCGGCGGCGAGAACACCCGGCCATCGCGGTTGGGAAGATCGTCGAGGCCGGCCGGGACTCCACACCAGGTTCAAAGCCGCTTCGTCTGCCGAGTTCCGGCGGGTGGCTGGCAAAGTGATCGCCGTCCTGGCACTCCTGAGTCTGTTCGTTCTCAGCGACCAGTATTTCTTCAGCCAGAGTCAATAATCCGGCCGTGGAGTGCGGACCCGCGCCGGCGCGGATCGACTACTTGGCTCTCGCCAGGTCCACGACGGCGGCCATCGTCATGCCGTCCATTTCGGCGTTGGCCTTCCCTTTCAGATGCCCCCCGACCAGTTCGAGATCGAAGTGCACGACGGGCCCCTCGCCATTCATCGCGACATCGAAGGTAACCTTGGTCGACTCCTTGCCATCAGTGGTCATCACCGCGACCTTGCCCCGCTGGATCGCCCACTGTTCGTCGGCATTGGGACCAACCGTCCCGGTGACGGCACTGCCGGTGTGTTTGAGGACCATGTGTGCCACGTCTTCGTTCGCCGCCTCGCCGCCGAGGGAGATGGTGAATGAGCCGGCCCACGTGCCAGTGAGATCTTCGGCAGCGAACACGGCAGGGACAACCAGGG
>JAHEFO010000277.1 GCA_024640135.1 Acidobacteriota bacterium
GGGCTTTACGTAGACGTTGAATACGCCCTCCTCATCCGATGCGTACGCGACCCATCGGCCATCTCGAGAGAACTGGGGCACGGCATCGGTCGCCTGTGAATCGACAAAGGGAGTGGATTGGCCTGCGGTCCATGCCTGGTCGGCGCCGCGCGTCATGGCGACCATCGAAATGTCAAAAGACTTCGTGTCCGTCGCAAACTCCATAACGGCGAGCATCGTTCCGTCGTGCTTCCAGGACATTGGAATTTGGCCCCCGCTCTGGCCGGCCACCGCCGTCGGCGCTCCAGTCCCGTCCGCATTGACGATGCGTAGTTGGCCATTGAACTCCGCATCGCCATAGGAGGCGAAGACGATTTGTGTCCCATCGGGAGACCACACGGGGTACACGTCGTTTCCTTGATCGAACGTGACCCGTGTGGGGCGATTGCGTCGCCACTCGTACACCCAGACATCTTTTTGCGTGCCGTCACTGACGTCCATCGCCAGCTTTTCACCGTCCGGAGAAAAACTGGGATTGGCCCAATTGACCTTGTCCGTCCTCAGCGGAGTGGTGATGCCGTCTCGGGTGGTCCAGTCGATCGCGCGGAGCAGGTTCTCGCCAGCAGACGGTATGTACACCAGCGTGCCATCGTCGGAGAACGCCAGATGTGCAGTGCTTATGATGGGGTTGGTCAGCACGTCCTCAAGTACCGGTATCGACTCGCCTTCCACTGACAGGCTGTCGAGATCGAACCGGGCGCCAAACAGCGTGCCCTCGCGCATATACACCAGGTACCCGCCGGGCAGGTATCGGCCGAAGTATCCGCCTTCGAGCACGGTCTTCGGCGTACCTCCGCCTCGCGGGATGACGACAAGGTTGGCGTTGTCATTGCTACCGAAGTACTCGGTGCACAGCACGCCCGCGCCGCCCGGCAACACCTGCGGTGTCCGCTGCGACCCGGCGCCCTCGCTCAACGTGCCAAACGCTTTCGGTGTACCGCCACCACCAGATGGCACCTGCATGACCTCACCCCCAAGTCCGGCATAGAAAATGGTGCCGTCGGCGTCCCACGCGCCGGCGCTAGACGCAAGCGAACCCACCTCCGCAATGGGCAGGGCCGCTCCTCCGGTCACGAAAACGCTCTTGAGCGAGACTCCGGCGAAAAAGCCGACCTTCCTGCTGTCGGGCGAAAAGAACGGACCACTTGCTCCCTCGGTTCCAGGTAGTGCCACCGCTTCGAGTTGGTCTAGCTGTCGCACAAAGAGCCGGTTCGTGCCGCCTTGTTCCGCCACAAACACCAGCGTCGTCCCATCGGGCGAGAGCGCCGCAGCGTTTCCGAAAAACAGGGCCAACGACGCGTCGGTGCCAATGTCCGCCAGGAGCCGGCGCGGCATTGGCGTTGGTGTCGACTTCCACGGCGCCGCCACGACGAGCGTGCTGACGGCGACGATCGCCAGGACTGCCGCGACCGTCCACGGCAGCGCGCGTTTCCACACCGGTGCCGCTGTCGTCGCCGGGGCGACCGACGCGCCGGGCGTGTCGCTGACGCCAGCGATCGCGTCGTCAATCTCGAGTCGCGCGGCTCCGGCTGAGTCCAGGCGCTTCCGACGGTCCTTCTCCAGACACCGACGGAGCAAGGTGCGAATCGACGCCGGCGTTTCTGGTGGCAGCGCCGAGAAGTCCGGCGCGTCCTTGAGCACTGAGGCGATGACGTGCGAAACCGTCTCGCCCTCGAACGGGCGCCTGCCCGTCAGCATCTCCAGAAGCACGACGCCGAATGACCACAGGTCACTCCGCTTGTCGACCGGCCGGCCTGCGGCCTGTTCGGGGGACATGTACGCTGCCGTCCCCAGGATCAGGCCCATCTGGGTCATCGCTGGACTGGTCATCGTCGGGGCGTCCGCCCGGACCTGAAGGTCCGGGCCTCCATCCGTCCGGAGAGCCGCGTCTCCATCTCTTCGGAGCCCCGGGTCTTCAGACCCGGGGACAACCCTCGCCAACCCGAAGTCCAGCACCTTCACCGTGCCGTCGTCTTTGACCTTGATGTTGGCGGGCTTCAAATCGCGGTGGATGATGCCCTGCCCGTGCGCCGCCTCGAGCGCTTCGGCGATCTGCCGCGCGATAGCCAGCGCGTCGTCGAGGGGAATTCCCCGGGGCTGACCAGCCTCCGCCGAGGCTACGGCGGTCCGCCGAAGCGTTTGCGAAGGCGGAAGACCCGGGGCCCCATCCGGTCTTCGGAGGGCCGGGTCTTCAGACCCGGCCGCAATGACGTCCGACAGATCACGTCCCTCGACGAGTTCCATCACCAGTGCACGCGAAGAGCCCGCACCTTCGATGCCGTAAATCGCCGCGATGTTGGGATGATTGAGCGACGCGAGCGCCTTTGCCTCACGCTCGAAGCGCATCACGCGATCCGGATCGGTCGCGAATGACTCAGGCAGGATCTTCAGCGCGACGTCACGGCCAAGTGTCGTGTCGCGCGCGCGATAGACCTCGCCCATGCCGCCTGCTCCGAGCGAGCCGACGATTTCATAGACGCCGAGGCGCGCACCGGGTATCAGTGGCATTACAGGTGCGGGAATTATACCTCCCTTGAGTGTCGCCGGACCTGACCAGCCTCTGCCAAGGCTACGGCGGTCCGCCGAAGCATTCGCGATGGCGGAAGGTCCGGCGCTCCGAAGATCTCAGAGCCCCGGTACACGGCACACGTGTATCGTGGCAACACGCACGTCTCAACCCGCGTGTATGTACGGTCGCGAGCCAATGGGCCGGCGCTCTTGAAGCGATGAACGCACCGCATCGTCAGAAACCTTGACGGCTGTGCGGTTACCGCTGAGCGCCGAGGGTTGGCCGTTGGGGTCGCGCACGAGTGTCCAGGTGACTCCGCCATCTTGGGTCACCGCAATGTTGTCGATCGCGTCGTCGCGGTTCTCGAAGTCGCCTCCTACCGAGATGCCGTGCATAGAATCGCGGAACATGATTGACCGCGCGCCGGAGTTGGAGCCACTGACGAGAGGCGAGTCGGCAACCTGCCTGGCACGGTCGAGGTGTACGACCTGGGCACGCTGACCCGAGTGGCGACGGCAGACGTCGGCAAGCAGGCCGGCGGCGTCGCGTTCTGGAAGATGCAGTAGCCGGTTAGAAGTCGTGTAACTGGATGTGCCAGGGATCGGCCATCGTTGGCACGACCCGCACTTCTCCCCGCTTCTCCTTCGCCTTGAAGGCGCGGTACTCTTCCTTGCTCCGAAACGGCGGAATGTGGTGCGGCATGAGCTCGAACGACGTGTCGGCGATCGGAGCCTGCGTGGCGGGAATGTGCCGGGCCAGCCGGGCCTTGATGTCCCGGTACGCCGGATCATCGGCCAGGTTCCGCCACTCCTCTCCGTCGGTCGTGTGGTTGTACAACTCCTCGCTGTCGTCGATGTACCGCGTGTAGCGCCATCCCTCCACACGCACCGAGAACTCAGCGAAGTCGTATGTCGTAATCGCCGGGTGATCCCACGACGCGGCCGGGTCTCGGAGCAGAGGCACCAGACTGTGGCCGTCGAGGCCGGCCTTCGCAGGCAGGCCGCACAGGTCGACAAGCGTCGGAAACAGGTCGAGGAGCGACGTCACGCGATCGCACGTTCCGCCGGCAACCGTCCCCCCAGGGAGTCCGGGCGTGCCACGGGGCGCCCGAATCATCGTGACGCATCGCACGACGTTCTCCCACAGCGCGAACTTGCGCCAGTGCTCCTTCTCGCCAAGCTGCCACCCATGGTCGCTGAACACGACAACAATGGTGTTGTCCGCGTGGGGGCTGGCATCAAGTGCGTCAAGCAGGCGACCGAACTGGGCGTCGGCGAACGCAATCGACGCGAGGTAGCCCCGGACGGCCTGTTTCCACAAGCCGGCCTCGATGACGTGCTGGTGGTAGTCGCCTCCGCGATGAGCGATCTCGGCAGCCCGCTCGCCGACGTCGGCCAGGTCGTTTTCGAGAACCGTCGGAAGACGCACCGACTCGAGCGGGAACATGTCGTAGTACTTTCGGGGCACGTACCAGGGCAGGTGCGGCCGGTAGAGACCGCACGCCAGGAAGAACGGCGAGTCCTGCGGCGCCCCGAGCTGGTCGATCACCCAACTGGCAGACTTCGCGTCACCCATCGCCGCGTCGTCCACATCGAGTGGGGCCCAGTCGAACGCGCCGTAGATATTCGGGAACTCCGGCATGCTGGCCCTGCCCCCTGGTGGCCTGACGTCGGCCGGCATGTGCTTTTCTCTTGACGGGAAGTAGGCATCCCACGAAGCCGGGTCGGCCTGATCGTTGTGGAAGATCTTTCCGGCGCCGGCAGCGTGGTAGCCGTTGCGCATGAAATGCTGCGGCAAGGTCACCTCATCGGGCATCACCTCACGCCAGTACTGGTAGTTGGAGTACACGCCTGAGGTGTAGCAGTGCCTGCCCGTCAGGAGCGCCGTCCGGGACGGCAGGCAGGACGGCGACGCGCAGTACTGATTCCTGAAATTGACGCTCTGACCCGCAAACCGCGCAAGATTCGGCGTATGCGCCTGTGGGTGACCGCCGAGTGGCTCGATCCAGTCGTTCAAGTCGTCAATGGAGACGAACAACACATTCGGCGGGCGCTGCGACCCCGAGCCCTGCCCTCGGCCAGGAACCGCAGACGCCAGAGACGCCCCCACCGCTGCGCCACCAAGGGTCTGCAGAAACCGCCGCCGAGGAACCTGCGTCATGAGTCGGAGCTTAGCAGGCATCGACCCATTGAGGCCACTGACTGGCCACTTGGTCAGGGTGCGAACTTGCGATGTTATCCCCAGCGCGACAGAGGGTCATGACCAACTGCGGCGGCCGACGGCGGCGAGCGAATCTCGTCGTGCTAGGATGCGGCCGATCGGGCAGTAACCTGCGCGTGATCGCACGCAACTTCAATGGGAGAGAAACGATGTTCATGGTACGAGAAGTACTCAACTGCAAGCCGGGCAAGGTTGGCGCGCTGAAGAACAAGTTCAAGGATCTGGGCGCGGTGATGACCGCCATGGGCTTGGAGCCGTTTACGCTCATGACGGACGTGGCGGGCGGATCGTTCTGGACGCTGGTGCTGGAGCGCACGTACTCAAGCCTCGACGAGGTCACCACGATTGAAGCGAAGGTCATGAGTCACGAAAAGGCCCAGGCGATCATGGCTGGGTACCACGACCTGGTGGTGAGCGGATCCCGGGAGATCTACAAACTCGAGAATTGACGCGGGAGAAGCGCCTTCTTACTTTCACGCCTCGTCTGAGGTGACTAC
>JAHEFO010000052.1 GCA_024640135.1 Acidobacteriota bacterium
CCCCACGATCCGCCAATCGCCCAGGCGCCAAAACTGATCGGGGACGGCGCGATGTCCGTCCGTCCAAGTGTGCGTGTCATCATCACCACAGCCTCCAGGGCAGGCTCTTGCGGTCGAAGTACATGAAATAAGGGTAGTTCTCGAACGCTTCGTAGAACGGCCTGAACCTCAGGCGCACCGGGCGCTTGTCCGGTCGTTCCACGCGAAAATTCGTGGCGTACGTCGTCTCCGGCAGACCCGTGGACCAGACACCCCTGGGCGTGGACCCCGCCTCGGGCACAAGCCATGACTCCAAGTCTTCATCGGACAGGGGCAAGGCAAAGTTGGGGTCGTGATACGCGCCCTCGAGCACGAAGACCACCGGACCACGGACCACCGCCACACGATCGGGATGAAACCGATCCACCGGCTCCATCCGCATCGTCAAGGGAATGGTCACGCTCAGCACGTCGCCAGCCGACCACATCCTGTCGACGACAGCCCACGTTCCGGGCCGCCCGCCGTTCGTCAGTTCCCCGGCAGGCACAGCCGTGCCGTTGATCGACACCGTCAGTTGGCTCGTCCAGGAGGGCACCCGCAGCCGAAGGGTGAATCGGACCGGCGATGCCGTGGTCACGGTCAGCATCGTCGTCTCTGCGTCCGGATACTGCGTCTCCTGCCGGACGCTGACGTCACCGGCCGTTGCACGCCAGGTGACCTCGGAGGGTACGTAGAGGTTCACGAACAGGCCCTGCGCGTCGCGCAGGTAGATCAGGTCGTGGTACTCGGCCATGTTCTGGATATAGGTGCCCGAGCAGCACGTGTAGGTGTCCCAGTTGTAGACCTTCATTCCGCCGCCGATGCGATAGTCGCTGTAGTAGAAGTTGCGTCCGCGACCAGTGATGGG
Organism: Acidobacteriota bacterium; assembly: GCA_024640135.1. Classification (GTDB taxonomy): domain Bacteria; phylum Acidobacteriota; class Vicinamibacteria; order Vicinamibacterales; family SCN-69-37; genus SYFT01. The sequence goes on from JAHEFO010000052.1 coordinate 887, forward strand.
CAGCGCGGAACCCACACCGTTGTAGAACAGCCGTTCAATCCAGTCTCCGTACCGCGCATCACCAGTGAATTGCAGCAGGTACCGCGAGAGCTTGAACCCGGCCCAGGAACCACACGAGGTCTCGAAGGTGTCCGACCGCGTCTCGAGTGCCTTGCCCAGGCTGCCGTCAACCGCCATGTAGCGCTCGTTGGGACCATAGCCGCCGGTGGCGAAGCACTGATGCTGCTGCAGGTAGTCGTATCCGTGGCTGGCGATGGTGAGGTAGCGAGGATCGCCGGACACCTCGAACGCCATGGCCGCGCTGCCGAACGCATTGGTGTGGCTGTATGCATGGACGCCGTGGGCGTCCAGGGGCGAAGCCGTGTGTTCGAACTTCGCCCAGTACGCCTCGTATCGCCACTCGTCAGCAAACCGTCGAAACGACTCATCGCCGGTCAGTCGGTAGGCGCGATAGAGGTTCTCGGACAGCGTGTACCACTCCTGCGGCAGGCCGTAGTAGTGCTGGTTGTGGGATGGATCGGCAAGCGCCAACTCCGGCCGGTCAAACGTCCTGTCAGCAAAGGACACTACGCGCGCGAGCATGGCGCCCGCCTCCGGGACGTTCCCGTACCGCTGGAGATCCACGAGGCCTCCAACAAGCTTGTCGAACGGATAATGTCGCATCCCGGCGTCACCATCCGGCTTGACGGTCTTCGCCCACTCAGCGAACAGGCCCTGGGCTTTCGCCGCAAGTGGGCGATCGTCAGTTGCGCGTGCCAGGCGGGACATGCCACTGAGCCACTGACCGAGGACCGAATTGCTGTCCACGCCGCACCACCCGCCCAGCGGCGTTCCCGATGCCGGCAGTCCCGCCGCCGCGCGGCAACCATTCAGAATGTCGGCGTCACTGACACCGAGATAGTAGTCACGCGCCATCGCCACCTGCCGCTGCCATCGGCTGGGCAGCAACCTGACGCCTTCGAAGTCAAAGGTCTGCAGACGGTCGGCGGCAGCCAGCGGTTCAATCGGCGTCGCAGGTTCATCAGTCTTCGCGCGGTCTTCTCCCGAGGAAGACGAGGACGCACAGGATGCGGCCGCAGCCGCCAGTGCTGCTGCCGGCAGGACCTTCAGGAAGTCTCGGCGAGTCTCATCGGGCGGGGGCATGAGGCTGATTGTAGCCGGGGCACGGGCCCTGAGGCCGCTACAATGATGTGACCGTCCCATGATCTTCCGCAGACATCGCTCTCGGTTGCTGGCTCCGGTTCTGGCCGCGTGTCTGGCCGCGGCGGCGTGGCCCCTTTCGGCGAGGCCCGCGCAGGGCATCAGCTCGAATGACGCCTCCAGGGTTGGCGGCATGCTGAAGGACATGCACGAGTCGATCGAAAAGTACTACTACGACCGAAACCTGCAGGGCCTTGATTGGGACGCCCGGTACCGGGAATACCAGGACAGGATTTCCAGGGCGCCATCCCTGAGTGCCGGCCTGGGGCTCGTGGCAGGCTTTGTCGACGGCCTGGGAGACTCGCACACCTATTTCCAGCCGCCGACCTGGTCGAAGCGTGTCGACTACGGGTACGACGTGGGAATTGTGGGCAGCGAGCCCTATGTGCTGCGGGTCAAGCCCGATAGCGACGCCGCGTCCAAGCTCCATCCAGGCGATCGAATCCTCAGCATCAACGGCAACCAGATCACTCGTGAGAGTTTCGGCCGGATGCAGTACATCCTCAATCTACTGACACCCCAAGTGGCCACACGAGTCGTGGTCCGCAGCCCGGACGGCTCGGAGCGTGAGGAACTCGTGGAGTCCAGGATCATCGAAGGACGCGCCTTGACGGTCCTGGGCGGTCCAGGGTTCTCGGTCCAGATGGGGGACATGGTCCGCGAGATGGAGTCGGCGCGTCACGAAATCCGGCAGCGGTCCGTGGTCATGAACGACGTCTTGATCTGGAAGATGCCGACGTTTCTCAGTGAACCTGGTGAAATCGATCGGATGGTCTCGCAGGCACGCAGGCACGCGACATTGATCCTGGACCTTCGGGGCAACCCCGGCGGATTCATCGAGACGTTGCGGCGCCTGGTCGGGAGCGTTTTCGATCAGGAGCAGTTCATTGCCACACGGGTCATCCGCGCAGGCCGCGTTCGACTATCCGCCCCGACGAGAGGAAGGGACGCGTTCACTGGCCGGCTCATTGTGTTGATCGACAGCGCGTCCGGATCATCGGCCGAACTGTTTGCCCGCGTGATGCAACTGGAACACCGCGGCGAAATCATCGGCGATCGCTCGGCCGGGGTTGTCAAAGAATCGCGCTTCTTCCCGTTTTCGCAGGGGAGCCAGGTGATCCTGACCTACGGGGCCATGATTACCAGCGCCGACGTGCTCATGAAAGACGGCCTGAGCCTGGAACGCGTGGGCGTCACGCCTGACCTGATCCTGCTCCCAACCGCAGATGACCTGGCGGCCGGCCGCGACCCGGTCATGTCGCGCGCGGCTGAGTTGGCCGGCATCGCCCTCGATCCCGTCGCCGCCGCGAGACTGTTTCAAGACAAAGACTGAACGACACGATCCGCCGCCGCGCCCTACTCTTTCGCCCAGACCACCATTTCGCCCCGGCCTCGATTGGCCCAAGCGAAATAGGGCACCGCCACGATGGTCCTGGTCGTGCCATCCGCGGCCCGTACTGTTGTGGTCAGTCTCTGAACGCCACCCAGCAGTTCCTCGCGGAAGAACCCGGTGAAATTTGCCGACAGGGGAATGGTCAGGTCGGCGAGTGAGCCACCGTTGTCAACACCTTCGATGGCATACACGACAGGACCTCTCTGAATGGCCGCCTTGTTGGTGTTCTCCTTCACACCCGCGTTCGAGATCACGCGGCGTACCGGCATGGGCAACTCGATTCGCGCCCGGACCGCGGTCTGGCTGGCGACCTGCGATTCGGTAATCGGCACGCGTGCACTCAGCCACCCGCCAGAGAAAGCCCCCCGGTTCTGCAGGTTCCAGGCTCCCCAGGTCACCTGTTCGTTCACCGGCGAGTTGAATCGATAGAGGTCCGTCCCGAACGGGCTGTCTGCCAGCCAACCGGGGGCACGCATCTTCAGGGTGAAGGTGACGGGCCTGTCCGAGGTCACGTCGAAGCTCACCTTCCCTTCCCACGGATAGTCCGTCGTCTGCTTGATGTGGACCGAGGCATCGCCAATCTTCACCGTGGCCTCACTGTCAACGTAGAGGTTCACGAACAACTCGTTGCCGCGTTGTGAATAGATCAGGCCGGGCAACTGAGCCATCAGTCGCGCCAGATTCGCCGGGCAACACGCCACGTCGAAGTAGGCGCTGCGCCTGTTGGCGTCGGGGGCCGCGCCGCCGCGGCCTCGACCACTTCCGGCGGAGGCCTCGAGCGGGTTCTGGTAGAAGAAGGTGTCTCCCTTGACCGACACCCCTGACAGGAATCCGTTGTAGAGCGTCTGCTCGAACGCGTCGAGATACCTGGAGCTGCCGGACTTGAGAAACATCCGGTGGTTCCACAGGATTGCACCCACCGACGCGCACGTTTCCGTGTACGCCCTCTCGTTGGGCAGGACGTAATCGTCGGCAAAGGCCTCCGTGCCGCCGACAGAACCCAGCCCCCCGGTCACATACGCGCGCTTCGAGTACACGTCTTCCCAGAGTCGATCGATGGCGCGATCGTACGCCTCGTCCTGGAGCATGGCCGCAATATCCGCCATCGCGCTGTAGAGATAGACCGCCCGCACGGCGTGGCCCTGGGCGCGCTCCTGCTCGATTACCGGCTTGTCGTCCTGGCGATAGGGCCGGTCGTTGTAGAGTTGCCAGCTCGCTTCCGTGTAGTCCTTCGACGCGTTGTGGTCGGTGCCGCGCTGGTCAACAAAGAACTTGGCAAGGTCAAAATACCGCGCATCGCCAGTCACGCGATACAGACGGATCAGCGCCATCTCGATCACTTCATGACCGGGCGCATCCCGGCGTTTGGCCGGACCAAACGTCCGGTCCACCAGATCCGCATTCCTTATCGCGATATCAAGCAACGATCGCTGGCCCGTTGCCACGAAGTGCGCCACCGCCGCATCAATCAAGTGCCCTGAGTTGTAGAGCTCGTGGCTGCCGGTGTTCTCGTATTCCCAGCGCTCGGTCCCGACGCCCAGCGCCGGCTTCTCCGGGTTGATCGTGCGCGCCGGAAAAAGATACCCGTCGTCCTGCTGCGACCGGCCAATCAGGTCGATGAGCCGGTCGAGTTGCTGCTGCAACGCCTCATCAGGACCCGCAGCCAGTGAATACGCCGCGGCCTCCACCACCTTGTAGATGTCGGTGTCATTGAACCGGCGGCCCAGATACTCACCTTCCATCAGGCCCGCGCCCTTGCGGAAATTGTCCACGCGCCCGGTGCTTTCGTTCTGCTCCATGATGTGCGGAATGGTGACCGTGCGATTGGTCTCGAGCTTTGCCTGCCAGAACCCGCCTGTCACCTTCACTGCGGACAACGGGACGGGCTGCACGGGATAATCGCCTGCCTTCTTCTGGGCTGACGACACCACCGCAAAACTCATGGCGACGACAATTGCTCCTGACCACTTGCGCATGACTACTCCTTTAGGAGGCTTCTGACGATCTTAGCAGGCGCGTGGTGCGGACGGCCTGCACGCCCGATACGTCCCTGGGGCCAGTGTCCCGGCGCTAGCGTTTGACCGCGGTGCCAAGCACTTCGAATCGCGCACCAAACAGCAGCGTTCCGGAACCGACGAACGCGCGGGCGGGAAACTCTTTTGTGAAATAGGACCGATAGACGCTGTTGAACGCATCGTAATTGGCCGCATTTGGCGAGAACACCTGGATGGTGACCAAATCGTCCATGGTCATTCCCGCCTCCTTGAGCTGCGCCTGGATGGCATTGAGCACGTTCGTGGCCTCTTCCTCAGCCGTAGCGGGCAGTTCACGATTCGCCCCCAGGCCCAACGTGCCGGACAGATACAGCGTGCTCCCGGCCAGCACCGCCCCACTGAAGGGTGTCACCGCCGGATCACCCGGACTGCGCGGCGTAAAATAGCGGCGCGCCGGCTGGGCGCTCACGGTCGACATCAGAGTCAGGCTCGAGGCCAGACCAACACCGAATGCCACAACGGCGGTCAAAACGAACGCAATGGGTTTGGTGGACATAGGCTGAAATCCTACACCGGAGTGAATACCGTGTATAAATGTTGCACTGACCATGGGCCAAGTTCTTGCCGCCGCGCGACAGTTCGTCAATACGCCGCTCGTCACCCTGCGCGGTGATCCGTTCACGGTCGCCGAACTTCTGACGGTCATCCTGCTGTTCGCGGCCGCCCTGTGGTTCGGGCGCCGCTCGCAGGCGTTGTTCGGGCGCCTCTCGAAGACAGGCGGCGGCCGGACGATGAGCGATGCCGGCGTGTATGCCCTCGCCAGAATCCTGACTTACGCGGCCTGGCTCTTTGCCGGATTCCTCTCCGTCGGAATGCTCGGCTTCGACCTCAGCTCCCTCTCGCTCTTCGGCGGCGTGGTCGGCGTGGGCCTTGGCCTCGGCCTGCAGAGCGTCTTCGCGAACTTCGTCTCGGGTGGCGTGCTTCTGCTCGAAAAGTCACTAAAGGTTGGTGACCTGGTAGAGCTGCCGGACAACATGGTTGGTCGCGTCCACGAAATCAACATGCGCTACACGCGTGTGACCACGAACGACTCGCTCGATGTGCTGGTGCCCAACAGCGAGTTCGTCAACGGCCGGGTGGTCAACTGGACACTCAACGAACAGAGCCGGCGCGTCCATGTCCAGTTCAGTGTGGCGTACGGTTCCGACAAGTCCCTGGTGCAGGCAGCCGGAATGGCGGCGGTGAACTCTGTTTCTGGAACCATCACAGATGTAAAGGCCAAGGTGCCCGAAGTCTGGCTGGTCAACATGGGGAACGACGGCCTCGAATTCGAATTGATCGTCTGGGTCGGATCGGAACTGGTGCTGTCTCCCGCGCGCACACACGCCCTCCTGCTCTGGGCCCTGCATGACGAACTCCTGGCGCGAGGCCTCGAGATTCCGTTCCCGCAGCGCGACCTGCACCTCAAGGGCGGCCCTGTGCACGTGAAGATAGACAGTTGACGCGCGCAGCTTAGTCGCCTACTGTGCGCCGATGAAGACAATGCCAGCGCGGCTTCGGCGCGGATGGATCCTCGGCGCGCGCACGGGACTGGTCGGGGCACTCCTGCTCTGGGCACCCGCCGCCCTGCCGGCACAAAGAGCCGTCAACCTCTCTCCGCAGGCCTGGCCGGCTGGTGAGTACCAGCGCTTCATTGAAGTGCAGGACATGCACCGGACATCCGCCGGGATGGCTTCCGGGAAGAATGGCGCCGTGACGGTGGCCTACAACGGCCTGGCCGCACGCGCAGGCCTCGAGGCGCTCAAGCAGGGCGGCAATGCGATTGACGCCGCCATGACCGCTGCCGTGACGCAGGTCGCGCTGACGGCGGGAGCGCCCATCAGCTACTTCGGCATCATGTCGCTCGTCTACTACGATGCCGCCACCGGCAAGGTCTACACGATGAATGCCGAGTGGAACACCGTGCGAGGTGAGACATCGGCGGCGACCATCCCCGGAAGCCTGAGCATGTCTTCCATGGAAGGACTCCGGGGCACGGCGGTCAGCGGACGGACGGCGCTGGTCGGCGGGTTCATGAAGGGCGTGGGATCCGCACATGCCAGGTTCGGACGGCTGCCGTTGAAGCACATCTTCGAGCCGGCCATCGACATCGCCGAACGCGGCATGCCGGTGACGACGCATCTCGCCGAGAAGTTTCAGTTCCGCCACGATGACCTTGCGCGGCTGCCCGAAACCCGCGCGGTCTTTCTGAAGCCGGACGGGACATCGTACATGGCCGGTGACACGTTCAGGCAACCAGCGCTGGCCAGGACGCTGCGCGCGGTGGCCACGCAGGGCACGGACTACATGTACAAAGGCCCCTGGGCCAGGAAGCTGGTGGCGGCGGTCGCGGCCGATGGCGGAAAGATGACAGAAGGCGACCTCGCGGCCTATGAGGTCATCTGGGATGAGCCTTTGGTTGCGACCATCGGCGACTATCAGATTCATACAAACCGTCCTCCGAACCAGGGCGGGGTCAGCCTGATCGAGGCGCAGTTGCTGGCCGACGCCGCAGGACTGGCCGAGTCAGACTGGCTGCCGGAATCCGGCCCCGCGCTGAAGAAGGCGCTCGACATTTCCCTGGTCGGCTTCCTGCCGGTCCCGACGCTGGCGCAAGTCTTCCCCGAGCTCGATCATTCACCGGAAGCGCGCACGTCCCCCGCACGGGCGCAGGCCCTCTGGAAACGCATCGAGGCCGGTGCGCTGCCGCTCAAATTCAAGGCCCCGCAGTCCCCTGGGCATTCCGACGATGTGGTGGCCATTGACAGGGACGGGAACATCGCGGCCATCACCCAAAGCATCAATTGCGTGGACTGGGGTCGAACCGCGATCAACGTCGATGGCATCTCGATTGGAGACCCGGCATCATTTCAGCAGGCGGCCATTGCCGCTATTCCGCCGGGCAGCCGGCTGCCCGCACCGACGGAGACCGGCATTCTGTTCAAGGACGGCAAACCCGTTCTCGGATTCGCGTCCATGGGCTCCGGCCTTCACATCCGAACCCTCCAGGCATTGCTGGGAATCACCAGGTTCGGTCTGACCGTTGACGAGGCCATCAACGCGCCTGACTTGCTGATGCCCACCGCCGACAACACCGGCAAGTGGATCGCCCGCGTGCCAAAGGGGCAATTCTCCAGGGAGGTGCTGGACGCGATCGGCTACGCGTACGAGGAAATCGATCAGAGCAACATGAGATTCGGTGGCGAGGGGCTATGGGTCGGCATCAGTCGCGACCCGGTCACGGGCATGCTGCGAGCCGCATCCCATAATCGCAACAACAGCGCGGCAGTGGCCTGGTAATGGCAGCGCGCGAATCGTGGGGGAGCCGGTTCGGCTTCATCATGGCCACGGCGGGATTCGCCGTCGGCCTGGGCAACATCTGGCGCTTCCCCTACATGACAGGCATGAATGGCGGCGGAGCCTTCCTCCTCGTCTACATCCTCATCGTCGCGGTCATTGGCCTGCCACTGATGATCATTGAAGTCGGCCTGGGCCGACGGGCTCAATTGAGCCCGATTGCTGGCATGGCCAAGCTGTGCAGGAGCCGGACGAACCCCTGGAATCTCATCGCCTGGATGGGCGTCACCGCGGCGGTGGCAATCAATGCCTACTACATGATGCTGATCGGCTGGATCGTCGGTTACTTCGTCATGACCCTGACGGGCGGTCTGAACGGACTGCCAGCCGACCAGCTCCAACCCACGTTCGCGGCATTCACGACCAATCCTGGTCCGCTGCTGGCCTACACGCTGCTCTCCATCACGGTCATGACCCTCATCGTGCGCCAGGGCCTGGGCACCGGTCTCGAACGCCTCGCTCGAATCGCCATGCCACTGCTCTTCATCCTGCTGGTGGCGCTGGCCGTACGCTCACTGACCCTGCCCGGAGCAGTTGAGGGCGTCAAGTGGTTCCTGACGCCGGACTTTTCACAGATCAATGCGGCGACCGTCCTGGCGGCGCTTGGACAGGCCTTCTTCTCGCTCGGTGTCGGGATGGCTGCCGGATTCGCGTTCGGTGGCTATATGCACCCTCGCGACAGCGATGTCCCCGGCAACGTGGCCATCGTGGTGGCGTGCGACACGGCTGTCGCCGTGCTGGCGGGGTTCGTGATCTTTCCGGCGCTGTTTGCTTTCAACATTGCGCCGGATTCGGGCCCCGGCCTGCTGTTCGTCACGATGCCTCAGCTCTTCGAACAGATGCCAGGCGGCGTCTTCTTCGGCGGGGCGTTCTTCTTTCTTCTCCTGCTGGCCGGCATCACGTCAGCCGCTGCGATTTTCGAAGTCATCGCCGCCTCGCTGATCGATGGGTACGGCATCAGCCGAACGAAGGCCGCAGTGGCCACAGGTGGCCTCTGGGCCGTGCTGTCCACGCTGGTCATCCTCGGCGAGGGGCCCTGGTCAGCACTGCAACTGTTCGGGCTGACAATCTTCGGGCTACTGGACGTCGCCTCCACGAACTTTCTGCTCCCGGCCGGTGGCCTGGCGCTGGCTCTGTACACCGTGTTCGTCTGGAAGTTCGACGGCTTCCGAGACGACGTGAATGTCGGTGCGGGCCGGCTTCGAGTAACCGGCTGGCTCCGCCCGGCGGTGCTGATCGTGATTCCCATCGGCGTCGTTCTCGTGTTACTGACCAGCCTCGGTGTAATCAAGTAGGGAATCTTCACCGGTGCGCCAACACCAGCAGATCAGATGGCAACCGGTTCCGGCGGCTACGCCGGCTTGCATCGGACCCCGGTCCACGACATACTCCCGCCGGGTCACAACGATGGTTTCGTCGAAGGGAGGCCGGGTGCGAAAGCTTGCGGCGCGACTACTCATCGGATGTCTGACGGTGCTGCTGTCGGCCTCCACCTCGCGCGCCGGGCAACTTGCGCCGAAGACCCCGCTGCCAGCCCGAACCAATGTGTCGCCGCAGGAGGCGCAGGGGTCCACGGACCTGCTGTGGCGCACTGAACCGACGCGGCTCTTCTCGGTCGTCGGCTTGAAGTTCGGGGTAGACCAGGGCGGCGATCTCACGCTGTCCGGGCGCGGACGGTTCTTTGCGCCGTTCGGCCGGCGGAGCGCGCTGCAAGTGGACGGCAGCTACGACTGGTACCACGACAGTCGTGATGGTCAGCTCGACGTCGCCTTGCTCAATCGCGTGCAGCAGGTGCAGGTCGGCCTGTTCTCGAGCATCCGGTACGTGAATCCCACGCAGTTCGAAACAGGCCGTGCGTTGTCCCAGGTGGGCGCCACCGTCGACTATGCCTTCGACCACGGCCAGGTCGGCGTGTACGGGACCGCGGCCTTGCGTGACACGGCCAGACTGGATGTGGACCGGAACCTCAGGACATCCAGCTTCAGCACGGAAGCCTCGCTCCGCCTCGTCGACCAGTTCGGAGCCAGCGGTCACCTCGAGGTGTCGGATCGGCTCCAGCTCAACGGGCAACTGGCGATCCTCAAGCCGGCCGGGAGGAGCCGGACGACCGGCGGCGCGGTGAAGCTGGCCTATCTGATTGCGCCCGGATGGGCCCTCACGGCCGAGGGCGACTGGAATCCCGCCCGAATCACCAACTCGATCCGGCACCGCTTCATGATTGGAGTGCGCCTGGGTGAGTGGCCCTCGACTCGCGCGTCACTGCCAGCGCGTTCGCGGCCGGCGACCTCGCAGCCGGCCGCGGAGTCGGCTCCCACCCGCCCAATGCCGATTGAGATCCCTGCCATCCGATATCAGGTCCTGTCACGTCGAGTCCGCGACGGGAACACCGCGCCGGTGGCCGATGCGGGCCCCGACCGGGTCTACGATGACGGCTGCACCGCGGATGTGACCCTTCCGTGCTTTGTCACGGTCGATCTTGACGGCTCCGGTTCTTTCGACCCAGACGGCGAGGACGATGTCCTTGCCTACCAGTGGACGAAGCGCTCCGGCTTTGCGACGAATGACACGTTGACGACGGTGAACGCTGACGGCTCGAGGGTGAGATTTCAGGCCCGGCCCGGCACCAAATACGTCATCCGTCTCCAGGTGAGCGATCCCTTTGGGGCAATCGGGATCGACGAAGTGACGATCGAGATTCGGAGCAGACTCCCTTGAACGAAGTGCGTTACATCATCGTCGTGCACGGCATCGGCCAGCAACGAAAGAACGAGTCCGTTCGACCGGTGATCGAGCGCTTCGCCCAGGCGCGCAGCACCTCCGGTCGTGAGATCGGCAAGCCAATCACGCTCGGGCTGATGGCCGGCCAGCTGCAGGAGGCGCCCGTCGGGGACGTCGGCACCGCGCTCGAGGAGGGCTGGATCGAATTCGAAGGCATTCCTCAGCGTGCAGACGGAAGAGAGCAGCGGCCGTTCGTCGGGCGCCGGACGAAGGAACCCGGCACAAACCTCAGGTTCGTCGATCTTCACTGGTCGAGCGTGACGGACAGCCGGTTGAAGGCGTTTGGCGAACCGGTGGCCGACTGGACGCGAGCCTTGATCGACCGGCTGGAAATCCGCAACGCGCCGAAATGGATTCCGCAGTTCCTCCGCACCATGCGCGCCGGCGTCCTGCCACTCCAGGCAGTGCTCCGCAAGCGCAACCCGGAACTGGCCGAGGAGGTTTTCGACCGTTTCCTGGGGGACGTCCAGCTCTACGGGGAGTACCAGGCTACGCGGGGGATGGCCGTGCGCCGGTTCCACGAGCGAATGGAGCGACTGGAGGCCGACCACTACGCAAAGGAAAAGGAAACAAACCCCGGCCGTCCGGCACGGGAGCCGCGATACGTCGTGATCGCGCACAGCCTCGGCACCGTCATGTCGTTCGATGCGCTCCTCTTTGCCCACATGAAGCGGTCGGGATTTCACGAAGGCGCTCTCGAGCTGTTGCCGGAATACGATCGAAACCCAAGCACCGAGGAGCAGGACCATCACGTTCCGGACCTGGAGTGGATCCGGAACGTGGACGCATTCGTGACGCTCGGCTCGCCGATCGACAAGTTCCTCGCGTTCTGGTGGCTGAACTACGAGCATCTTGTGGAGCGCAAGGAGGATGACCGCTGGGCTGATTGGGTCGATCCCGAACTCCTGGCGATGAGACAGGGCTCGCGCAAGATCCCGCACTACAACTACTGCGACGAACAGGACCCGGTCGGCCACAACCTGGACGTGGCCTATTCGGCCGGCACTGTGGTCGAGCAGATCTTCAGCAAGCAAGAAGACGAGGTCTTCACCCGGTATGCCGTGCCGGGCGTGGCCCACGTCGGCTACTGGACCGATAGTGAGCTCTTTCGCCGAATCCTGGACCTGACCGTCGATCGTCGCCCTCTCAACGAGGCCACGCCCGTCGCATGGTTCAAATGGTGGACGTACGTCCAGGCACTGGCCTGGACGTACCTGCTCGTGCCGACCCTGGGCTTTCTCGCGGCGACGACGGCCGCGATGTGGGCGGTCAATGGAGCACAGAACTTCGGGACCCGGATGTTCTGGCTCCTGGTCAGTTTCGGCGCGTTCTTGTTCAGCTGCTGGCTCATGCGTCTGATGGTGGAGTGGCGGGAGATTGTCATTACCAGGAGACGAACCTCCAACCTTCCTCCTGGTCAGCTCGTCGCGCGGCAAGTGTTGGAAAGAGTCTTCTTGGCACTCGTCGTTGTCCTGCCGTTCATCTGGCTGTATCTGCTGATCGCCGCTGTCGCCTCGTTTCCGACAATGTCACTGCCAGACGCGGCCGCATCGCTGGTGAAATCGGCTGCATCGTTGCGCGACAACATCAACGCGTGGATGCCCTGGTCCTGGAATCCTGTCAGCCAGCTCGTCACCTGGATCCGCACCCAGATCGATTCCGTGGAGCTCTTGAAACCCTTTGTGGCCGTGTGGGACACCAACAAGAGGGTCCTGGCCCTTGTCGCCGGCACGTACGGGTTCCTGATCGGAACCTGGAACCTCCTGGTCTTCGCCAGGATTCGGTGGATCTTCCGTCACGGCGCCAAGGCCCTTGATTTCAAGAACTACGTGACCAGGGACGACGAGACACGGGCGGAGGATCGGACGCCGTGACTCCGCGCACGGAGACCAACCCGTTTCCGGGCTATCGGCCGTTCGACGTCGCGGACGCAACACGGTACTTCGGACGGGAAGCAGAAGCCGAGGCGCTGGCAGCCCGGCTCGGAGACACCCGGGTGCTGGCCGTCGTCGGCGCCCCGGAGGTCGGCAAGTCGTCACTTGTTCGGGCGGGCGTCGTCCCGCGTCTGCAGCAACGAGGGTGGCGCGTGGCGATCCTTCGTCCGGGCGAGGATCCAATTGGGAACCTGGCGCGGGCACTGGGTGAGCCCGAGGCCCTCGACCGGCCGGCCGGCGAGCTCGAGCGCCTCCTGCGCGCGGGCCCCGGCGGCCTCGACCAGTGTGTCCGCTCGGCTGGGCTCGCCGCGGATCATCCCCTGCTCGTGGTCGTCGATCAGCTCGATGAACTGATCCGCTACAGACGATGCCGCGCGGTGGTCGGCACGGCGAAAGACGATGAATCGTTTGTCGCGCTGGTGATGAACGATCTTCAGCGCGCGTCCGGAATCCGGATGCTGTTCACGATACGTCGGGACGCGGTGAAGGCGTGCGAGACCAGCGATCCAGACCTGTACGCGCTCGTCCACACGCTCATCGAGCGCAACGCCTACGAGCTGCCGGCGATGACGGACGAGCAGCTTCGGCGCGCCGTGGAAGGCCCGGTCGAGGCGGCCGGCGGGTCCGTTGCTGCCGACCTCGTGAATGCGGTCGTCAAGGCGTTCGATCCATCGCGCGTGCCCGGGCAGCTCCCGCTCGTCCAGCACGCATTGATGTGCGCCTGGAATGTGCGGGAGCACGAGCGCGCGCCGCTGAACATCGGTCACTATGACAAGGCCGGCGGCATCCACGGCGCCCTCTTCCGCCATGCCGATGAGGTTTGCAACAAGGCTTCACACAAAGATCAGGAATTGATCGACAAGGTGGTGCGCGCGACGAGTGAATACGCCGGCGGCCACTTCGTGCCACGCCCGGCCACGGTAGCCGAGATCGCCGAGATGTGCGCAGCCGATGTTGCAGACACGTTGGGGGTCGTTGAGCTCTTCCAGGCGCCAGGGCGGACGTTTCTGAAGGCGCCGACAACAGGGACGCTGGGGCCCGCCACCGTCGTCGATGTCTCGTATGACAGCTTCACCTGGCTCCGCCGCCGGCGATGGACCAACTCCGGAGCTGCGTTTGTCAGCTCATCGCGGGAGGATCGGCCGCATGTGCACGGCCGCGGGTTCCTCTCGGCCATTCCGGCGGCCCTGAGACGCTCCTGGTGGATGTGGGCCACCGCGGCCGCGCTGGCCTTCGTCGCCCTCCTGTTCCTGGTGTTGGGTTCGGTGTCTCCGCGAGTAGAAGACCAGGGTCTGAAGGGCGACAGGGTTGACAAGGGCGAACAGGGGGACCCGGGACTCGTGGAGGAAAGGCTGACCGGCCTGCCCGCATGCCCCGGAGGAGCGCTCCTGGAGGTCGCCGACGGGAGGGCGGAGTGTGTACCTGTTCCCTCCTGCACGTCGCCCTTCATACTCGATATCAAGAGCGAGGCGGGCCGGATCAAGTTTGACTGCGTGCAGCGACCCCCGGGCAGGCTCCCGGGCGGAATGTTCGCGGTGGTGCCGTGGGGCACCCCATGGCCGACCGACCCGCCCCCCATCTGCACCGGGGGAGGGCTCCTGGAGATTGCGGACGGAAGGGCGGAGTGTGTGTCTGTTCCCACCTGCACCTCGCCCCGGATCCTCGATATCAGGAGCGAGGCGGGCCGGGTCACGTTCGCCTGTGTGCAGCCGCCGACGCAGCGGCTCCCGGGCCGAGCGGCGTTCGTGCTGTTGCTGTGGGGGACCCCCTGGACGCCTGCCCCGCCGCCCCTGTGCACGGGTGGGGGGCTCGTGGAGGTTGCCGACGGAAGGGCGGAGTGTGTGCCTGCTCCCACCTGCCCAGCGCCTTTCATCTTCGATATCAGGAGCGAGGCGGGACGGATCAAGTTTGCGTGTGTGCAGCCGCCGACGGTCCCAGCTCCCACGTGCCTGGCCGGTCAAGTGCTCGCCGCGATTGACGGTTCGCTTGGCTGCAAGCCCGACCCGCCGTGCCAGCCAGGGCAGATCCTGGGCGGCGCGTTTGAATGTCTGGATCGAGCAGTGATCGACCGGCCGCTCGACCTCCGCCCCTGCGCGTCGGGACAGGTACTGACGGGCGTGAGAAACGGTCAACCGCTCTGTGAGTCAGTCGAGACCGTCTCGCCGCTCACCGTACAGTGCGAGCCGGGCCAGGTGCTCACGGGCGTGAAGGATGGCAATGCGATCTGTCAGCCATTCCCGTCTGCACCGAGTATCCAGTTCGGCGATCTGCCAAAGGCGGTACCAGGATTCGAATACCGGCTGGGTCGCGGCCGGAACCCACCGATCGGGGAACTGGATCTCATAATCACCATTGGAGACCAGAACCACGTACTCGTCGAAAGTCTCCGCCCGGACCCTGGGGGAAAGAGTGGCGCCACAATGCTCGACAGGCCCTTCGTCCCGGGCGTCGAGATGGAGTTCCCGCAGCGCGACCTGAAGCCTGGGGAGTTCGGCTACACCCTGACGCTCTGGCCAGACGCCGGCGCGTGGAGGGCAATCATCAGGCGTTGCGCTGGGAAATGCGAGATTTCCAGGCGCTAGTGGCCTGTCCGCAAATCTCCGAGTCGGGACACGAGATTCAGCCCTCGGCGTTGAGTACGCGTGCAGGGTCGACCCGTGCTGCACGACGCGCGGGGATCCAGCCTGCCGTCGCACCGACCAGCGCCAGCACGGCCGCGGCGCCTGCCATGAGCGCCGGGTCCCGGGGTTCGATGCCCCACGTCAACGACCCGACCAGGGCGGCAGCCCAGTAACTGATCAGACCTCCGGCCAGGATGCCGGCGCACAGGAGTACGGCGACGCGACGCAGAACCAGGATCACCACCCCGTGCGGTGTCGCGCCCAGGGCCATGCGAATGCCGACCTCCAGCCGCCGACGGTTGACCGCATAAGCAGTTACTCCGTACAGCCCCAGTCCCGCCAACAACAAAGCCAGCAAGCCGAAGAACCCGGACAACATCGCCAGCAGGCGCTCCTGAATGAGCGCGGCACTGACCTGTTCATCCAGCGACCGGAACGTCACGGACATATTCCCGTCCACCTGCTGAATCGCGTCGGCCACGGCGCGGCTCAGAGCCAGCGGTTCGGCCTGGCCGGTGCGCATGCTGAGCGACAGGAACAGCGGCGGTTCGTCCTGTTGCGCCAAGGGCAGGTACAGCGTCGGCGGCGCAGGATCCCTCAGCGACCGGTAGGTCGCGTCGCGCACGACGCCAACGATCTCCATGGTCTTGGCCGGCACACCGGGTCGACCGGGCTGCCGCAGCGTGCGGCCCAACGGAAGGTCCTCGCCAAACAGTCGCGAGGCAGCCGTCTCGTTGAGAATCGCCACGGGAGTGGCTCCGGACCGGTCGGTTGCCGCAAAGTCACGGCCTGCCACCAACGCCGTCCGGTACGTCTCGAACCATCCAGGCTGCAGGTAGTTGACCCACACGCCGGCATCAGACTTCGGCAGGTCGGGACGGTCTGGCACCTCGACTCGAAATTGCCAGGTGGCGCCGCTGACCGGTGTGATCACCGACGCTGACGCCATGACCACGCCAGGCACCGCAGCCACCGCCTCGCGGAGTCGCTCGTAGTGAGCCACCCTGGCCTCGGAGTCCAGGCCGCTGCGCTGGGCGTTGATTCTGGCTACGAGCAAGGAGTCCTGGTCGAACCCCAGATCCTGCGTCGTCAACCCGGTAAACGTGCGGACAAACATTCCGGCGCCCGCCACCAACACCAGGGACAACGCCACCTGGGCGACGACCAGCGCGCCCGCCACCCCGCGGCGCGCCTCACCCGAGCTTGATCGACTCTGCGCCAGCAGCGCTTCGCCCGCATCGATGCGGCCCGCCCGCCACGCCGGCACCGTCCCGAACACCACGGCAGTGGCCATGGAAACGACGACGGCAAAACTCAGCAGGCGCCAGTCGAGTGACACATCAAGAAAAACGGTATTGGCCTGCGTCGACAACTGGCTGACAAGCAGCGCGCTCCCCCAGTGCGCCACCAGCAAACCCGCTGACGCGCCCAGCAACGCCAGAATCATGCTCTCGGAAAACAGCTGCCCCGCCAGCCGGAGACGAGACGCGCCCAGCGCCAGACGCACACTCAACTCGCGTCGCCGAGCTGCCGCGCGAGCCAGCAACAGATTGGCAATATTGGCGCAGGCAATGAGGAGCACGAGTACCACGACGCCCATCATCACCTTCAGCGGATCGGCATAGCGACGCCGCAGCGACGAAGTCCCGCTGGCCGCCGGCTGCAGAACGAAGTCTTCACCAAGGTAGTGGGTGAGTTCCTCCGGCCGCCAGTCATCCGGCATGGTCGCTTGACGGATCTGATCCCGACGCGCGTTCAGGCGGGTGGCAGCGTCCGCCCTCGACACCCCGGGGGCCAGTCGTCCGACCACATCGAGCCACCAGTAGGAGCGCTGGTCGAGCCCGCTGTCTTCGCCGTTGATCAGGATCTCGGCGCCGATCGGAATCGCCAGGTCGAACGAACGTCCCACGTCTGGCCCGGTGAATCCCCGCGCCGCGACGCCCACGATGGTGAACGGGACGCGCTGCACCACCAATGTCTTCCCCACGACATCGTCCACACCACCGTAGTGGTTCTGCCAGAAGCTGAAGCTGATCACGGCGACCGGTCCACCGGGACCGCCGCCCCGCTGATCATCAGCCGGCGTCAGGACACGACCCAGCCGGGCTGTGACGCCGAGTGTTTCGAAGAAGGCGCCGTTTGTGTAGAGGCCATTGACGAGCGTCGACTCGCCGCCCTGGGCCAGATCAAAACGCCCGGTGCTCCAGACAGCTGCGCCCTGGAACACGCCCTCCTGCCGATCACGGATCGCTTCCCAGACGGGATTGGTCAGCGAGGTCTGGTCGGCACCAACAGACACCCGGAATAACTGCGAGGGCTCCCGAACCGGCAGGCTGCGAAGCAGCACAGCATCAAGGATGGAAAAGACGGCGGTCGTGGCGCCAATACCGAGCGCCAGCGAGAGTATCGCCACGGCCGACACGATCGGCGCTGCTCGAAGACTGCGGAAGGCCTCCCGAATCATCGTCACCACTCTATGACGGGGCCTGGCCTAATCAGGTTGGCCGAGAGGGGCGCGACCCGCGCGCATCGGGATCCCCGGATTGCGCACTCACAGCCCGCTGCCGGCGGACTAGTGGCCTGTCCCCGCCATTTGTACAGCGGATTCCTGGCGCGGCGCCCGGCTGGCTAGGCGCGACGAGTGAGAAT
>JAHEFO010000278.1 GCA_024640135.1 Acidobacteriota bacterium
CGGTGACAGCGACGTCATGTAGAAGTCCTCAATTCGAACCGGCGGGATGAGCCCAGTATTGTCGCCGTCGTACGACTCGCCCATGTGCATCGGCACGGGTTTTCCGACGAGCGTGAGGTTGTTGTAGCCGACCAGGGGCGACATGTTCCACCGGAAGTTCTGGACCGGCATCGAGATCTCACCGTTCTCAATCAGGAACAACCCATCGCGGGTCATCCCGGTATTGAGCAGGGTGGCGTTGTCGACTCCGCGGATATACCAGAAGAACGTCACCAGCAGTCCACGCTTGGTCTGTTTGATCATGTCGGCCGTACTCAGGTCCGACCCCTCCATGACCAGACTCATGCCGACGTTCGCCTTCGGCTGGGTGCTGTTCGGACCGCCCGCGAGATTGCGAAGCACACCCTTCTCCAGCCACGTGACCGGCGCCGCCGGCGTGTTGTCGCCGAGGATGGTCGTCTGCCGGAGAATCGGATTGCCAATGTCGCTCTTGAGACTGAACAAATCGCTGAAAATCTTGTCACCCGGCTTCTTGTCACGCATGAAGTCGCCGCCGCCCCCGCCAAGAATGCCGGTCATCAACGACAGGAACCGCGCGTTGGCCCTGGGCTCGAGAATGACCGTGTACCGGCCAGGCTCGAGTGCCTTGGCATTCCGGCTCTCGACCGCCTTTCGCGACGCGACCTCGGTGATTTCCACCGGGTCGATCATGCTGATGTCCTTGATGCCCGTCGTCCCGGCCCATCCCGACCCGCTCCCGTCCGGCATCCGGCACGTCAGGATGAAACCAGCCTCGGCGACTTCCTCGCACGCGAACAGCCCCTTGGAGTTCGCCTCACACGAGGTCCGGTGCGACTTCGGGATATAGCCCGACCCCACCGTGCCCATCTTCTTGCTGATGTCGATGCTGGTCCGGACCATCTTCGCTCGCTCTGCCGGTCCGAAGTTCTTGGCCACCGGCAGCGCCGCATCCACCTGAATGTACTCCTGCGGGCCGAGCAGCGCCGGGGCGTTCGGTCGCTCGGCCGCCACCCGGGCCGCATCTTCTGCTTCCGACATCGTCAGCTTCAGTGATGCGTCAGAAAAGTCCCGCGTGTTGGCCGTGCCGGACTTGGCGCCGAGATGCGCGGTAATCGTCAACTGCTGATCGAACTGCACCAGATTGGCGGAGATCGATGAGTTGGCGAACCGGGTGCCCGAGCGCTCCGAGGAACTGAAGTTGACCTCCGTACTGTCAGCGCCGGACATGTTGAAGATCTTGTCGGTGATGGCCTTGACCTGTTCGCGTGAGTACATGGTAGGCGGAAGATTACCGCTCTCCGCGGCGCCGGCGCAACCACCACTCGCCAGACGCACACAGCGTAAACGGCACGAGCCACCAGATCGAACGCATGGGATACCAGGACTGCCGCGACACCGCCGGGGTGACCACCTCCGCGATCCGTGCCGGCAACGTGTCGAGCCTGGCCTGGGGAACGACGGCCCCCCGATGCGCCACCGCCGCCGCAGCCGACAAACCGTTCGGCACCGACGCCAGGCGCAGTGGCGCGGCGCCGAACGCGTCGGGATCCACGACCATGAACTCGGCACCACCGCTGACGCCGGTGTCGGTGGTGACCTCCAGTCGATATCGCCCGGGCACGTCCGGCGCGCGAATACCTCCCGTCCAACCCGTGGCGTCGCCCGATGGCGCGTCGGAGGGCCAGAGCCGCACCGGTGACGCGATGCCGCCCGTATCACGCAAGCGCGCGGCCGGAACACCGTCGGAGAACACCTGAACATCGACATCCGCCGGCTGTCCCGGCATCAACAACCGCCTGGGCAGGTCAACGGCGACGAGAGGTGGCGTGGCGTTCGCCGTGGCAGCCGCGACGGAACGCCAGAACGCGGAGAAACCCAGTGACTGACCCGCCCGGGATCGCCATCCGTCGATGGCGCTGCTGACCACGAGGCGGCCACCGCCAACCGGCGCCTGCCAGACGGGATGCCGGGATACGGCACCCTCTTCTCGATCAGCAAACGTCGCGAGCGGCCGCGCCAGCGGTGGCCATGTTGCAGGCCAGATGAACTCGCCGGCCGACCAGGTGCCCGCCCCATGAGTCACGGACACCGGGTCCGCCCGGCGATCCTGCATCCAGCCACCCTGGCCGGTGAGCGCCGGGAGCAGGGTCCCCCCTGGCCCTTCAGGCAGCAGCACCACGGCGCCGTGCCGATCGCGGAGGTATCGTTCAAGGGCGGCCGCCTCGGCCGATCCCAGCGCTTCGGCCGCTCCCACAATCACCAGGTCGAATTCGTCCAGCGCACGTGCCTCACTCAGAGAGAACGGCGGCGTACGGGTCTGGATCGCCGACACGCGCGACGTGGCAATTCGGGTCGTCACCGCGAACCGGGGATCGGCCTCCAGCGCCCGGCGCACAAACGTCGCGGAGTATGTCGGGCGACTGTCGAACGACAGCACGCGCCAGACGCGGGCCGTGACGGTGATCGCGGCATCGGCGACGGCGGTTCGTCGCCCCGGCACCGCAGCCTCGGCGCGCACGTGTACGACGCCCGGTCTGGACGGCACGAACAACAGGGCGGCCGTCGCACGCGAATCCTGACCGGCCACCACGCGGGTGGCCTCCTGAACCCGGGCACCGTCGACATCCAGCGTGACGGTCAGATCGCGGTCGCCAGTCCCTGCGACCAGCGCGTCCACCTCGATGCGTGCCACTGAATCCACCGTGAGTTCCTTCGGGGTCGAAAGCCGGAGAATCCGCACGTCCGTCTGCGACACCTCGGGCGCGACAGCAAAGACGACCGAGTCGGGCGGAGGCCGCCACCCCTCCGGCAAGTCCGCACCTGTCAGGACGTACGCGGCCGGGGACGGAACATCTGTCAGAGAGACGTCGAAACTGGTGTCAAGCGCCGTTGCGACTTGCGTGGCCAGGCCGGGATCGTCGGCCGGCGTCGCCAGCACGACAACCGTCTGCCGATCCGGTCCAGCGCCCGAGAGCGTGGGATCGATGAAGGCCAGCACGGCTATCAGCAGCGCGGCCGCGCGTAGTCCGCGCTCGATCGTCACCGGCCACCGCCGGCGCGAAGCGCGTCCGCCAGCGCTCCACGCAACCGCGCGGCGGCATCGTCAACAGCCGTCATCGGCGCGGTCGCCAGTTCGGCTGAAGCGATGGCCGTCAGTCGAGCGCCCGCGTCCGCCAGCGCCCGGCGCGCGACGTCGGGGGTCCCCGCCGCGATCGCCTCGGCTGCCGCGCTCAACCTCGACGCGACATCGACGACAGGAGCGCCCCGTCCGTCGGCGCTCAGCAACCCGCTTGCCGCGCGCGACAACTCCGCGGAATGCTCGAACGTGAGGGTCGTCTGCCTGGAGACCTGCGTCGTCACAAGGAGCGCGGTGCGCGCGGCATCCACCAGGGCACTGACGGTCGCCGCGTCGACGGGACGCACTCCTCGGCCGAGATCGACCAACCGTCCCTGGAGCCGGCGACTGTCGTCAACGCGCGCGCGCAGCGTCAACGTTCGCAGAATGAATCGACGACGCGACAACGCGCGCTGCATCGCGGTGAGCGCTTCGCGCTCGCTTACCAGAGCCGTCTTCAATTCACCCGCCACCAATTCGGTCGCCGCCCGGCTCATGGCGCGGGTGGCCAGACCCAGGTCCGCGCGACCGGTGTTATCGAGCCGCCCGGCGCTCAGTTCCCCCTCGTGCTCTGACTCGACCACCTCGTCTTCGAACTCGCCTCCGGTCATGAAAACGATCTCGGCCCGCACAGATCGCTGTTCGGCAGCGATCCCCAGTGCCTCATCGAGGAGCTCATCCTGCGACAGGCCGGGGGCCTTTGCCAGCAATCGCTCGGTCTTGATAATGACCATCTGCTGACTCAGCGCATACTTGTCCTGCCGATCGTCGATGGAAAACCCTTCTGACATCGCATTGGCCGCCGAGACAATCTCCACGATGAACGCGTCCGACTCGACAGGCGCCGCGCCAGGACGCTGGTCCAGGGCCACACCGCGGTACACGACCATGTCGCCGACGTCGAGCGCCATCGTGTCGAGCGGCAGGACGCCGACGGCCGTCCACTCGCGCTCGCTGACCTGCGTGACCGTGACAGGCACGGTGCCTTCTGTGAAGGCGAAGGATTCGCCGGCGCCCGCCACCTTGGTGTACGCCAGCGTCACACTCCGCAGGCCCAGGTCATCGGCTGCCCGCAATCCAACGGGGATCCGAGTGTCACCACTTCGCAAGTACAGATCCTTCGCCGGTTCGGTGATGCGCACCTCAGGCGCGTGATCCTGAATCGCCGTGACGCCAATCAGCCGCCGCGAACCAATCTCGCCATTTGGCCCCAGCGGGGTGACGGCAAGATAACCGTCGGCCTCCACGGTCAGGCCGCCGACAAATGTCCCGTCGGCAGCGCGCACCACCGGCTGGACGCCGTCGGCGGTCTCGAAGGTGAGGCTCACGGCGGACGAGACCACCCGCACTTGTGCCCGGCTGCCGGCGAGCACTGACACGCGTTCCGGGTCATCAAGCGTCTCGGGTTCGCGCATGGAATAGGCGGGCGGCGTCACGACGACCGCCACATGGTCGACAACCGGAAGAGACGACGCCTCGACGGCACCGGACGTCAGGACCGCGAGTCCTCCTGCGGGGATGAGCGCGACGAAGCTCCAAAGGACCACCGCGCCGGCGAGCGCGGTCACGGCCCGGCGCCAGGGCCACAACACCGCCGGCGCGATTGTGGCTGCCTGGATCGCCGCATCATCAAGGACGACTGCAACCACCTCCGGACGGGCCTTCAGCCGTCCATCGAGCAAGGCCTCAGCCGTGACCAGAACGTTGCGACATTGCGGAGCTCGCGCTTCGATTTGCGCCGCGATGTGCGTCCGCGGGCCCCGGGAGGCCCACCAGTACCCAATCGCGCCGAGGCCCGCCATGCCGGCGGCGAAACTCCAGTTGCGCGTGACGACGTACGGCACCACAGCCAGAGCTCCGCCGAAAGCCACCGCGTGGGCCGCACCTTGCAGGCGCAGCCGCCGCAACACCTGGCGCAGCAACTGCCGCACGCGTCGATCAGGCGACGTCTGCATGCGTCATCCTCCTGTGAACAGTCACCTGCGGTCGCCGGATCCACGCCTCGATAGCGAAGATGGCCAGCACCAGGCCCCAGAGCCAGCGGCCGTCCCCGCGGCCACTCTCCCGGCCTGGCG
>JAHEFO010000279.1 GCA_024640135.1 Acidobacteriota bacterium
TCGGCGCTCTGACGCCCGATCGCCGAATCGATCACACCGTCATGTCGACCCTCGTTGCCGCGGCGCGCCCGATGACCATTGGGTTTCATCGGGCGTTTGATCAACTGGCCGACCAGGCCGCGGGTCTGGACACGCTCATCGATCTCGGCGTGGCTGTGGTCCTCACAAGCGGCGGCCCGGCGCGAGCCCTCGATGGCGCGGCCAGGCTCACACAGCTCGTCGAGCAAGCCTCCGGGCGCATCGATATCCTGGCCGGCGGCGGCATCACATCGTCGAACATCGCGGAGCTCCTGGAGCAGAGTGGGGTCCGGCATGTGCACGGCAAAGCGTTCGCCGGCCTGCGCGCAGCCGCGTTGCGACAGCGCCCACCGATCGTCTAGCCTGCGCGTAGGAGGGCGCGATGCAAAGACGTGAGTTCTTGTCCGCAGCGGCGATGGGCACGGTGGCGACGTTGGCGCGTTCGGCCGCGGTCATTCCCCAGCCGGTCGCGCGGCCCGTGGTGATCGGATCGGTCAACGGACATTTTTTCAAGAACGGCGGTCAGAAGACCGTGATCGAGACGGCCTGGGAGATGATGGCGCGCGGCAGCGATGTCCTCGATGCCCTGATCGCCGGCGTCAACATCGATGAACTCGATCCGGCCGATCCCTACGTCGGCTTTGGCGGATTGCCCAACGCCGAAGGCGTGGTGGAACTCGATGCCGCGGTCATGCACGGTCCCAGCAAGCGTGCCGGCGCGGTCGCCGCCCTGGAGGGCGTCCGCACACCGTCGCTCGTGGCCAAGGCCGTGATGGAACTGACGGACAATCACCTGCTGGTCGGCACGGGCGCGCAGCACTTCGCGCGCAATGCCGGGTTCACCATCGAATCGGACCTCAACACCGACACGTCGCGCCAGGCCTGGCTGGACTGGAAGCGCCGGACGGACTCCGCCAACTTCCCGGATGCCGCGCGTCGATCCCTGACGGAGCCGGCCGGCGGGTTCGCCTATTCGACGCACATGTACGGGACGATTCATTGCAGCGGCGTCAACACCGCCGGCGACGTCTGCGGCGTGACCTCCACGAGCGGCCGCGCCTTCAAGATTCCCGGACGTGTCGGCGATTCCCCAATTCTGGGCGCGGGACTCTATGTGGACGGCCGCGTCGGGGCGGCTGGTTCGACCGGCCGTGGCGAAGCCAACCTCTTCAGCCTCGCCTCACTGCTGGTCGTCGAGGGCATGCGGGCCGGGAAGAGTCCGAAGGACGCGGGCATGGCAGCCCTCCAGCGCATTCGTGCCAATACGATCGCGCCGCGTCTCCGGAAGGACAATGGCGACCCGAACTTCAACATCCTGTTCTTCATTGTGAACACCCGCGGCGAACACGCCGGCGTGGCGTTGTACGGCGAGGATGCCGGCGAGCGTGGGTATGCCGGCCAGACGAACAGCGAGTTCGCGAGATACAGTGTGTGCGACGAGAGCGGCCCGCGGATCGTCAACGTCGAAGGACTGTTGCCCGGCACACCACAGCAGTAGCGACGCGTCACTCTAGCGATTTCAGCGTTTCCTCAGACTTTCCTCCGGAACGTGACCCTGGCCCTTCCCCTGCTGCTGGGCAATATGTCGCAACTGGGCGCCTGGATGTGGGCCCCGGCGGCTATCGGAGGTCTGGTCCAGTTCAGCGATGTGGTCATGCTGCTGCAGCGGGGAAGACGTCTGGGCGACCTCGTTGGCGGCACGGCGGTCGTCAGAGCGAGGCCGAGCGCTGGCTGAAGGCACACGGCTGGGAGGGACCGGGGCGCGACGATTCGCCGGGCGGCCGTGCAGGGTGTAGGCTGTTGGGGGGTACGCGATGAAGCGTCGAGACTTCCTCAAGCACACCGCCGCTGGCGCAGCAGCCCTGTCACCGCTGGGCCGGCACCTGTTGGGGGGCATGCAGGCGACCCGGGCCACGGCCAAGGTTGCGTTGGTCAGGACCGTTGATCGGGCGGCGGGAATCGCGGCGGTCCTGAAGTTGCTCGCCCTTCCCTCGCCAGGCGGCAAGAAGGTCGTGATCAAGCCCAATTTCAATACCGCGGATCCGGCGCCGGGCTCGACGCACAACGACACCCTGCGCCAGCTTGTCCTCGAGATGCAGGCGCGAGACGCCGGTTCCATCACCGTCGGTGAGCGGAGCGGACCGCCGCAGACGCAATCCGTCATGGACGCCAAGGGAATTCCGGCCCTTGCGGCGGAACTCGGGTTCGACGTCATCAACTTCGAGGACCTGACCGGCGACGACTGGGTGCACTTCAACCCGCCGGGGAACCACTGGCCGCGCGGCTTCGACGTGGCGCGCCCCATTGTCGACGCCGAGTACCTGTTGTGGACGCCCTGCCTCAAAACTCACGGATCAGGCGGCACCTACAGCATGGCCATCAAGCTGGCGGTCGGCGCGACCCACAAGAACCTGATGCGGGACCTCCACGGCGCGAGGCAGACGCACATGCGGCGCATGATTGCCGAGATCCATCAGGCATTCACGCCCAGCCTGATCGTGATGGATGGCGTGGATGTCTTCGTGGATGGGGGGCCGTCCAGAGGGACGCGGGTGTCGGCGGGCGTCATCCTGGCCGGCACGGATCGAATCGCGATCGATGCCGTCGGCCTCGCCATCCTGAAGCAGCTCGGGTCGAACGACGCGATCATGTCCACCAAGATCTTCGAGCAGGAACAGCAACAGCGGGCCGTCGAGCTCGGCCTCGGGATCAGCTCGCCTGATCAAATCGATCTGGTCACCGGCGATACCGACAGCCGGCAATACGCGGCGACGCTTCGGGGCATCCTCGCACACGGGTAGCCGGCGTCACCGCCGATCAGCCGCCGTTTCTGTTGAGGATCGGCAGGATCAGGCCGGACGCGGCACGGACGTTCACCAAGGCCTGCGAGCCCGCGTGTCGTACGGTAGACTCCGCGGAGACCCGTCTCCCGGAGGTCCATCATGCGCAGTGTGTCCCTGGCTCTTGCCATCGTCGCCGTCGCGACCATTTCCGCCGCTCCGGCGCCAGAGCCCATCAGGTTCGCCCGCTATCCGCACGTGAGCCAGGGCCGGCTCGTCTTCAGCTATCACGGCGACATCTGGATCGCGAACCAGGACGGATCCAGTCCGCGCCGCCTGACGTCGCACGTCGCGCGCGAGACCTTTCCGCGCCTCTCTCCAGACGGCCGGTCGGTGGCGTTCACGTCCGACCGTTTCGGCAACAACGACGTCTTCGTCGTGTCGGCCGATGGCGGCGAGCCGACGCAGCTCACGTTCAGCACCGTGGCCGACACCGTGCTCAACTGGACGCCGGACGGGAAGGGCCTCCTCATCACGTCGAGCCGCGCCATCAGCCCGTGGCGCAGTCCGCTGTACATCGTCCCGGTCGACGGCGGTCTTCCGACGCCGTTGCCCATGGACGGCGGCGTCCAGGGGATGATCAGCCAGGACGGCACGAAGGTGGCCTTCAACCGGATGGGCGGCAGCTACTGGCGCAAGGGCTACCGCGGGAACCGGTCGGACGATGTGTGGGTGCAGGATCTGGCGACGAAGACCATCACGCGCCTGACGGATACGGACCTCAAGGCCTACAAGAACTTCACGCAGGACGTCTACCCGATGTGGGGCAGCGACGGCCGCATCTACTTCGCGTCCGAACGATCGGATATCTACAACATCTGGTCGATCGCAGCCACGGGCGGGGCGCCGCAGCAGGTGACGTCGCATCGAGACGATGGGGTGCAGTTCCCGTCGATGAGCCCGGATGGCAAGACAATCGCGTACGAGAACGAGTTCGAGATCTGGACGCTCGACGTCGGGTCGCGGACGCCGAAGAAGGTGGCGCTGAGCCTGGCCGTCGATGCCAACACCAATCGCGTGGACTACCGCACGACGACCAATCGCGCGGACGGGTTTGCGGTGTCACCCGAGGGCGACTACCTCGCGGTGGACTACCACGGCGAGATCTTCCTGGTGCCGTCGGACCCGGAGGTGGGCGAGAAGCGGCAGGTGACGGCGGATTCGTGGCGGCAGCGCGGCGCGGAGTTCTCGCCCGACGGGCGCTACATCGCCTACCGGTCGGATGAGTCGAAGGAAGAGGAGATCTGGTTGTTCGACCGGAACACCGGGGCGCGGCGGAAGATCACGAGTCACCCGTCGTTCAAGTCCATCGACGCCTGGTCGCCGGACTCCACGAGACTGGCGTGGACGGCGGCGAATCATCTGTTCGTCACGACCGCGGAGGACGGGCAGACGGCCGAGTTGGGCTATTACCGGGCCGGCGGCTACAACGTCTCAGGCTGGTCGGCCGACGGCCGCTGGCTGGTCATGACGAAGCGCGATGCGTCGCAGGACGCCGATGTCTTCCTGTTCGACGTGGACTCACGCCGCGAGTTCAATGTGACGGCGAATCCGTGGACCGATGGACAGGGGACGATCACGCCTGATGGGACGAAGGTGGTGTTCGTCTCGAACCGCGACGGCGGCACGAACCAGTTGTTCGTCGTTCCGCTCGCGCGGCAGACGGAGGACCCGAATGACCCCCTCGTCCGTGAGCGGCAGCGGCGCGCCCAGGGCGCGGGCGGCCGGGACGGCGGAGAGGGCGGCGGGGGACGGGGCGGCCAGGCGGCGGCGCCTGCAGCGGTGACCCCGCCCAACCTCGACGGGATCGACCGGCGTGCGGTGCAACTGACGACCGGGGACGAGGGCGTGCAGGGGTATTTCCTTTCGCCCGACGGGCAGTCGATCTACTTCCGCTCCCGTGACGACCAGGGGCCGGCCTTGTTCTCGGTGGGCATCGATGGCAGGAATCGCCAGCGCCTGTCGGCTGGAGGCTTCGCCGGGCTTCAGCCCACGCTGGATCGCCGCCGCGTCTTCTACACCGAGGGCGGCGACATCTGGCAGATGGAGATGTCGGGCCAGCGGCGCAAGACGCGCGTGCCGTTCAGCGTGACCGTGCGCGTGGATCGGCAGGATGAATGGGCCCAGATCCTCGATGAGGCCTGGCGTGTCATGAAGTACCGGTTCTACGACGAGAACATGCACGGCCGCGACTGGGATGCCGTGCGCGCGAAGTACACGCCGCTCCTGAAGTACGTGGGCGCGAACGAGGATGTCTACGACCTGGCGAACGAGATGATCGGCGAATTGAATGCGTCGCACACCGGCGTGAGTGGTCCCGACAGCGATCCGCAGCCGGG
>JAHEFO010000053.1 GCA_024640135.1 Acidobacteriota bacterium
CCGCCCCTGCCGCCTGCGCGCCCGCCGCGCCCGCCCCGGCCGCCTCGGCCGGCGCCGCCACCGGCCACCGCCGCGCTGCTGTAGCTGTTCACCACCTGCCCCGCGGAATCGAGAATATCGATCGTCACTTCGCCTGGAGGCGGTCCCGGCAGGTAGTAGTCGATCGTCGGGCCGAGCGTCTCGGGGCTGACGCGCGTCCGATAGCCGTCCCGCGGCTCATAGAGCGTCGGCGAGGAGGGCGCGGTCGGCATCAACTGCTGCACCGGACTGAGGTTGTCGAAGACCCAGAACGCCCGCCCTTGTGTGGCGATGACCATGTCGTCGCGGAAGAGCGTGATCTGGTTGATCGGCACGCGCGGCAGGTTCAACTGGAACGATTGCCAGTTCCGGCCGTTGTCGAATGAAATGAACATGCCGAACTCCGTGCCCGCATACAGCAGGCCTTCGCGTCGGCGGTCTTCCCGGACGACGCGCGTCGGCCAGTCGGCGGGAATGCCGTTCTGGCCATCGGTCATCCGCGTCCAGGTCGCGCCGTAGTCGTCGGTGCGATACAGATAAGGCTGATAGTCGCCAAGCAGGTAGCGATACACCGCGTAGTACGCGGAGCCTCTTCGGTGCGGTGACGCGTCGATCCACGCCACGCGACCACCCTCGGGCAGGTCTTTCGGCGTGACGTTCGTCCACGTCTTGCCGTCGTCGCGGGTGACGTGGAACGGTCCATCATTGGCACCCGTCCAGATGACCCCGGCCTCAAGTGGCGACTCCGCGATGGCATACAGCGTGCTGTAGAACTCCTCGCCGGTCACGTCACGGGTAATCGGTTCGCCGCTGCCGCCCTGGCAACACGGCGGGAACGCCGTCAGGTCCGGCGAAATCTTCTCCCACGTCACGCCCAGGTCGCGCGTGCGGTGCACATACTGCGACCCGTAGTAGAGCACTTCCGGATCATGCGGGGAGAGCGCCATCGGCGACACGCGCTGAAACCGGTAGATCAGGTCGCCACCGTCGTTGCCGTACAGCGACTGTCCACCGATCCAGTAGCTCTTCGTCTGTCCGGTCAGGCGGCTGAAGACGGCGTACTGGCCCTTGCAGGAGCCGTAGACGATGTGCTTCTTGCTCGGGTGCGGAATGATGGGGCCGGTCTCGCAGCCAGGCCCGCCGTCGAAGTCGTCGTACGGATTGCGGACGCTCGACATCTGGATCGTGCTGTCGTCCTGCTGCGCCCCGTAGATGTTGTACGGAAAGGCGTCGTCGACCTCCGCGCCATAGAACTCGCCGGTCACCTGGATGTTCTGTGCCGACCACGTGCTGCCGCCGTCGGTCGACACGTTGGCGCCGCCGTCGTTGGACTGAACCATGATCTGGCCGTTGCTCGGATGCACCCAGATGTCATGGTTGTCTCCGTGCGGCGTGCGCAGCGACTGGAACGTCTTGCCCGCGTCGGTGGACTTGTAGAATCCTTCGGCGCCGCCGTACACCACGTCGGCGTTGGTCGGATCGGCGCCCAGCGTCGTGTAGTAGAACGGACGCTGAATCATCGACGCCTGAACGTTCTCCGGGGCCCCTGTGTTCGCCCAGGTCTGACCCGCATCATCGGAACGATAGACGCCACCGCCCGGCTCTGCCTCGATGAGCGCGTAGATGCGGTTGGGGTTGGCGGCCGTCACGGCGAGGTTGCCCTTGCCGATGAGTTCCTGCGGCAGGCCCGTCATGATCTTCGTGAAGGTCTCGCCCGCGTCGGTGCTCTTGTAGAAGCCGCCAACTTTGCCGCCGCTGATGATCGTCCAGGGCTTGCGCTCGAGGCGCGACATCCACGCGTACACGATGCTTGGGTTACCGGGCTGAAGTTCGACATCCATCGCGCCCACTTCGTCCGAGAGGTAGAGCACCTTCTTCCAGGTGCGGCCGCCATCGACGGTCTTGAACACCCCCCGCTCGCTGTTGGCTTTGAAGATGTCGCCGGTGGCCGATAGCCACACGATGTCCGGGTTGGTCGGGTGAATGCGGACCGCCCCGATCTGGCCGGCGTTGTAGAGTCCGGAGAACGACCAGGTCTCCCCGCCGTCCGTGGTCTTGTAGACGCCCCGGCCGGTGGACACGTTGCTGCGCACGCCGTCGGAGCCCGTCCCGACATAGATGATGTTTGGATCCGAGTCGGCGACGGCAATGGCGCCCACCGATCCGAGTGGCACCTGGCCGTCAGTGATGGGCTCCCAGCTCTGGCCGCTGTTTGTGGTGCGGAACACGCCACCACTGGCGACGCCCATGTAGAACGTGGTCGGCTGCGAGAGCACGCCGGTGACGGCCGTGGCACGGCCGCCGCGCGAGGGGCCGACCATCCGGTACTGGAGGCCTTGGAACATCGCTGAATCCGTCACGGCTGCGGGCGCCTGTCGGGCGGCCAGCGGCGTCAACGTCGCGGCGGCCAATAGGAGCGCGCCGCCGCACAAGAAGAGAAGTCGAGTCTGTCGAGTGGTCATTGGTCTCACCTTGAGGAGAACTGTAAGCGATCCAAGGCGCCGATTCCACACTCCGGCCATCGATTTCAGATTCCCGGCGCCGCTTCCAGATTCCAGGATCTCGATTCCAAATAGCCGGCTACGCGGGGCCGAAAGCGGGATCCAGCAGCACGCTGAATTCCCCGAGAATCATGGCCGTGGCCCCCCAGACCTGATGACCCTGCACATCGAAGTACGGAATGGACATGACGAGGTCCGGCAGGCCAGGTCCCCGTCGCACACGGCGACCCCAACGTAAATGCGCCGGGTCCCGCAAGGTGGTCAGGGGAGCCTCGATCAACAACTCGACTTCCCGAGGAGACGGAATGAACGTTGGGCGGCCATCCGCGACGGCGATGATCGGATGTACGACGAATTCGCTCACGATGACCCACAGCGATGACAGGGCGCCGACGATGCGGACGTCTCCGGGATTGAGACCGACCTCCTCGTGAGCCTCGCGCAGGGCGGCCTCGGCAGGGGTCTCATCGCCGTGCAGGCCGCCTCCTGGCAGGCTGATCTGTCCGCCATGGTGCGGAAGATCGGCGTGTCGCTGCGTGAGCAGCAACGATGGTCCTGTCGGGCCCGGGTACAACAACAGGAGGGCTGCCGCGTGGCGCGCCGTGGGTGGGCGCGCGGCCGGGTCCCAGGACTTCGGCGCCGGACGCGGCGCGAAGCGGCGCTGCGCCTCTGCACCCGGCAGAGGGCCCAGAAGTCGCGCACGCAATTCGACCTCGAGCGAAGGCAGGTCCACCTCGGGATTATCCCCCGGACGTCGAGTGGGGTCACTCCGACCGCAGAGCCAGACTGGGTGCGATCTTCGTTGCGCGGCGTGCAGGCACCCATGTGGCTGCGATTGTTGCGAGGGCGAGCGTCATGAATGCGGCGCTCACAATCGGGAAGTCAAAACCGCCGCCACCGAAGAGGAACCCGCCAATCGCCTGCACGGTGACCGCCGACAAACCCAGTCCCAGGATCAGGCCGGCGGCCGTCAGCGCCAGCCCGTCACCCAACACCAGCGACACCACATCACGGGACGTTGCTCCCAACGCCATGCGAATGCCGATCTCGCGCGTCCGGCGCGACACCAGGTAGGCCTTCACGCCATAGATGCCGAGCGCGGCCATGAACAATGCCACGACGCCAAATGTCGCAAACAGCGTTGCGCCCGTCCGGACCAGCCACAACATGGTGTTGCGTTCCTGGAACATCGGACCGGTCTCCAGCGTGACCACCGGCAACCGTGCGTCAATATCTCTCAGCAATGCGCGCAGGGCGGGCAACATCGCGGCCTCGCCGTCGGCGTTTGCCGTGCGAATGTGGAAGTAGACCCCAGATCGGAAATTCTGGACGAACGGGCGATACAAATGCGGGCCCGGTTCATCGTCTTCCATCTGGTGCTGGATGGCGGGCGCGACGCCGACGACCTCGATCACCTCCACCGAGTCCTCGTCCGGCGATCCGGTCTGAATCAGGCGGCCAAGCGGATCCTCTTCGCCAAACAGGTGTGTGGCCAACGCCTGGTCGATGATTCCGACTGGCGCGCGGTCCGCGGTGTTCCATTCGGTTTCGGTGAAGTCACGACCGCGCTGCATCGACAGGCCCAGCGCCGAGAAATAGTCCGGCGAGATGCCCATGGTCACTGCGGCCACGGTGTCGGTTGAGCGGTTCGGATCGGACGGACGGATGACCGGCCCGGCTTTCTGGACGCGCTCGGATTCGCTGATTTCGCCGAAGGGCATCTGGGTGCCAAAGCCCACGTGGGTGACACCAGGGACCTGGCGAAGGCGATCGAGTGTTCGGCCGTACACGGTTGTGGTCTGCGTTTGGTCGAAGCTGGCCAGACCCGTGTCGAGGTTGGCGATGATCCCGCGGTCGAAGGAGAAGCCGGGATCGACCTCGGCGGCGATGACCGCGCCGCGGATGAAGGCTCCGGCGGTCGTCAACAACGTCAGGCTGAGTGCCAGTTGTCCCATGACCAGCAGATTCCGTGTCGCGAACCGCGCCCGCCGGGTGACCTTCATTTCTCCGGCGTTCTCCTTCAGTTCCGGGAGGACGGACCTGCGGGCGGACGCCAGCGCGGGGCCCAGGCTGGACATCAGGGTCCCCATGACCGCGAAGACCGTCGTGGCCGCGAAGATTCGCCAGTCCGGAGCCGGGTCGACACTCATGAGCACGGGCAGCAGCCCGCTCAAGCCGTTCAGCAACGCGCGCATCGCCACCCACGATATGAACAAGGCCGTGATGCTGCCGGCGACCGCCAGGACGAGTCCCTCCGTAATAAGTTGTCGGACCAGCCGGACACGGCTGCCGCCGATCGCCATGCGAATGGCGAACTCCTTGCGGCGAGCGCCGGCACGCGCCAGTTGCATGTTCGCGAGATTGAGTGATGCGACGAGCAATACGATGCCCGACATCACGAGGAGACTGGCCGCCAATATGTTGACGGCGGAATTGTCATCAGGATCAGTGCTGATGGAAAAGCGCGACAGCGGTCCCACGATGAGGTCCTGATCCTTGTTTTCGACCGGGTACGCCCCTTCCATCCACGCACCCGCAGCGGCCAGGAGAGGCTCTGCAGTCTCGGCGGTCACGCCCTCACGGAATCGTCCGAAAACGAATAGCGCATGGTGACGCCTGTCGGAAAGTTGAGTGGACGCCTGGTTGTCAGAAAAATCGTTGACAACTGACTCAAAGACGCCGGTGGGCACCCAGAGTTCCGGTGTCACCATCGCCATCGTCCCGCCGAATCCCGCGGGGGCAAGACCGACGATGGTGAAGTCGCGCTGGTTGACCTTGACGATGCGCCCAATCACATCCCGCGGCGCGCCCATGCGGACCCAGGCGACATGGCTCAGGATCGCCACCGGGATGTCGGCGCCCGGCCGTTCCTCTTCGAGGGTGAACGCTCGCCCCATGGCCAGCGGCACGTTGAAGGTGGTGAACAAGTCGGCGGTCGTGACGTCGATGAACGCACGCCGCGTGGCGTCGCCCTCGGAAATACCGACGAGGGCAGGGTTGTGGGCGGTCAGCGAGGCAAATACTTCCGCGCGCGAACGCAGGTCCGAGAAGTTGGCGTAGGAAAACGCGCGGAAGGTATCGGGCTCGGTGCGGTTCTTCGAGTAGACAGAGACCAGGTCGTCGCCGGCGCCCAGCCGCGGCTTGAGCACCAGCGCGTTGACCAGGCTGAAGATGGTGGTGTTGGCGCCGATCCCCAGTCCAAGCACCAGCACGGCCACAATGGCGAAACCAGGCTGGCGCCGAAAGAGGCGAAGGCTGAGGCGCACGTCCTGCAACAACGTCTTCATGAGCTGACAGACGGCCGGAACCGCGGCAAAGTTCAGCCGTCCGCGTTACAATCGGGCCTTCCAGTCGATAGGAGGAATCGGATGCGAAGTGGATGGCAGCGAAGCGTAATGGTGCTGAGCGGGGTGCTCATGCTTTCTTTGGCCGTGCCCACGGGACTGTCTGGCGAAGCGGGTCCTGGCCTTCAGGCCGGTCGTCAGGGCGGCGCGGGGGGGCAGACCGGCGCCCGGGCCGCAATTCCGTCCATCGCGGCTCGGACCTCCGAGATGCAGAAGATTGACGGGTTCTTCCCCCTCTACTGGGATGAGGCCAGTGGCTCGCTGTTCCTCGAGATCCCGGAGCTCGGCAAGGAAGTGCTGTACGCCAACGGCCTTTCCGCCGGCCTTGGATCGAATGACATCGGCCTGGATCGGGCCCAACTGGGCGACCGGGCGATCGTCAGCTTCCAGCGGGTGGGCCCCAGAGTGCTGATGGTGCAGCCCAACTACGACTATCGGGCGATCACCGACAACGCTGCCGAACGCAAGTCCGTCGAAGACGCATTCGCAAAATCCGTGTGGTGGGGATTCCAGGTGGCGGCCGAAGCGGATGGCCGGGTCCTGGTGGATTTCACCGACTTCATCATGCGTGACACCCACAACGTGGCTGGTCGGCTGGGCACCGGCTATCGTTTCGACCGCTCACGGAGCGCGGTCAATCTGACTGACACGAAGGGGTTTCCACAGAATTCTGAAATCGACGTGACGTCTTCATTTGTCAGTGAAGGCGGTGGCGGTCGCGGCGGCGGCCGTGGCGGTGGGCTGCAGGGTGGGCGCGTGGGTGATGTCGTGCCGACTGCGTCGGCGGCCACCGTCCGCACGCATCACTCCTTCATCGAGTTGCCCGACGGGAACTACACGCCGCGCGCCA
This sequence comes from Acidobacteriota bacterium, assembly GCA_024640135.1. GTDB lineage: Bacteria > Acidobacteriota > Vicinamibacteria > Vicinamibacterales > SCN-69-37 > SYFT01. Next base: position 6,714 of record JAHEFO010000053.1, read on the forward strand.
TGGACCCGCGTTCGGCGTACGGCGGGACGAGTTTCCTGGACTACTCGGCGCCGATTGGCACCGACATGCGAACGCGCCTGATCAATCGTCATCGAATTGAAAAGAAGGATCCGAGCGCGGCGATCAGTGAGCCCGTCGAACCGATCATTTACTACGTCGATCGCGGAACACCCGAGCCGGTGCGGTCGGCGCTCATCGAAGGTGCGAGCTGGTGGAATCAGGCGTTTGAGGCGGCCGGGTTCCGGAACGGGTTCCAGGTGCAGGTCATGCCGGAGGGTGCCGACCCGATGGACGTGCGATACAACACGATTACCTGGGTGCACCGGTCAACGCGTGGCTGGAGTTATGGCGGATCGATCTCCGACCCGCGCACGGGCGAGATTCTGAAAGGACATGTATCGCTCGGATCCCTCCGCTGGCGGCAGGACTACCTGATCTTTGAAGGTCTGTTGTCGCCGTACATCGATGGGACCGAAAAGCCCGCCGTGCTGGAAGAGACCGCCCTGGCGCGGATCCGCCAGCTCTCCGCGCATGAGGTGGGACACACGATCGGTCTCGGCCACAACTACTACAACAGTTCAGCGGGACGGATTTCCGTCCTGGACTATCCCCATCCGCTCATTACACTTCAGCCCGACGGAACCATGGACTTGTCACAGGCCTATGAAGTGGGGATTGGCCCGTGGGACAAGGTCTCCATCCGATACGGCTACGAGCAGTTTCCGGCAGGAACAGACGAGCCGGCCGCGCTCAAGAAGATTCTCGACGATGCCTGGGACCAGGACCTGCGGTACATGTCCAACCAGGACCTGGATCTGAATCCCGGCGTTGACCAGTGGAACAACGGAACCGACCCGGCGGCGGAGCTCACGCGCATGCTGACGTTGCGGCGTGCCGCGATGGAAGGGTTTGGCGAGCGCGCGATCCAGCTGGGGCGTCCGATGGCCACGATCGAGGAGGCGCTCGTGCCCGTGTACCTCCATCATCGATATGCCGTCGATTCAGCTGTGACGACGCTCGGTGGACAGGAATACATCTACGCCATGCGCGGAGACGGCCGCACGCCCATGCGTTGGGCATCCGCGGAGAAGCAGAATGCCGCCCTGGACGCGCTGATGGGCGCCCTGCGACTCCGGGATCTGGTGCTGCCATCAGCGGTCGTCCAGACCATCCCGCCACGCCCGCCAGGATTTGGCCTCACGCGCGAGACATTTCCGCGCCTGACCGGTGGTGCGTTTGATCCCGTCGCGCCTGCCGTTACGGCCACCGAGCTCGTGGTGGGGGGCATGCTGACCAATACCCGCGCGGCCCGCATGGTGGCCCAGAAGGCAGTGGATAACTCACTGCCGGGTCTTGATGAGGTGATTAATCGACTGGCGGAGACCGTGTTCGATGTGCCGCCGGCCAATGGGTACGAGTCCGAGGTCAACCGGGCGATGGAACGCGTCGTGGTCAGCCAACTGATGTCGTTGGCCGAGTCAGCGCCAATGACCCAGGTCAGGGCCATTGCGACGCAGACACTCAGAGGGCTTCCCTCACGCTCGTCCCTGTTGCCGACCAACACGACCAACGGCGCCGAACGCGCCCACCGCGAGATGCTGGCTGACGACATCAAGCGTTTCCTCGAGCGCCCGTACGCCGACATGCCTCCCGCCGCCATTCCTCAGCCGCCTCCGGGCGCGCCGATTGGCGACTTCGGCCTGGACTACTTGCTCGGGCTTGATCGATGCTGGATTAATCGATAATCGGTAATCTGCAGTTGGTAATCGATTATCGGCACATCGGTAATCTGGAATCGGGGAACCATCGGGGAATCGCTCTCGCGACGTTTCCCCGATGGTTGCCAGATTCGCGCTTGTCGATGTGACGATAATCGATTGCAGATTACCGATTGCAGATTATCGATTAATCTAAGCCGCTGGCTTGAAATAGAGGACCATGGCCGCGCCGGCGGCGACCAGCACGAAGCCGAGCCACAACAGCGGATTTGGTGACTCCTTGGGTGGATGCTGGGCCATTGTGTAGGCCACGTTGACGAGCGGAGCCACGCCGAACACCAGCGGCATCACGTACGTCGGCACACCGCCGGCTCGGAATGCGTAGATGATGAGCACCGCGCCAATGGCGCCAAGGGCGCCGGCGCCGGTGGCGCCGACCACTCCATCAGTGGTCCACCCCTTGGCCAATTCTCCCTGTGCCATCAAAGCGACGACGGGCACGATCACGCCAACCACGAAGTAGGCGAGCCCGACGCACAACAGCGCCCTGAAGGGGCTCCCCAGTTTCACCTGACCCTGGTGAATGGCCGGTCCGTAGAGTCCCCAGGAGAGTGCTGCCCCCAACGCTAGTGCGATCCAGTGCATATCCAGTGACCTGTCCCCGCTGACTCAGTGCCGCTTGCCGGGCGGGGCATCCCGGTGGGCGTCGTGCGACATCATGGCCCGGCGTCGGCCGCGCTGTCGAGGACTTCGATCGCCTTTGCTCCAGATGAAGTCTGACCGTTGGTGTGTTCCGCCACGCCGCCAGTGCGGTCATTTCCGAAATGGAAAGACGAATTGGCGCAGCCAGCCTTCGGGCACGGGACGCCCTTCAACTCCGTAGGAATCGGGCCATTGGCCTGGCGGCAGGTGCTGCGTACCGAAGATTCGGTCCAGCAGGGGCAGGTGCACGGCAAAGTTCTTGTCGGTTGGGCGAACGGCATGATGCCAGTGATGACCGCGCGGGGTCGTCACCACGTGATCGAGCCAGCTGAGGCGCGCGCCGATGTTGGAGTGGATGAAGACGGCATGAAATGACACGAACACCAGGTAGGCGTAGAGCGCCGCGCGATCGAATCCGAGCAGGAAGATGGGCACGAGGACCAGCGCGCGCATCGACACGGTCTCGACGACGTGCAGGCGCGGACCCGCCAGCCAGTCCATCGTTTCACTGGAGTGGTGCACGGCATGGATGCGCCACAACGCCGGCACCGAGTGGTAGGCCCGATGAATCCAGTACTGCACCAGGTCGGACAGAAAGATGATTTCGACGAACTGCAGCCAGAGGGGCTGCCCGGTAATGCGCGCGTGAAGCCCGTCGGACTGCCACAAGGTGGCGAGCGCCGTGGCAGGCAGCAGGGTCAGAAACGTCAGGGCCTGCACGGCGAGGTGGTTCACCATCAGGTACACGCCGTCGGTCACCCATCCAGGCCGAAAGGTCTTCGACTCGGGCCGATGCGGAAAGGCCCGCTCGATTGGGACGAACACGACCGCAAACAGCAGCAGGTTCAGGACGAACCAGTCGAGCCCGAGAGTCAGCTGCGGCGACACCTCCGTCACGGCCGTGGCCGCGGAGCCCCCGGCAAGCGTGGCGGTCAACGACAGGGCCAGCCCGGTCAGTCCAAGCACCTTCCGTTGCCGCAAGAGCATCGAGGTGGCCGACAGCAGGAATGCCAGTCCGATGACCACCTGAAGCACCGCCCTCAACACCGGAATGGGGTATTGAGTCCTGAAGGCTTCGGTGGACAGGACGCCAGGGAAGCTGAAGACCAGGACTCCGGCGACGGCGAGGGCCCCGAAGAACACGCCCGCCGTGCCGCTCATCCAGCCCGACCCGAAGCTCGTGGGCTCCGAGTCGTCGAACACCTGCGTGATCAGGCGCTCCAGACGGGTTCGGTCACTGGGCACGGGACTCCTTGACGCCGGTTCACATGAAGGCAACTGGATTCACATTCCTCGTGAATCGCAGGTTAGAGCAGGCGGATTACCAGAAAACCGGCGATGAGCAACACCAGAAACGCGAGTGCAAATGCGTCGAAGTACTTCTCAATCATCGCGCGGACCGGCGCACCGAAGATGCGCAGAACGATGGCGACGAGGAAGAACCGCGCGGAGCGGCCAATGAGGCTGACGATCAGGAAGGGCCAGAAGGCCATGCCGGTTGCACCGGCCGCAATCGTGGAGACCTTGAACGGAATGACGGTAAACGCGGCAGCCAGCAGGAACCAGAGGCCGACATCACTCCGATAGATCGTCACGACTTTGTCCCACGCCGCCTGGACACCGTAGAAGTCGACTATCGGCTGGCCGATGGTCGGCATGGCCACCATGCCGATCCAGTACCCCACCATCGCGCCAACCAATGAACCCGCGCTGCACAGGAGAGCCGCGCTCAACCATCGGTGCTTGTTGGCCGCGACGATTGCGATGAGCAGGACGTCGGGAGGAATGGGAAACACCGAAGACTCAGCCAGAGCGATGAGAAACAGGGCCAGGAGGCTCTGTGGCGAGTCCGCCCACTTCATCGTCCAGTCGTACAGGCCGCGGATCCAGCCGCGAATACTCTTAATCACTGACATGTAGGTCCTTATGAGGCCACCATCATATGATCCGGCGGTGAGTTCACTCTCCCGGACCGAACGCCTTGTGGTGACCGTGGCCGCTTTTGGGTTCTTTTTTGACGCCTACGAACTCCTCACCCTACCGCTGATTCTCGGTCCGGCACTGGCAGAACTCCAGAGTGCCCCGCCAGGATCGGCGTCGTACAACCACTGGGTGGCGTTGATTTTCTGGCTGCCGGCAGTGTGTGGCGGCCTGCTGGGGCTCGCTGGTGGCTATCTTGCCGATCGATTCGGGCGCCGGCGGGTCCTGGTGTGGAGCATTCTGGTCTACGCGGGAGCGTCCGTCGCCGCGGCCCTCAGCACGTCGGTCCTGATGCTGCTGGTGAGCCGCTGCTTCATCTTGACAGGTGTCTGCGTCGAGTTCGTAGCCGGAATCGCCTGGCTGGCGGAGATGTTTACCGACCCGCGCCACAGAGAGCGGAGTGTCGGAATCGCTCAGGCCGTAGCCGGACTCGGAGGGCTGGCGGTTTCCGGCTGCTATCTCCTGATTGTGCCGTTCGCAGAGTCTCTTCCCGAAATTGCGGGCGGACACGCGCCCTGGAGATACCTGTGCCTGTCTGGTGTCATCCCCGCGATTCCGCTGATCCTGGTGCGGCCGTTTCTGCCAGAGTCGCCGATGTGGACGGCGGGCCTTGCGGAGAGGGCCCGGCCGAGAGTCTCCACATTGTTCGAGGGCGCACTGCGACGCACGACCCTGGCCGCAATTGTGGCGACGGCCTGCACATACGCGCTGGCCTATGGGGCGATGCAGCATCTCCCCAGGCTGGTGGTGTTGCTCCCGGATGTGGCGGGCCTGCCGGACGCGGCGCGCCAGACGGTTGCCGGGCAGGTGCAGCTCATCCAGGAGGCTGGCGGGCTGCTGGGACGCCTTCTGCTGGCGGGCCTGGTGGTGGCCGTGGTCGCCAGGCGACGGATGCTGCAGTCGCTGCAGGCCGCCGCGCTCGTGGCATTTCCCGTCACATTTGTGCTGCTCACGCGGTCCACCCTGACGTTCCTCGAGATAGGCGTCTTCCTCACGGCGCTTGTCACCGCAGCCCAGTTCAGCTTCTGGGGCAACTATTTGCCCAGAGTGTTTCCCACTGCTCTCCGGGGCACCGGCGAAAGCTTCGCGGTCAATGTGGGCGGGCGCATCATCGGGACATCGGTGGTGTTGGCGACGACGGAGTTGTCAATCGCGCTGGCACCCACCCTCGGCGCCGGGCGCGCACTGGGCGCGTCCGCCGCGATTGTGGCGTCGATTGCGACACTCGTCGGACTCGCTGCAAGCCGGTTCCTGACCGAGCCGGCGTCGGCCGAGTTGCCACACTAGAAATCGGGGCCGTCCCACCGGCGTGTGACCCCTCAGCGAAACACGAAACGCTTCCAGAAAGTATAGTGAATAGTACGCATGCACACTTCAGACCTCGACGAGGTGGCCGCCGATACGGAGGTCGGCAGCTACTTTGTCGCGAACTATCCCCCGTTTTCAGTGTGGACACCAGAGGCCGTCCAGACCGATGCCCTTCCGGCCCTGAGGGCGTTGTCTCCCTCTGCCAGCCAGGCGCGGCCGGTTCCGCTCGGTCTGTATCTCCATATCCCCTTTTGCCGGAAGCGTTGTCACTTCTGTTACTTCCGCGTGTACACGGGCAAGAACGCTCAGGAAGTGGAGTCGTACCTGGACTTGCTGGCGCGCGAGTGGGAACTCTACGGCACCACGGAAGCGCTGGCCGGACGGCCGCTCGACTTTGTCTACTTCGGTGGCGGCACGCCGTCGTTCCTGTCGACGCAACAGCTCCGGCGTCTGGTCAAACGTCTGACGGCCCGAACACCGTGGACGAAGGCCGCGGAGATCACGTTCGAGTGCGAACCGGGGACGCTGACGGAAGCGAAACTGTCCGCCATTCGGCAGATGGGCGTGACAAGGCTGAGCCTCGGCGTCGAGAACTTCGACGACCGGATTCTTGAACTCAATGGCCGCGCACATCGATCGCCCGAAATCGGCCGGGCCTATGAGTTCGCCCGCAAGCTGGGTTTTCCGCAAATCAACATCGACCTGATCGCCGGCATGCTGGGTGAGACCGACGAGAACTGGCAGGCATGTGTCGAGAAGACGCTGGCCCTCGAACCCGACAGCGTCACCATCTACCAGATGGAGTTGCCGTACAACACGACGATCAGTGCCGACAAGTTGAAGGGCACCGGGCAGTTCGCTGATGATGTGGCGAACTGGGAGACGAAGCGTCGCTGGGTGGCCGAGGCGTTCGCGGCCCTGGAGGCCGGCGGGTACCACATCGGCAGCGCGTATACCGCGGTCAAGAACCCCGACCGGACGCAGTTTGTCTACCGCGATCGGTTGTGGCAGGGGGCGGACCTTGTCGGACTGGGTGTGGCGTCATTCGGCCATGTGAATGGCGTGCACATGCAGAACCTCGACACGTGGGCGACCTACGCGGCGGCTATCGAGCGCGGCGAGTTGCCCCTCGGGCGGGCCTATCGACCGACGGCCGATGAGCGCCTGATTCGCGAGTTCGTCCTGCAACTCAAGCGCGGCTGGATTCAAACGGCCTATTTTCAGGAGACATACGGCGTGGATGTGGCGTCGCGATTCAAGGAGGGCCTCGATGCCCTTGAAGGTGAGGGCGTGTTGCAGCTGAGAACGCCTGACCGCTTCGAGCTCACCCGGAACGGATTGTTGCGGGTCGACACGCTGTTGCCCCACTTCTTTCTGCCGCAGCACCGGAACGTTCGATACACATGATGGACGCCGAATACGACGTCATCGTGATTGGCGGCGGCCCGGCAGGTTCCACGGCCGCCGCCCTGCTCGCCGAATACGGACACAAGGTCCTGCTGCTCGAACGCGAGACGATGCCTCGGTACCATATCGGGGAGTCGCTGATTCCGTATACCTGGTTCACGCTGAATCGCCTGGGGCTTCTCGACAAGATGCAGCAGTCGGCAAACCCGAAGAAGTACAGCGTGCAGTTTGTCTCGATCGCGGGGAAGGTCTCGCAGCCGTTCTATTTTTTCCAGACCATCAAGCACGAGTGTGCCGTCACCTGGCAGGTCCTTCGAAGCGATTTCGATGTGATGCTGCTCGACAATGCGCGGGAAAAAGGCGCCGAGGTTCGGCAGGGTGTCACCGTTCGCGATGTGCTGATGGAAGGCTCGCGCGTGGTGGGTGTGCGCGCCGATCTGAAGGATGGTGCTCGAGGGACCGAGATTCGGGCGAAGGTCGTAGTGGACGCCTCTGGGCGCGACTCACTGTTGTCGCGCAAGTTCAACTGGAAGGATCGGGACCCCGACCTGAACAAGATTGCCATCTGGAGCTACTTCAAGGGCAGCGCCCGGGCGCCGGGCGTGGATGAAGGCGCCACGACCGTGGCGTATATCCCGGACAAGGGATGGTTCTGGCACGTCCCGCTTCCCGACGACATCGTGTCGGTCGGCGTCGTGGCCGAGCCGGCGTACCTCTATCGCGAGACTCGAGACCCGAACGAGATCTTTGCGCGCGAGGTCAGGGACTGTGTGTGGATCCACGACCGCGTCAAGCAGGGCGAGCAGGTGGAGCCGGTCAGGGTCACCGGTGAGTTCTCGTACTACTCACGACAGATCGGCGGAGACGGATTCTGCCTGGCCGGAGACGCGTATTCGTTTCTCGACCCGTTGTTCTCCAGCGGCGTGTTTCTGGCCCTCAAGAGCGGGGAGATGGCGGCAGACGCCATCCATGCGGGGCTCGAGACCGGCGACGTGTCGGCCCACCACTTTGACGAATACCTGGAGCAGCAGCAGCAGGCCGTGGCAAGTTTTCGGTCACTCGTTCGCGCTTTCTATGATTTGACGTTCAGTTTCCGGGAGTTTCTCGACGAATATCCCCACCTGCATGGCGCCATCGTCGATACGCTGGTCGGCAATGTGTTCAACGATCTGACGCCGCTCTACGAAGCACTCAGTACCTTCTCCCAGCGCGAGGCCCGCGCCGAGATCACGACGACCACGGCGTAAGATAGCGGGATGCCGGCCGAGTTCAGCTACGTGCGACGCGTCCAGTTCTACGAGACAGACCTGGCTGGCATCGTCCACTTCAGCTGGTATTTCCGTTATATGGAGGAGGCTGAGCATGCGCTGTGGCGGCATCTGGGCCTCAGCATTTCGCCACCAGAGCCCGAGTTCGGCTTTCCCCGTGTGAACGCCAGCTGTGATTTCAAGGCCCCGTTGAGGTTCGAAGATGAGCTCGAGGTCCGGATTCGGGTGGAGAGCATCGGCAGCAGATCCATTCGGTACGCCTGCACACTCTGCCTGGGTGATGCTGTGGTTGCCACCGGTTCAATGACCTCGGTCTGTGTGGCGCACGACGCTGACGGGGTGGTCCGGTCCATCGACGTGCCCGAGGCGGTCGTGGCGCGCCTGCGGGGCATGGCATAATGCGCACGATTTCATGAGATCCATACGATGACGAACCGGCTCACGCCCGTGCAGTGGTTGATTTGCGCGATTGCCTCGATAGGCTTCGCGTTCGATATCTACGAATTGCTGATGCTGCCGCTGATCGTCAGGCCGGCGCTTGCATCGCTCGTGAACGCCGCGCCCGGTACTCCGGCGTTCAGCTACTGGGTGGGCCTGTTGTTCTGGATTCCCGCCATCGCCGGCGGCATCTTCGGACTCCTTGGCGGCTATCTCACGGATCGGTACGGACGCCGCCGCATCCTGACGTGGTCGATCCTGCTCTACGCGGGGTCGGCGTTCCTGGCCGGGTTCTCCACCAGCGTCTGGATGTTCCTGTTCTTCCGGTGCACCACCTTTATTGGCGTCAGCGTGGAGTTCGTGGCGGCCGTCGCCTGGCTCGCCGAGCTGTTTTCGGATGCGAAGCAGCGCGAGAAGGTGTTGGGATTCACGCAGGCGTTCTCGTCCATCGGTGGCCTGCTCGTGACCGGGGCCTACTACCTGTGTGTGACCTACGCTGAATCGCTGCCCGCCATCTTCGGCCAGCACGAGGCCTGGCGCTACACGCTGATGTCGGGGGTCGTCCCGGCGCTGCCCCTGATCGTCATCCGGCCGTTCCTGCCGGAGTCGCCGGTGTGGGAGGCCAAGCGCCTGGCCGGCACCCTTCGCCGGCCCAGCATCAGGGAGTTGTTCAGTCCGAGCCTGAAGCGGACGACCATCGTGACGACCCTCTTGGTGGCGTGCTCGTACGGAGCCGCCTTCGGCGCCATCCAGCAGGTGCCAGGCATGGTGCCGGGGCTGCCGGAGGTGCAGGGTCTCGAGAGGCCGGCACAGCAGGTGGTCGTGTCGGCCGTCCAGTCCTACCAGGAGTTCGGCGGTCTGGCCGGCCGAATAGCCCTGGCCATGCTGGCGGTGTGGATCGTGGGTCGCCGCAGGCTGCTGTGGGTCTTCCAGGTGCCAGGCCTCATCATCATTCCGCTCGTGTTCCTGATTCCGGCGCGCACCGATCTCGAGATCTTCAAGTGGGGGATGTTTCTGGCCGGCTTCTTCACGGTGGCCCAGTTCAGCTTCTGGGGCAATTACCTGCCGAGAGTCTACCCAACGCACCTGCGCGGGACGGGCGAGGGATTCGCGGCCAACATCGGCGGACGCATGCTCGGGACGTCGTTTGCGTTCGTCACCGTTTCACTGGTCGCACCGATGATGGCCGGCGCCCCGCCGCTGCAACTGGCGAAGGCGGCCACGCTTGTCGTGGCCTTCGTCTATGGGGCCGGTTTCATTTTGAGTTTCTTCCTGCCGGAACCGGCAGGCCCTGACCTGCCGGAGTAGAGCCGCGCGATGGTCGTGTTCCTCGCGCGGACCGTGTTCGTGGCTCTGATCGCCACGCTCGGTGACTTCTACTGGTTCGAATACGGCGTCCAGCACACGACCCTGCATGGCGTGCTGCACGGCGCGGCGTTGCTCTGCGCGGTCGGGCTGGTGCTGGGCCAGCATACCGGCGCCTGGATTCGGGGCGCTCTCGGCGGCATAGGCGCCGGTGTCGGCGGCGCGCTCGCGTTCTACGCCGTGGTGGGTGGCCTGGGTTATCTCGGAGGGCTCATTGCGGCATGGGTCTTCATGTGGATGGCGCTGGCTGCCGTTGTGGCGTGGTTGCGCGACGAACTCAGGGCCGTGCAGCGCTGGCTTGTGCCCGGCCTGATCGCCGCCGCCAGCAGCGGCGCGATGTTCTACCTGGTTTCTGCCATCTGGACCGACCACGCGCCTGACGACGGGCGCAACTACTTCTGGCACCTGATTGCCTGGACGATCGCGTGGGCGCCAGGCATCACGGCCCTGACCTGGAAAGGCGATCAGCGATGAGGAGAGCAGGTGCCGGAGGCCTCTTCGCGATTCTGACCCTCGTCGCACTCAGCGCACAGGGCATGCCCGGCGAGTCCGTTCGGAGCCAGGACGTTCGCACACAGGTTCAGGCCTACCTGCGCGACTGGCACGCGCAGTCGTCGGTGCCCGGCGTGTCGGTGGGGATCGTGTTGAAGGACGGGTCGGTCCAGACCTTCACCGCGGGCGTGGCCGATCGGGTCACCCAGGCTCCGATGACCGCCGACGGACTGTTGCTGGCCGGCAGCACGGGCAAGACGTTCTTCGCTGCCCTCGCGCTCCAACTGCTCGACCGCGGACAACTCGAACTGGACGCGCCGATTTCAAGGTACCTGGGTGATCGCCCCTGGTTCACGCGCTTGCCCAACGCCGCCTCGATCAGTGTGCGGCACTTGATGACGCACACGAGTGGACTGGTCCGCTACGAGATGAATCCGGCATTTACGGCCGATCTTCGGGCGCAGCCGGACAAAGTGTGGTCGCCGGAAGAAGAGGTGGCCTACCTGCTGGATACCGCGCCGCCGTTTGCAGCAGGACAAGGGTGGGATTACTCGGACACCAACTACATCGTGCTCGGCATGATCATCGAGCAGGTCACCGGCGCCAGGGCCTACGACGAGATTCGGAAGCGATTTCTGGAGCCTCTGAACCTGACGCGGGTTTTGCCGCAGACCGGCAGGCGAATCCAGGGCCTCGTCGCCGGGTATGCGGGGACTCGGGACCCCCTGGGCCTGCCCGATGAAATGCTGCGAGACGGTCAGCTCGCCGTCAACCCGCAGTTCGAGTGGGCGGGTGGCGGGTTTGCCACCAGTCCGGGCGACCTGGCCCGGTGGGGCCACGCGCTCTACGCCTCGCCGGACGGTCCGATTACCCCGGCCATGCGCGGTCGAATGGTTGAGGCGGCTGTCCCCGCCCGTCTCGGGCCGGAGTCGTTCTATGGCCTCGGCGTGATTGTCCGCCCTGTGACACCGGTCGGGCGCACCTGGGGTCACAGCGGCTTCTTCCCCGGGTACCAGACCGAGCTCGTGCATGCCGTGGACAGCGGGATCACGCTCGCGATTCAGATCAACACGTCCGCGCCTCGAAGCACCGGTAGCCGGAGTCTGCTTCGTGTGGCGTACGACATCATTGCGCTTGTGGCGCCTGGACAGAGCCCTATTCGGCCCTGAGACCCTCCGCTGGATTGACCCGCATCGCGCGCCACGCGGGCCGAGGCTCATCCGGAAAGCGAAAACGCGGGGGCATCAC
>JAHEFO010000054.1 GCA_024640135.1 Acidobacteriota bacterium
GGGTTCTGCGTGCGCGGAGTTGGCAGCCTGCGCGACAACCTGCCGGGCGCGCGTATACTCGCCGCATGTCTGAAGACCGGGACCTGGGCCTGCACACGCGGATCACGCGCAAGGACTTCCTCAACACCACGCTGCTCGGCGTCGGTGGCGCGCTCCTGGCACGTGCGGCGCCGGCGTGGGCTTTTCCGGACACGCCGCAGGCGGCACCGCCGGCCGCCGGCGACACGTGGACGGGATACGCCGGAGTGGGTGACTACGCCAGGTCCAACGGCAACACGAAGCCGGTGCTGGATGCGGCGCATCGGGTGCGCGACGGCGTCTATACCGCGCTTCCCACCGGCACCATCGACACCGGTGAACTCTACGATGTCGTGGTCGTCGGGGGCGGAATCGCGGGACTGGCGGCGGCGTACACCGTCGCCAGGGACACCGAGCGGAAGGCAACCTGCCTGGTTCTCGAGAATCACCCGATCTTCGGCGGCGGCGCCAAGCAGAACGAATTCACGGTCAATGGCGTCCGGCTTGTCGGGCCGCAGGCGTCCAATCAATTCGGGGTGCCCCGCGAGAGTTCGACCTCCATCGCCAGCCAAGCCTGGACGGACTTCGGTCTGCCCCGCTCGTTCGAGTACCAGGAGGTCGATGCGTCAGCCGGCGGACTAAGTATCCCGCTCGACAACTACGCGCACATGGACGGCGTGAACGAGTCGCAGGTGGACGTCGGATACTACTTCGATGAAACCAGCGGCGCCAGAACGCCCACCTGGCTCAGGAACATCTGGAGGAACGACCTGGCTGACACGCCGTTTTCTCCGGCGGTCAGGGCCGACCTGCTTCGGTGGCGCCGGACGAGCGCCGAGACGTCCGACGAATTCCGGCGCCGGCTGGACACGATGACCTATGCCGCGTACCTCGAAGGCGTCCTGGGACTCAGCCCGGAGGTCACGAAGTTCGCCGCGCCCATCGTCGGACTGATCAATGGCGCAGGGCCGGATGCCGTGTCGGCCTTCGCCGCGGCGCAAATTGGCATGCCGGCTGTGGGACGGGTGCGCTCCCAAACCGGCCCGCTGCCGCAATCATTCCCCGGTGGCAACTCGACCCTCGCCCGCCATTTCGTGAAGCACCTGATACCCGGCGGAATCTCCGGCGCGCCTGGATTCGAAGGCGTCTTCAACGGCCGCGTCAATGCCCCTGCGCTCGACCGCAATGGTCAGGCCGTGCGGATCCGGCTTGGCGCCACCGTTGTTCGCGTCCAGCACGCGCAGTCGGCCACCGATGGCGAACACGTGCTCGTGGCGTATGAGAAGGACGGCAAGCCGTATCAGCTGAGGTCGCGCGCGGTGGTCATGGCGTCGGGCGGGGGCATGTCGCGGGCGGTGCTGGCAGACATGCCGCAGGACATGGTGCAGGCATACGCAATGTTCCAGCACGCGCCGGCGCTGGTCGTGAATGTGGCGCTCACGAACTGGCGTTTCCTGCACGCGCTGGGCGCACCGTGCGTACGGTGGTTCGACGATGAGTTCGGGTTCTCCTGCAACATCAGACGGCCCATGACCGCGGGCGCCACGATGGCGCCGATGCGCCCTGGTGATCCAACCGTGCTGACCTTCTACATGGGTCTGTACGCACCGGGCAAGACGATGGCGGAGCAGGTATCAAGCGGACGCAAGCGGCTGATGGAGACCAGCTACGCGGACTACGAGCGGCTGATTCGCCGGCGGATGACGCAGATGTTCGGACGCGCTGGCTTCAACGTAGAACGCGACATCGCCGGGATCATCCTCAATCGATGGGGGCATGCGCGCGTGGTGCAGCCACCGGGCTTCTACTACGGCACTGACGGCCGGCCGCCGGCGCGCGAAGTGGTGGCGAAGGGCTACGGCCGCATCAGCATCGGCCACTCCGAACTGGGCGGTCACCAGAGCGCGACCGGCGCGATGGCGCAGGGCCAGCGCGCGGCGCAACAGGCGCTCGCGGCCATGTCCCAGTCGCGCTGATGCGAGGCGTGCCACGGCGGCCGCCGCGGCACGCCCGTCTTCGAAAGGCATCAATTACGCGTTATCGTATGTTTATGCCAAAGAAGCCTCTTTCCGTTACCCTCGACGAGCACAATCTGCTCTGGCTGAAGGGGCGGGCAACGGCCACCAAGAGCCGGAGCCTGAGTGAAGCCCTGGACGACGTGATTACCGCGGCTCGGACCGGCGGCCTTGGCGCCGTCGCCGCGCGGTCGGTCGCCGGCACGATCGACATCGCGCCCGACGATCCCACGCTGGAACACGCCGATGCGTACCTGCAGGCCATTTTGGCGGCGTCCCTCAGCCGGCCGCTCCTGGCACGGGAGGCGGGCCCGGCAGCCGGCGGTTCCCCTGCCCCCAGGAAGCGGAAGCCTCGTCGTGGCTGACAACGCGCTGGTCACCGACACCCACGCGCTGGTCCTCCATGCGGCGGGGGGCGGCGTCCTCGGTCCGAAGGCACGGGCGGCGTTCGCGGCCGCCGAGCGCGGCGACACGATCATCTACGTGCCGGCGGCCGTGATCTGGGAGGTGGGATTGCTGGCACGCGCGGTCCGGATCAACCTGCATCGCCCGGTGCGCGACTTCTTCGCGGACCTGTTCAGCAACCCGGCCTATCAGCCCCACGCGCTCGACGCCAGCCAGGTCTTCGATGCCGATGATCTCCGCTTCACGCGCGATCCCTTCGATGCGCTGATCGTGGCCAGCGCCCGAGACCTGAGCCTGGCCCTGGTGACGCGTGACAGCGCAATTCGGGAGTCCGGGACAGTTCGAACGATCTGGTAGCGCCGGACCCGTCTCGGTCCGGCCATGCGTCCTACCGCGCTTTGTCGAGCGCCACGCGCCAGTTCTGGACCACCGTGATCGATCCGACGCCGGTGGACTCGGGCTCGATGCCCAGAAACCGGCGCCGGTCTGGCATCGCGTCGATCGAGATCACACTCGAGGGAAACACCGCGATCTGCTTCGGCGCGCCCAGTTGGGGACCGGCTCCCGATTCCAGATCAACACGCCATAAACGGTTTTCGAGGTCGAGGAACATCAACTGCCGGGAGTCTTCCGTCCACCAACTTTTCGTCAGTGCGCCCTGCCGGGACGCCTGCACGCGGCGGCCGGGCTCGGGGAACGACTGGACATACACTTCAAAACGCCCGGTCTCGTCCGACGCGTACGCCAGCCAGCGGCCGTCCGGCGACACGGCGCCATCCCTGTCAAGCTGTGGCCCGCGCACGAGCGCTGCCAGATCGCCCTCACCAGACGCCGGCAGGCGCCAGAGGTTATGAGCGGTGTCGCGGTCGAGTTGCGCCAGAATAATCCACTTCCCGTCAGCCGACCAGTGGGTGGGCCATTTGAACAGGATGTCAGACGCGTGAAGCAGCCGTTCCGGTGAGCGGTCGTCCACCATCTTCACGTAGATGTTCTGGGGTCCATCACGATCCGCGGCAAACACGACCTGCCGTCCGTCTGGCGACCAGACGGGCGCATCATTCCTGCCCGGCCCCGCCGCGAACGAGGAGGCCCCGCCGCGCTCCAGATCCGCCAGCCACTGCGATGACTCTGACGGCGATTCCGATCGCACCAGAACCGCCCGCGTCCCATCCGGCGAAATGGTTGCCGAATCGTAGTGCCCTGGCGGCAGCTCGAGCGTGCCGACCTCGAGGCCGTTCGCGTCATACCACTTGGCCAAGGTTCTCGTGGATGCAGACGAAAAGTAGACCAGAGAACCGGTCCTGGAAACCGACGCCGCGGTGCTGCCGGTCCACGACAGGGCCGGGTCCATGATGCTCACGGGTTCGTCGTCCAGCGGCACGGGGTCGCCTGTCAGGGTCATCACATCAGCATCGAACGGCTGTGCCACGAGCACGCCCCGACGTGCGTACAGCAGCCACCCGGGATCGGCATACACCGGAGCGCTCTCCAGCGAACCAACGAATGTCCGCGAAGGCTGGCTTATCGAGCCGACATAGATGTCGAACTTGCCCGCCCGGGCAGGAAGCGCGGCAAACAGAAAGTGATCGCCATCGGGCAGGAACACCGGATAGCGGTGTGAGGACTCCTTCTTGTCCGCGTCGAGACTCGTCACGGGCACTGGCGCGCCTCCACTGGCCGCGATGCGGTACAAGGGTCCGTTGCTATCAGGCGCAAAGACGATGTCGTTTGACGCATTCCAGGCGCCGCCCCTGGCATCAGGTGCGTCACTGAGCACGTCCGCGCGACCACCTGCCGACGCGATCGTGATCAGCTTGTCACTGGTGAAGAACCCGATTCGGCGGCTGTCGGGTGACCAGAACGGGAGGAAGGCGTTGTCTCCCTCTTCCAAACGACGCGCCGATGCCGAGTCGAGTGATCGGACCCACAACTGGGATTTCGCCTGCGTGGGAGTGCCGACGACGTACACCACCATCGTGCCGTCGGGAGAGATACTCACCTGGTCCGAATCCGGGTACACGTCCGCGCCGGGAGGAGGCAAGATCGCCAATCGCGTGACGGGCCCGCGCACGTCAGTCGTGGCGAAGGCCCCCCATGCCGCGGCTATCCCCGCCGTGAGCACGACGGCGACAGCCGCCGGCCACAGCCGCGACCACAACGTCGGCTTCTCCAACACAGGGTCGGCCCCTGAAAGCCCGACGATCGGATCGCGCTCGTCGAGCTCCAGCCGGGCATCACCAATGGCGCTCAGGCGCTGGCGCGGATCCTTCTCCAGGCACCGCCGCAGCAATCGGCGCACCGCTATCGGCAGGCCATCCGGCAGCGCCTGCCAGTCCACGTCCTCCTTCAGGACGCTGGCGAGCGTAATTGATATGTCCTCACCTTCAAAGGCACGACGGCCGGTCAACATCTCGTACAACACGACGCCGAAGGCCCAGATATCCGCGCGACGATCCACGGCCTTGCCGCGCGCCTGCTCGGGCGCCATGTAGGCGGCCGTCCCGATGACCATTCCCACCTGCGTGCTCCGCGCCGTCAGTGTGGGGGAGTTGCTCGGGTCCTGGGTCCCGGGTCCGGAGTCCATGGCCTTGGCCAAACCGAAGTCGAGCACCTTGACCATGCCATCTGGCCGCACCATGACGTTGGCAGGCTTGAGATCACGATGGATGATGCCCTGCTCGTGCGCGGCTTCCAGGGCGTCGGCAATCTGGCGGGCAATCGCCAGCGCCTCGTCGAGAGGAATTCCCCGGCGTCCGCTTCCTCCACGGAGCCCCGGACCTTCAGGTCCGGGGGTTCCCCGGGTCTGAAGACCCGGGGCTCCATCGGAACGCCCCGGAGCTCCAACAATCAGCACCGCCAGGTCCTTGCCCTCGACCAGTTCCATGACCAGGGCGCGGGTCGGCGTTCCCCGGGTCTGAAGACCCGGGGCTCCATCAGAGATCACGCTCTCTTCGATCCCGTAAATCGCCGCAATGTTGGGATGGTTCAGCGCAGCCAGTGTCTGCGCCTCGCGCGTGAAGCGCGCCAGCCGATCTCCGTCGCTCGCGAACTCCTCGGGCAGGACCTTGATGGCGACGTCTCGATTGAGCTTGGTATCGAGCGCCCGATAGACCTGGCCCATCCCGCCTTCGCCGAGCAGCGACACAATTTCATACGGCCCGACCTTTCGACCTGGCTCAAGGTCGCCCTGAGTGGGTCGAGGGGCGAGACGGGCGCCTGGAGTCAGCGACATGGATGCGGTAATTCTATCCCCGGTCCCGTCAGCGCCTGGCGATCGCCGTGAGGGCCTCAGCCAGCCGATCGGCATCGGCCGGCGTGTTGTAGAGCGACGGTGTAACCCGGACACAGTCGCCTTGAGACAGCCCCGTCCGCCAAACGGTGAACAGCTTGTAGCGGTCGAGCAACTCGGCGGCCACGGCCTGGTTGTCTTCCCGGCTGCCCCGGCCTCGAATGCGGAATGACGTGATGCCCGCGACCATGTCTCGATCGTCCGGGGTGAGGATGTCGACACCCGGAGTGCGCCGCACCGCATTCACCCACCGGTCGCGCAGATATCTGATGCGCGCCGGCTTGTAGGCGGCCCCGACGGCGTCATGGAAATCAATGGCGGCCGGCACGGTCAGGGTTGTTGCGAAATTCGTCGTGCCGGTGTGCAGCCGGCTCTCGATGCGCGCCTCGGATCCATCGTCACCCAGCATCCGGTCGATGTCGCCCAGCCGGCCTGCCTTGATGTACATGACGCCGATGCCCACGGGCGCGCCTATCCACTTGTGCAGGTTGCAGCCGACGAAGTCCGCGCCCATGTCGTCGAGCTTGAGGTCCATCTGCCCGAACGAATGCGCGGCGTCCACGATCGAATCGGCGCCGCGGGCGCGCGCCATCGCGACAATGTCCTTGACCGGAATGACGAGACCGGTCTTGTTGTTGAGATGCGTCAGGAGCAGCAGCTTCACGCGCGGGTTGGCCTTGAGCGCGGTGTCGTAGGCCGCCAGCACGTTGTCGCGCGTGGCGGGCTCGGGAATGTTGAACTGCGCCAGGACCGCGCCGCGCCGTTCGACCAGGGAGTTCATCGCGAGCTGCATCGCGCCATAGTCGAGGTCCGCGTACATCACCACATCACCCGGCTCGAGCTTGTTGTACTGCACGATCAGGCGCTGAAGCGCCTCGGTGGCGCCGCGGGTCAGGACGATTTCACCGGGCGCCGCGCCCAGAAACTCCGCCGTGCGTGCGCGGGCGGCCTCCGCCTCAGCACTCCACTGCCGTCGCGCGTAGTAGGAGCTCTGCAGGTTCACGCGATCGATCTGCCGGTGATACTCGGCCAGCACCGGCGCGGCCATCATGCCGAAGTAGCCGGCCTCCATGTTGGTGAAGTCCGGTGACACTTTGTAGGCTCCGGCCACGCGACGCCAGTAGGCTTCGTCGCGCGCCACCACATCGGCAGGGCCAGATGGCCGGCGCAGGGTGTCCTGCACGGCCTCGAGCGTCTCCGCAGTCAGCCCCCTGGTGCCGGCCAGCGCCACGCCGGCCAGTCCGGCGGTTCCCAGAAATGATCGACGTGTCAGTGTCATCGGTCGCGCCCCCCAGGTCGCCTGAGCCCAGATTGTATCGTCCTCCGGCGGATGGAGTCCCACATGTGCGCCGACAGGCGTAGAATGTCGTTTCGCACATGTCCATCCTGATGATTCTGCGTATTGCCCTGAAGGCGCTCAACCGCAACAAGATGCGGACGATGCTGACCATGCTGGGCATGATTATCGGCGTGGCGGCGGTCATCACCATGGTGGCCCTCGGCAACGGCGCCCAGGCCGTGATTGAGGAACAGATCCGCGGCGCGGGCACGAACATGATCGCGGTCTTCCCCGGCGCTGCCACGAGCGGCGGCGTGCGCCTGGGCAGCGGCACCTCGTCGCGCCTGACCGTCGAGGACGCCGAAGCCCTCCGCGACCTGCCGAATGTCCCGTACGTCAGCGAAGGCGTGCAGACTCGCCAGCAGATCATTGCCGCCAGCCAGAACTCGAACAGCCCGATTGTGGGCGCAAGCGCCGACTACGTGATGGTCAAGTCGTGGCCGATGAAGTACGGCTCCTTCTTTACCGAGCAGGATGTGGGCGCGGCCGCCAAAGTCGCCACGCTCGGCGTCAGCGTCGCGGATCTGCTGTTCGGCCCCGATGTGGATCCGACCGGTGAAATCGTGCGCATCCGGAACCATCTGGTCAAGATCATCGGGGTGATGGCGCCAAAGGGCGCCTCGTCGAGCGGTCAGAACCAGGATGAGCAGATCTTCATGCCGTATACGACGGTGCAGAAGAAGATCACCGGCACGCCGTATCTGCAGTACATCGCGGCGGCGGCCGGATCGGGCGACAAGATTCCACAGGCCGCGACCGAGATCAGGAACCTGCTGCACGAACGGCACAACCTCGCGCTCGGCGAGGAGGATGATTTCCGCGTGGAGACCCAGGACGACATGGTGGCCATGCGCACGGCCACCACGGGCACGCTGACGTCGCTGCTGGCCGCCATCGCCGGCGTCTCACTGCTCGTCGGCGGTATCGGTATCATGAACATCATGCTGGTCTCGGTGACCGAGCGCACGCGCGAGATCGGGCTGCGACTCGCCATCGGCGCTCGAGGGTCAGACGTGCTGCAGCAGTTCCTGGTCGAGGCGCTGCTGATCAGCCTGGTGGGCGGCGGCATCGGGATCGCCGCAGGGTTCGGTGCGGCCGAGTTCGTCAAGTGGTATCGCGACTGGCCCGCCGTCGTCTCATCCGACGCCATCCTCCTCTCCTTCGGCGTCGCCGCCGGCATCGGCGTCTTCTTCGGGTACTATCCGGCTCGCGTGGCTGCCGGACTGGACCCGATCGAGGCCCTCCGCTTCGAATGACCGTTCCTCAGCTGTGACCCGGCCGCCCCTGATCGCGCGCACGGCAGACTGGCTCGGTCTCAACCGGCCGGCTCTGGCGATTCTGGCGGTGATCGGATGCCTTGGGCTCAGCGAGGAAATCTGGAGCAATTTCCTGTCGCTCCACTTGAGAGATCAGGCCACCGCGGCTGACGCGGCCGGCGCGGTGCTGGAAGCCGCCACCTATATCGGCATCGTCGGTATGGCGAAGAACCTTCTGGAAGGCTTCGGATACATCGCTGGAGGCAGCATCGCGCACCGACTTGGTCCTCGGGTGGCGTTGGCGGTTTCAGCCGTCCCGATGGCACTGGGCTTTACGATCATGCTCGTCGGTACGGGCCCGTGGCCCATCGTCTGCGGCGCGCTCCTGATGACCAATTGGGAACCGCTGTCGGTGCCGGCGACCTTCGATGTCATTGGCAGCGAAGTGCGGAAGGAACGTCGCACCATCGCGTTCGCGATGCAGAGCATCCAGAAACGGCTGCCCAAGATCATCGGACCGGTGATCGGCGGCATGGTCTTCGGGCTGGTGGGCTACTGGCTCAACCTCACCCTGGCGTTCGGGCTGGTGGGCCTGGCCGTGATCCTGCAGTTGGCGCTCACCAGGCGGCTCCGCCCGAAGCCCGAGCCCGTCCACGTCCCGTTCCGGCTCATTCTGAAGACCATGCCGCCCGAGCTGAAACAACTCCTGACCGCGGAGATCTTCATTCGATGGGGCGATTGGTTCGCGCGAGACTTCGCGGTGCTGTATGTCGTCTCGTTGCTGACGACGGAGTGGGGATGGACTGACGGAACGGCGACCGCGACGGCGGGCTGGCTGCTGGCGCTGATGGCAACGACGGCGCTGGCCACCTACATCCCCATCGCGAAGTGGGTGGATCGATCGCCGTCACCGCGCCCGTTCATCGGGACCACCTTCCTGCTTTTTTCCCTGTTTCCCATTCTCCTGGTCCTGCTGCCGAAGGCGTGCGCCTCTCTGGGGCTGCCGGTCATTGCCGGCCTCGTGGTGGCGTACATGGTCAACGGCCTGCGCGAACTGGGCGAACCCGCCCGCAAGGCGCTCATCTCGACGGGGTTTCCGCCGGAGGTTCGAGCGCGAGCGGTCGGCCTGTACTGGGGACTTCGCTCCTTCGCGTTTTGTCCCGCGCCACTGGTGGCCGCGCTCCTGTGGACGGCGATCGGCCCGGACGCCACGTTCCTGATAGGCGGTAGCATCGGCCTGGCGGGTACGCTGTGGTATACAGCACGGTAACCATGAAGTTTCTCTACGCGCTTGCTGTCATCGTACTCCTCCAGGGCGCGACCACACAGCCCACAGACGTGCTCACCACGGCAGGTCAGCCTGCCGAACTTCACATCCGGGCGGCGGGCGACCGGGCCATCCGCGTCACGCTCAAGCCCGTCAGTTTTGAGGCTGACTTCCCCGCGACGCCGGCCGTCGTGGACCGCGCCTACCCTGAGCCGGTCATCAGTCTTCGAAGCCTGTCCAAACCCCTCCAGCAGCCCGTCGGCCGCCTTCGCGTGGAGGTGAGTCCGTCCCCCCTGACCGTCACCGTCACGAACATCGCGGACGAATTGGTGCAGAAGCTGGTGTTCGAGCCCGACGGCACGTTGACGTTTGCGCTCGACGAATCCCCGGTCCTGGGAATGGGCGAAGGCGGCCCGCGGCCCGCGAGGGGAACCCCCTGGCGCGAACAGCCGGTGCAATTCGACCGCCGCGGCGCCCTCGACACCATGGAACCGCGGTGGCAAAGCGACATGTACGGGTCGCGCAACCCGGCGGCAATGCTGCTCGGCACCCGCGGGTGGGGTCTGTTCGTGGCGACGCCGTGGGTGCAGGTCGACATGCGCGACCCGGAGCGCGGGACCTTCCTGCCGTGGGAGCCGACCGAGGCCGAGCGCGCGCCGCAGACGCAGGGCAACCAGCAGCAGGCGCTCGGCAAGGGCCTGCCGCCGATTGACCAGGTGGTGCCCGGCCTGTTCGACGTGTTCGTGTTCGACGCGCACGATCCCGCCGCCGCGCTCAAGGACTTCTCCGCCATTACCGGCCCGGCCGCCATGCCGCCGAAATGGGCGCTGGGCTACATGCAGTCGCATCGCACGCTGGAAGACGACAAACAGATGCTGGGCATTATCGATACGTTCCGGTCGAAACGTATCCCGCTCGACGCGGTCATCTATCTGGGAACCGGTTTCGCGCCCCGCGGATGGAATACCCGTCAGCCGTCCTTCGACTTCAACCCGGACGTCTTCACGCGTGAGCCCGCCTCCGTCCTGGCGGACATGCACGCGCGCAACGTCAAGGTGGTCGTGCACATGGTTCCGTGGGATCGCGACAAGCTCCCGACCATCAACGACTCCAACCTCCAGAGTTACTGGCAGGAGCACGTCCCGCTCGTCAAGGCCGGTATCGACGCGTTCTGGCCGGACGAGGGCGACTGGTTCAACCTGTTCGAGCGGATCACACGCCATCGTCTCTATTACCAGGGCTCCCTCTCGACCACGCCCGACGTCAGACCCTGGAGTCTCCAGCGCAACGGCTTCCCCGGCATCGCGCAGTGGGGCGGCTGGGTGTGGTCGGGTGACACCGAGACCTCGTGGAAGACGCTGGAAGCGCAAATCGCCGTCGGCCTCAACTACTCATTGAGCATCGGTCCGTACTGGGGTTCGGACATCGGCGGCTTCTATCCGAACAATGAACTCACCGGCGAACTCTACGCGCGCTGGTTTCAATTCGCCGCCTTCTGCGGGTCGTTCCGATCGCACGGCCGGGTCTGGCACACGCGTCTGCCCTGGGGATGGGGCCTGGACGATTTCGGGCCGCTCGAGTTCGGCAACAACAATACCGCCCCTCCCGAGGGCGACCGCCGCAACCTGCTGCCTTCAGAGCTCAACAACCCGGCCATCGAACCCGTGGCCCGCAAGTACGCCGAACTGCGTTACCAACTGATGCCGTACACCTACACGCTGGCGCGCGAAGCCCGCGATCTGGGCCTGCCGCTCATGCGCGCGCTCTGGCTCCACTATTCGGATGATGCCCAGGCTCGCGGCATGAGCACGGAATACCTCTGGGGTCGCGACCTCCTGGTGGCGCCGGTGTACACGAAGGGTGCAACGGAACGCGACGTCTATCTGCCCGCGGGCAACTGGTACGACTGGTGGACCAACATCCGCGTGGCCGGCGGCCGCACCGTCTCCCGGACGGTCGATCTGGCCACCATGCCCATCTATGTGCGCGCAGGCGCCATCATCCCGGTCGATCCCGTGCGGCAATACACCGGTGAGCCCGTCACCGAGCCCACGACGCTGCGCGTCTATCCCGGCGCCAACGGCGAGTTCACGTTGTATGACGACGACGGCTCCAGTCAGGAGTACCTGGCCAATCGCGGAAGCTGGATCAGGATCACGTGGAACGAGCGCACCCGCCAGCTCATACTCGAACCGGGGACGCCACGCGACGCCACGGACGTGGGCAGCGACCGCGCGTTCCGGGTGACGCTGCCGAACGGCAGGTCGCAAGACGTGTTGTATCAAGGCGACCGGGTCGTGGTCAGGTTCTGAACGGCGTGGCCGCGAGTCGGTCCTCAGCGTCCCGGTGAGGGCGGGCCCAGTTCCACGAGCCAGATGTCGCTCTCGTTCCGGCTCACCGGGAAGTACACAGCGCGCTCGTCGTGGCTGAGCCGGTACCCGTCGCTCGGCACTTCGGCACCCGCCCCCTGCACCGACAGAGCTCGCACGCTTCCCGTCGCCGGATCCAGCAGGCTGGGCGCCTCCCCTGGACCAACGAACAGGCGTCCGTCCTTCAGCCAGGCGTACACCGGGCCTTGCACGTCGCCGACGGACTTGTACTGCCGGGTCCCCATGTCGTAGATCATCACGGTTCCATTCACGGATCCGGCGAGTTTCGTCGAGTCGGATGACCACTGCAGAAAGGCCCCGCCGAGATAGGATCCCTCCCCCGTTGGCGCGGGAAGCACGTCGGGCGTCTGGTCCTTCCAGGGCTTTCGAGGGTCGAAGATAACAACGGCCCGCTGGTTCGTGATGTCGGTGAACGTCATCCGGGTGCCATCAGGGGACCAGCGCGGGTACAGGGCAGAGAAATCCGCGGCATCGGTGATCTGGCTGAGCTGCCCGCCCGTCGTCGTCGTCCAGATTTCGTACTTCCCGCTGCGATTCGAGTAGAACGCCGCAAGCGTGCTGTCGGGCGACCATTGCGGCCAGCGATCGTAGAACGCATCGGTCGTGAGCTGTCGCAGACCTGATCCGTCGATGGCGCTGATGAACAGGTCTTCCTGTTGCAGGAATCCCGTGCCAAGCACCAGCAGCTTGCCGTCGGGGGATGGATCGACGAATCGGAAGGCTCGCGATCCGGTCGTGACCGCGGCCGGAGCTCCAATGGTCCCGCGCGCCGCGTCGAACGGCGCGCGGTAGATGTTTACGTTCGCGGTTCGCGCCTCGTACACCACGTGCGTGCCGTTCGCGGACATGTGGGCGAGTCCCACGTAGCCGGCCGGGGTCGTCACGGGCTGGACGTTGCCTGCCGGCACTCCAGTGTCGGGATGCATCGGCAGGCGCCACAGATTCATGCTGCCGCCCCGATCGCTGACGTAATACAGGAATGAGCCGTCCGCATTCCACATCGGACTCCAGTCGACGGCCGGATCGTCGGTAACGCGCCACGGCTCGCCGCCTGACGCGGGCATGACCCACAGGTCTCTGATACTCGACGTCTCAGATCCCCCCACCGTCCGGCCGAGGCCCCAGAACGCGATAAAGCGCCCGTTCGGGGACCATGCGGGATTCGCCGCGTCCGTTTCTGTCAGGGCCGTCACCTGTCCGGTGTCAACCTGGACGCGGCGCAATTGGCTGAGGCTGCCCTTGCTCGTCGCGATAGTGAAGAAGGCCGTGGCGTACACCAGTTGGCTGCCGTCCGGCGACCAGGCGGGGTCGAACCCTTCCGACGTGACCCGCCGGGGCGCTTCGCCCGTCCGGCCCATCACGAAAATGCCGCCGCCGTCGCGTTCGGAACGAAAGGCGATGCGCTCACCGTCAGGCGAGAATGCCGGTGCGTAGTCTGCGGCGGGCGAGTCTCCGGTGAGGTTGATCGTCGTCTGTCCGCTCACGCTCTGCAGGTAGATGTCTGGATTCCCGTCCGCCTCAGACACAAAAACGAACCACTTGCCATCAGGAGACAGCGACGGCCCCGCCTCGGGTCCGCCCGCCGACGTGAGCTGGAGGTGCTGCAGCGCCGGCACGGGTTCAACGCTGGAGTCAGGGCGCCAGAGGGCGGCCACCAGTGCGACGATGGCGACGACACCCAGCACTCCGGCCGCCAGCGGCCACCAGCGGGCTGGCGCGGCGGCCGCCGTGGTGAACGCCGGGCGAGTCAGCTCGCCGGAGTCCAGCTCCTCTTTGAGGGTCTGCAAGTCATTCCGCAAATCCTTCGCGCTCTGGTAGCGGCGTTCCGGATCCTTGCGCAGGCACGTCTTGATCAGTCGGGCAAACGCGCCCGGCAGGGCCGGGTTGACCTCGCTGGCCGGACGAGGCTGGTCCTTGAGCACGGCCGACAGCACCGACATGCTGGTGTCGCCCTGAAACGGCCGCTGCCCCGTGCTCATTTCGTACAGCAGAACACCCAGCGAGAAGATGTCCGTGCGGTGGTCCACCGGCCGCCCCTCGGCCTGCTCCGGCGACATGTAGGCCACGGTGCCGACGATCTTGCCCTCGCCGGTCAGTTGCCGCGTGGGCTGCTCGTCGGCCAGGCCTTCCGGCTCGTGAAGTTTCGCGAGGCCGAAGTCCAGA
Source organism: Acidobacteriota bacterium (assembly GCA_024640135.1). Taxonomy (GTDB): domain Bacteria; phylum Acidobacteriota; class Vicinamibacteria; order Vicinamibacterales; family SCN-69-37; genus SYFT01. Next base: position 14,143 of record JAHEFO010000054.1, read on the forward strand.
ATCTTCACGTGCCCGTTCGGCGTCACGAGCACGTTGGCGGGCTTGAGATCGCGATGGACGATCCCGCGATCGTGAGCCGCGCTGACCGCGTCGGCAATCTCTTCCGCCATGCCGAGCAACTTGTCGAAGGCAAGCCCACCGGCCGGGATCGTGGAGGACAGCGGCTCGCCGTCCACCAGTTCCATGGTGATGAAGTGCACGTCGCCGGCCTTCTCGAACGAATGCACGGTGACGATGCCCGGATGATTCAGCGCCGCCACCGCCTTCGCTTCCCGCTCGAAACGTTCGAGGTCGGCGAGGTTGGCGGCCAGGGCCGCGGGCAGAACCTTGAGTGCGACGGTGCGATCCAGCGTCTGATCTTCGGCGGCGTAGACCTCGCCCATCCCGCCTTTGCCGATGAGACGCAGTATTCGATAGTGGCCGAGTGTGGTGCCGATCATAGGAGAGTGCGCGTATCTTACCGCAGAGGTGCGCCGGCTCCATCGTCGTGCCCCCAGTCATGGATGCGGCCATGCCGGGAGCCTTGTTATTTCCATGAATATCCAAAATACTCACTTGCATATTTGACACATGGTGAAAATACTAATACCGTGGCTTCATGCCTTCGCGCCAGCGGTACCTGCTGCCCCAGGTCCGGCAAGACCTGGCAAGGAAGATGGTCTTTGTCGCCGGGCCACGCCAGGTCGGCAAAACCACCATGGCGCGGACGCTCAAGGGTGCACCCGCGGGATATCTCACCTGGGACGATCCCGAGGATCGCGAGCGCATCCTCCAGCGGCGGCTGCCGGCGTCGAAGCTCTGGGTGTTCGACGAACTGCACAAGTACCGCCAGTGGCGAAACTATCTCAAGGGACTCTTCGATAAGCGGCCGGCGGGCCAGCAGATTCTGGTGACCGGCAGCGCCCGTCTCGACTTCTACCGGTTTGGCGGCGACTCCCTCCAGGGACGGTACCACTTGCTGCGGCTCCACCCGTTTTCGGTGGCCGAACTTCGGCTGACGTCCGCGACCGAGCTCAACGACCTCCTCACGCTCGGCGGGTTCCCGGAGCCGTATTGGGGCGGCTCGGACGTGGAGGCCCGGCGCTGGTCACGCGACTATCGCACCCGTCTGATCCGGGAAGACGTCGCCGGCCTGGAACGCCTGCAGGATCTCGGTCACCTCGAACTGTTGATGCTCCGCCTGCCGGATCTTACCGGCTCGCCGCTATCGATCAACGCGATACGCGAAGACCTGCAAGTGGCGCACAAGACCGTAGCCAACTGGCTCGACATTCTCGAGCGACTCTACGCCATCTTTCGATTGTCGCCGTTTGGCGCGCCGCGCATCCGGGCCGTCAAGAAGGAACAGAAGCACTATCACTGGGACTGGACGCTCGTCGCCAGTCCGGGCGTGCGCTTCGAGAACCTCGTCGCCTCGCACCTGCTCAAGTGGGTGCATTTTCGCCAGGACACCGAAGGCGCGGATCTCGAGCTCCGTTACTTCCGCGATCACGACCGTCGAGAAGTGGACTTCGTCGTCGTCGAGGGCCGGGCGCCGGTCTTGATGGTGGAGTGCAAGCTCGACGAGGCCGCCGTGGATCCTGGGCTGCGCTACCTGAAGGCCAAGTTCCCGACGTGTGAGGCGTGGCAGATTCACGCCAGGGGCGCCAAGGACTACCAGACCGCTGAAGGCATCCGTGTGGCGCCGGCGATGACGTGGCTGCGCACTCTGGTCTGACGGCCGCTACTCCCACTCAATCGTGCCGGGCGGCTTGGTCGTCAGGTCCAGCACCAGACCGGACACGCCCGGCAGCGACAGGATGGGCCCGCGAATCTCGTCGACGAGCGCGCCGGGCAGGAGCGTGGGTCGCGCGGTCATGCCGCGCTCCGACTGCACGGGCCGCAGGATGATCAACTCTTCGCCGCGGCCATCGATGACCAGCGGCAGCATCACGGTGGGAAACTGCCAGATGCTTCGCAGCAGGCCATGCCGCTCGACGGCGCCCATCACGATCGCGTCGGCCTCGCGCAGCAGGTCGAGGCGCGCGCGCGTGACCCCGGCAGCTCGCGGTTCGGCGCGCCGGATGCCGCGCCCTGACAGGTCGAGGACGCAACGATTCACCCCAGGCACGCGACCGTAGATCTGGGCGGCCACCGACAGCAGCGTCTCGTGTGGCGCATCTCCCATGAGGACGACTGGTTGCTCGTAGGTGCGCAGGTCCGCCTTCACACCGACCGACCGGACGGGCAGCAGGAGGCCCTCGAGACCGGTGCCCTCCAGTTGAGCGTCGATCAGCGGTTGCGTGCGCCCGGGGTCGTGGCCCTCCGGCGCTCGGCCGTCGGAACAGAGCAGGCGGACGCCCAGGCCGGGGCCCGGGAACGGCTGCCGCCACACGAGGGTGTCGGCGATGCCAAGCGCTTCCGCCATCTCACGCACCTCGACCTTGTAGAGGTCGCTGATCGGCTCGATGACCCGCCCGGCGCGGATCATGTCCTCGATGATGGGCACGCGGTTGTGATGCGTCTTGATCGTGTCGGCGCGCTTCGTGCCGCCGGTTTCAATCGTGTCGGGATAGATCGTGCCCTGTGCCAGCAGCATGTCGCCGAGATCGAGCCGGCGCATTTCGTCCTCGAACACCTTGATGAACGTCTCCCCGATGATGTGGCGCTTGCGTTCCGGCTCGATGACGCCGTCGAGCGACGAGAGGAAGCGGTCCGACGCGTCCACGAAGTGCAGGTTGCGACCCAAGCCGAAGCGCTGCAGTTCCTCGACGACCAGGCGCGACTCGTCCTTGCGCATGAAGCCGTTGTCCACGTGCAGCAGATGGAGCTGATCCGGGCCGAGGGCCTCGCCCAGCAGCCGCGCGCACACCGTCGAATCGACGCCGCCGGACGCCAGCAGGAACACCCGGCGCGCTCCCACCCTCTCGCGCACGTGGGCGAGCTGTTCGTCCAGGTGCCGCGCCATCGTCCAGTCGCCGCGACACCCGCAGACGTTCAGCACGAAATTGCGGATCATCGCTTCGCCGTGCTCGGTGTCGTCCACTTCCGGGTGGTACTGGAACCCGTAGCGGCGGCGCGCCTCGTCGGCAATGGCAGCGTACCGATGCGCCGTGCCGTCGTGGTCGTAGGAAACGCCGACCTCGCGAAAACCGTCACCCACGGACACGACGGTGTCCTGATGGCTCATCCAGACGGTCTGGTGCTCCGGCAGGCCCGCGAACACGGGCGTCTCGGCGATGACCTGCAGCCGCGCCGGCCCGTACTCGCTCCTGCAGTGCTGCACCGTCCCCCCGTACCGCTTCGCGATCTCCTGGTGGCCGAAGCAGAAGCCGAGGATCGGGATGTCGATGTCGAGGATGGCGGCGTTGAACCCGCCCTCGCCGCCCGACGCGAGTGACGGGCTGCCGGAGAGAATGATGCCGTTCATCCCGTCGAAGGCTTCGACGGGATCCTCCGGCTGCAGGATCTCGGCGAGCACCCGCTGGCGGCGGACCTTCGTGGCAATCAGGTGGGCGTACTGGCCACCGAAATCAACGACGGCGATGCGATCGTGCGACGTCACGGATGGAGATGATACAGGGTTCAGGCGCCCACCGGGGCGCGTCCGATTATACTTGGCACCACACATGCCTCTCGCGGCTGGCGCCCACCTCGGTTCGTACGAAATCCTCGGTCCTCTGGGCGCGGGCGGCATGGGCGAGGTCTATCGCGCCCGCGACGCGAAACTCAACCGCGAGGTCGCCATCAAAGTCCTGCCCGCGAGCCTGGCGCAGGACCCCGCGGCGCTCGCCCGCTTCGAGCGCGAAGCGCAGGCCGTGGCCGCGCTGTCGCACCCGAATATCCTGGCCATTCACGACTTCGGCACCGCCGACGGCGTCACGTACGCGGTAACGGAGCTGCTCGAAGGCGAGACGCTGCGGATGCGCCTGTCGAACGGCGCGCTGACGCCGCGCAAGGCGATCGAACATGGCGTCGACATCGCCCGCGGCGTCGCCGCCGCGCACGGCCGGGGCATCATCCATCGGGACATCAAGCCCGAGAACATCTTCCTCACCCGCGACGGCGTGGTCAAGATCCTCGACTTCGGCCTCGCCAAGGCCACCGGGCCTGAAGGCCCGGGGCTCCATCCGGATGGAGGTCCCGGCCTTCAGGCCGGGACACACTCGTCGGCGGCGGAGACGAGGATCGCCGCTGATACGACGCCGGGCACGGTCCTGGGCACCGTCGGGTACATGTCGCCGGAGCAGGTGCGGGGCGGCGCGCTCGATCACCGGACGGACATCTTCTCGTTCGGGGCCATCCTCTACGAAATGCTCACCGGCCAGCGGGCCTTCAGCGGCGACTCGCACGTCGAGACGATGAACGCGATCCTCAAAGAGGATCCGCCCGAGTTCGCCGACATCAGCCCCAATCTGCCGTCGTCGCTCGACCGCATCGTCCGGCGCTGCCTCGAGAAGGACCCGAACGATCGGTTCCATTCGGCACACGACCTGG
>JAHEFO010000055.1 GCA_024640135.1 Acidobacteriota bacterium
CCCGGGTCGCCGGGCCAGCCCCAGACGGGACTGGAGTCGGAAATGATGGCGCAGCGGGCGCTTCAGTCGAAATGGACGAACCTGCTGGATGACCTCAAGCTCGTGTTCGCGGCGGCGAGCCGCAGCAACACATCGATTTACACGCTGGACCCGCGTGGCCTGGCCGGGTCCGAGTTCAGCGTGGCCGACGAGGTGGGATATGCCGCTGATCGGCAGGCGTTGACCCAGTCACTGGATGTGCTGCACATCCTCGCCGACAACACGGACGGACGCGCGATGGTGGGAAGCAACGATCCCTTGCCCGCGCTCCAACAGATGTTGCGCGACAGCAGCGCGTACTACCTGCTGGGCTACACCTCGACCGAAGCCGCGCGCGACGGGAAGTTCCATCCCATCAAGGTGACCGTGAAGCGGCGTGACGTCGATGTGCGGGCGCGCTCTGGCTACTGGGCCTACGACGATGAGGACGTCGCCCGGGCGGCCGAGCCGATCTTCACGCGCCCGCCCGAAGTGGAGAAAGCCTTCGATGCCATCGCGGAGCCCGCGGCCGGGCGGCTGATTCGCAGCTGGCTCGCGGCGGATCGAGGGGAGGCCGGTCGCAGCGACGTCACACTGGTCTGGGAGGCGCTCCGGACTACGGGACGTGACGTGCCCGCCCAGGTCACGGTGACCGCCAGCACCGCGGACGGAGACTTGTTGCACCGCGGGCCCGTCGCCAAGGTGGAGGACCCTACCGGACGCGTCGTCGGTCAGGTGACGTTTGCCGCGCCGCCGGGACCGTTGCTGTTGAGGCTCTCGGCCGAGACCGCGGACGGGGATGCTCTGGATACCGACACTCGGGAATGGACCGTGCCTGACTTCGCGGTCGCGGAGTTGTCGATCAGCACGCCGCGGCTGTTTCGTGGGCGCACGGCCCGGAACATTCAGACCTTGAAAGAGGCCGCGGCGCCGGTGCCTGTCACGAATCGTACCTTCTCGCGTGTCGAGCGGCTGCTGGTCAGATTCGAGGTGTACGGCGCGGGGGCCGCACCGGTGTTGCGGTTGTTGAATCGCAATGGGGACGCGATGTCGGAGTGGCCTGTCACGGCGCGCCCCGGGGGCGGGAGCGAAGCCGAGGTGTCGCTCGGCGGCATCGCGCCGGGCGACTACCTGCTGGAAGTCTCTGCGTCTGCCCAGCCCGACTCGCCCACGGTCCTTGTGGCGTTTCACGTGACGGGATAGAGCGCACTTCCGCCACGTCCGCCAGTTCCCCCTGTGGTAGCATCCCGGCCAACATGTTCACACCGCTTCTCGCTCTGCAGTCGGCCCTGAGCGCTTTCACCCTTTACTACATCGGCGCGTGGTTCCTCGGCGCGCGCGCGGCACAGTCGACACCGGGCGTCACGCCCGAAGCCGTGTCACCCGGAGGGCCGACGGTGGCCGGCCTGGCGATCGGGTTCGTGACGAATTTTTTCGACACGCTGGGGATCGGTTCATTCGCCCCGACGACGGCGGTCTACAAGTTCTTCAAGGTGGTGCCAGACCGGTTGATGCCGGGCACGCTCAACGTCGGCCACACCATACCTGCCATCACCCAGGCGTTCATCTACACCGCCGCGATCGAAGTGGACCATCTCACCCTGGTCTTGATGATTCTGGCGGCCGTGGCAGGGGCGTGGCTGGGCGCGAGTATTGTGGCCGGATGGCCAAAGCGGAAGATCCAGATAGGAATGGGCGGCGCGCTTCTCGTGGCGGCGGCGCTGTTTGCCTGGCGCAACCTGGGCGGCAGCGGCACGGAGGTCGGGACGATCGGCCTCGAGGGCACCAAGCTCGTCCTCGGGTTGGCAGGGAATTTTGCGTTGGGCGCCCTCATGACGCTGGGCATCGGCCTGTATGCGCCGTGCATGATTCTGGTGGGCCTGCTGGGGATGAACGCCGCCGCGGCGTTCCCGATCATGATGGGGTCCTGCGCCTTCCTGATGCCGGTCGCCAGCGCGCGATTCGTGCAGAAGCATGCCTATTCGAAGCGGCCGGCACTGGGACTGGTCCTCGGGGGGATTCCCGGTGTGCTGGCGGCGGCCTACATCTTCACGTCGCTGGACATCTACTACGTCCGCTGGCTCGTCGTGGTCGTCGTGCTGGTGGCGGCGATCATGATGCTCCGATCGGCGTTTACAGACGCCGATTGATCAGGCGTACATGCCGCGTAGCCGTGTGACGGTGGCGACCTTGTTGATCGCCACGATGTAGGCAGCCGTACGCATGTCGGTGTTGTAGTCCCTCGCCGTGTCGAGCACACTGGTGAAGGCCGCGACCATCTTTCGCTCCAGCCGCTCGTTCACCTCGTCCTCTTCCCAGAAGTACCCGTGCCGGTCCTGGACCCACTCGAAGTATGACGTCGTGACGCCGCCCGCGTTGGCGAGAATGTCTGGCACGATGAACACACCCCGGTTGTGCAAGGCCTTGTGTGCCTCCGGCGTCGTCGGGCCGTTCGCGCCTTCGACGATGAGTGCGGCCTTGACCAGGTGATGATTCTGCGCCGTGATCTGGTTCTCCAGCGCCGCGGGAACGAGGATGTCGACATCCAGTTCGAAGATCTTGCCGGGGTCCAGCGGGTCGCCCCCGGGAAAACCGGCCACCGTGCGGCGCTGCTCAGTCCAGGCGATGAGCGCCGTGACGTCGAGGCCCTGGGGGTTGTGTACCCCGCCCTTCCAGTCAGTGACCGCCACGATCTTTGCGCCGATTCTCGACAGCAGATCGGCGGACACTGATCCGACGTTGCCAAACCCCTGGACGGCAACTGTGGCGCCTTCGATGTTCAGTCCCAGGTGTCGGGCGGCCTCTCTGGCCGTGATCATGACGCCGCGGCCCGTGGCTTCCCGGCGACCCAGCGACCCGCCCATCTCGATAGGCTTGCCGGTGACGACGCCGGTGCTGGTCACACCGACGTGCATGCTGTACGTATCCATGATCCAGGCCATGGTCTGCGCGTTCGTATTGACGTCGGGCGCCGGCACGTCCTTGTCCGGGCCGATCGCGTCGGCAATCTCACCGACATACCGGCGGGTCAGTGCCTCCAACTCGCGTTGCGACATCATGGTGGGATCACAGATGATGCCGCCCTTGCCTCCGCCGAATGGAATCCCGGCGACCGCGCATTTCCAGGTCATCCACGCGGCCAACGCTTTGACCTCGTCGAGATTGACACCCGGGTGGTAGCGAATGCCGCCCTTCGCCGGACCCAGTGTGATGTTGTATTGCACCCGGTATCCGGTGAAGACCTCGATCTGCCCGTTGTCCATCATGACTGGGCAGGACACGATGATCTGCCGCTTTGGATGCGTCAGGACCTTCCACAGGCCAGGGTCGAGGGCCAGCAACTTTGCCGCGCCGCTGAACTCCTCGAGCATCGCGTTGAAGGGATTGTTTTCTGACGACATATTGACCACTCCGGGAAGGAGCCGCTACGGCCGGGATCGCCGCCGGAGGCCCGATCGAGCGAGATTATCTAGTGCCATGAGTGAAGTCAATCACGCGGATGGCGCCGCTTGCCTGCCCGGCGTGACGACCGAGATGCCTGGGGTGTCTGGCGGAGGCACCACGCCGGCCGGCGTGAGGCCGCGCCCGGAAGACATCCTGAACGGTCGGGGGCGGGACGTCAGGGCGTCGATAAGTCGTTGTCGCATATATAATTGGGCCCTATGAAGTCTGCTGCCGCTGATGTCCGGACCGAGACCGCCAAAGCTCGGTGGGAGCGAGAGGTGCTCGCCCCGGTCCTTCAGAAGACACCCGAGCGCTCCGAGGCGTTCACCACCATCTCCGGTCGTCCGATCGACCGCCTGTACACGCGCGACGATGTGGGCGAGCTCGATGAGGCGCGCGACACGCCGCCGCCTGGAGAGTTTCCGTACACCCGTGGGATTCACCCGACCGGGTATCGCGGCAAGCTCTGGACGATGCGCCAGTTCGCCGGGTTTGGAACGCCGGAAGAGACCAACGAGCGATACAAGCAGTTGTTGGAGGCCGGTGGCACCGGTCTGAGTGTGGCGTTCGACCTGCCGACGCTGATGGGGCGCGATCCGGATCACCCCCTGTCGCTGGGGGAGGTGGGCAAGTGCGGCGTCTCGGTCATGTCCCTGGCCGATATGGAACGGCTGTTCGAGGGGATCACGCTGGCCGACATCACGACTTCGATGACGATCAATTCGCCGGCGCCGATGATTTTCGCGATGTACCTGGTCGTGGCTGAGCAGCAGGGCGCGGACTGGAAGACGTTGTCGGGCACGATTCAGAACGACATCCTGAAGGAATTCATCGCTCAGAAGGAATACATCTTTCCGCCGCGCCCTTCGATGCGGTTGATTACCGACATTTTTCAGTTCTGCACGAAGGACGTGCCGAAGTGGAACACGATATCGGTGAGTGGGTATCACATCCGCGAGGCCGGCGCGACGGCGCTTCAGGAACTGGCGTTTACGCTGCGCGACGGGATTGAGTACGTGCAATGGGGGATCGACGCGGGCCTTGACGTCGACGACTTCGTGCCTCGCATGTCGTTTTTCTTCAATGCGCACTCGGACTTCTTCGAGGAGATCGCGAAGTACCGGGCGGCGCGCAAGATCTGGGCGCGCGTGATGCGGGAGCGCTTCGGCGCGAAGAGCGAGCGGTCGCTGAAGTTGCGGTTCCATACCCAGACGGCCGGCGTGTCGCTCACCGCCCAGCAGCCGTACAACAACGTGGTGCGCACGGCCTTGCAGGCGCTGTCCGGCGTGCTGGGGGGCACGAACTCGCTGCACACGAACTCCCTGGATGAGGCGCTGGCGTTGCCCACGGCGGAGGCCGCCACCCTCGCGCTGAGGACACAGCAGGTGATCGCCTGCGAGAGCGGCGTGACCAACGTGGTCGATCCGCTCGGCGGGTCCTTCTTCGTCGAGCGGTTGACGCTCGACATGGAGGAGGGGGCCTACAAGTACTTTGACGCCATCGATCGCATGGGCGGAATGGTGGCGGCGGTGGAGGCAGGATTTCCGCAACGCGAAATTGCGGAATCGTCCTATCGCTACCAGCAGGCCGTCGAGAAGAAGGAGAAGGTGGTCGTGGGTGTCAACGGGTTCGTGGACACCGATGAGGCTCCGATCTCCATTCTGTACATCGACGATCAGGCGTCGGATCTTCAGTTGGCCCGGCTCGCCCAACTGCGGCAGACGCGGGACAACGCGCGGGTGGCTGCGGCCCTTGATACGCTCAAGGACGTGGCCCGAGGCACCGGCAACACGATGTACCCCCTCCTCGAGTGTGTGCGGGCTTATGCCACAGTCGGGGAAATGTGTGACGCGCTCCGCGAGGTGTGGGGCGAATACGAAGAGGTCCCGTCGATCTAATGCGAACTATTCGAGTGGTGATTGCCAAACCGGGGCTGGACGGCCATGATCGCGGCGCGAAAGTCATTGCGCGGGCGCTGCGCGATGCCGGCATGGAGGTCATCTACACCGGACTGCGTCAGACGCCGGAGATGATCGTGGCGGCGGCCCTGCAGGAGGACGCCGATGTGATTGGCCTGTCCATCCTCAGTGGCGCCCACATGCACATCTGTCCGCGCGTCATGGCCCTCCTCAAGGAAAAGGGACTCGAACACGTCACGGTCGTCGTGGGCGGCATCATTCCCGATGTCGATCAGGACAAGTTGCGCGCGATGGGAATCACGGGCATCTTCCTGCCGGGCACCCCGATGCAGAGTATTGTCGACTTCATCAACCAGCATGTGGTCCCTCGGGCGGAGGTCGTCTGAGGGCATGACCACGCTCCTGCTCGTCGATGACAGTGTCACGATTCAGCGAGTCATTGAGTTGACGTTTGCCGACGAGGGCATCCGCGTGATTTCGGTCAGCGATGGCGAGAGTGCCATCGCCCGCATGGAGGCTGAGAATCCGGATATCGTGCTGGCTGATGTGGGCATGCCGAATGTGAATGGCTATCAGGTGGCTGCGCACGTCAAGGGAACACCCGCGCTGGCGCACGTGCCGGTGTTGCTCCTGACAGGTGCGTTCGAACCGATCGACGAGCAGCGCGCACGTCACACAGGCTGCGACGGGGTGCTGGTGAAACCCTTTGAACCCCGGCAGTTGATCGCGGCCGTTCGTGGATTGCTGGCCGGGACACCGGCCACGAATCTGTGGCCGGCGGACATGCCGCGTACCGAGGGGCGCGGGGGCCCTTCCGAGACCACTCCAACGCCGATCGAAGCGCCCGCCGCGCCGTTACACCTGGTGCCGCCCCCAGCGGAGGAGGTCGGCCTGCCGGCCACCGACGAGGCGGAACCGGACACGGACTCGACCGGAGCGGCCCTGCAGGCCGGGGCGGATTCTGACCCCGGCGCCTCGACGCCGGATGTCGCGGCGGCTCCGCCGGTCGCGGCCGCGACGGACACGCAGGTGGACACGGGCACCGCCAACGAGGAACCGACGAGTGGCGCGGGATCGGACTCCGGGGGCGTCCTGCCGGCGGCCACTGCGGCGCCTGATGAAGAACGGCCCGCAGCGCCGGCCGGACAACGGTCGCTCGCCAGAGTGTTTTCCGCGCTCCTGGCGGCCGAACGGGGCGACCCGGGTGGACGCCTGCCGAAGGCTGCCGCGTCGGCCTTGTCCGAGGCCGCCGTCGAAGAAGTCGTCGTGCGTGTTGTGACCCGCATGACGGACGAACTGGTCCGCAAGACTGTGCTCGAGACCGCCGAACGACTCATTCGCGAAGAGATCGATCGGACCAAATCGCAGACTGAGACGCGCTGAAAATCGAATGGTTCCCGAAAAACCCGTCCTTGAAGGACTCGAAGAAAAATGGCGCGCCCGATGGGACGCTGCACACGCGTACCGATTTGATCGCCAGGCCAGGAGAGAGGACGTGTTCGCCATCGACACGCCGCCTCCAACGGTCAGCGGTTCGCTCCACGTCGGTCACGTCTTTTCGTACACCCACACCGATGTCATTGCGCGGTATCAGCGTATGCGTGGCAAGGCCGTGTTCTACCCGATGGGATGGGATGACAACGGCCTGCCGACAGAGCGCCGGGTGCAGAATTTCTATGGCGTGCGGTGTGATCCCTCCCTGCCGTACGACCCGGCATTTGTTCCTCCGGCGAAACCCGGCAAGCAGCCGATCTCGGTGTCGAGGCCCAATTTCGTCGAGTTGTGTGAGCGGCTGACCGCCGAAGACGAGGCCGTGTTCGAACGGCTGTGGCGCTATCTCGGCTTGTCCGTGGACTGGTCGATGACCTACGCCACGATCAGCGCTGCCTCGAGGAGCGTGTCGCAGTTGGCCTTCCTGCGCCTGATACAGCGCGATCTGGCGTACCAGCTCGAGGCACCCACCCTGTGGGACGTGGACTTCCGGACAGCCGTGGCCCAGGCGGAACTCGAGGATCGCGAAATGCCGGGCGCGTACCATCGGGTACGTTTTGCCCGACCCGATGCAGGCTTCGTTGAGGTCGAGACCACCCGACCGGAACTGCTGCCATCGTGTGTGGCGCTGGTCGCTCATCCCGATGATCCGCGGTACCAGCCCCTGTTCGGCACGGAAGTGGTGACACCGTTGTTTGGTGTCCCGGTGCCCCTGAAGGCCCATCCGCTGGCGGACCCGGAGAAGGGCAGCGGCGTGGCGATGATCTGCACTTTCGGGGACATCACCGATGTCACGTGGTGGCGGGAATTGAGCCTGCCGGTGCGCGCGGTGGTTCAGGCGAATGGTGCGTTTCGTCCCGTGACGTGGGGCGCCGAGGGATGGGAGAGCCATGACCCGGCGCGCGCGCAGACCCACTACGATCAACTTGCCGGACAGTCAGCCGTGAAAGCCCGCGCCCGCATTGTCGAGTTGTTACGCGAGAGCGGCGACCTCCTCGGCGAACCCCGTCCCATTACCCACCACGTCAAGTTCTTTGAAAAGGGTGACCGGCCCCTCGAGATCGTCACATCCCGCCAGTGGTTCATCAGGACCATGGCAGAGCGCGAGGCGCTGCTCGAACGCGGCCGGACGCTCGAATGGCACCCTGAATACATGCGTGCCAGGTTTGAGAACTGGGTCAACGGTCTGAACGGCGACTGGTGTGTCAGCCGGCAGCGGTTCTTCGGTGTGCCGTTTCCTGTCTGGTACAGAGTCCGTGACGACGGGACCACGAATTTTGATGCCCGCCTGCTGCCGGACGAGGCGGACCTGCCGGTGGACCCGTCCACTGACGTACCGGCCGGTTTCACGGCGGCGCAGCGCGGTGTCCCCGGCGGTTTCATCGGTGACCCGGACGTCATGGATACGTGGGCCACGTCCTCACTGACGCCCTTCATCGTCTGCGGGTGGGGCGGCCGTGACGACGCGCTGTTCAAGCAGACCTTTCCGATGCACTTGCGCCCTCAGGCCCACGACATCATTCGCACGTGGCTGTTCTCCACGGTACTGCGATCGCATCTGGAACTGGACATGCTGCCGTGGGCGCACACGGCGATTTCCGGATGGGTGCTGGATCCAGATCGCAAGAAGATGTCCAAGTCGAAGGGCAACGTCGTGACTCCGATGGCCCTGCTCGAAGAACACGGATCGGACGCGGTGCGGTACTGGGCGGCCAAAGGCGGACCGGGGGTCGATACGGCGTTTGAACCGGGCCAGATGAAGGTCGGACGCCGACTGGCGATCAAATTGCTGAATGCGTCGAAGTTCGTCCTCGCGCGCACCGAGCCGATTGGTCCGGTCACCGAGCCGATCGATCTCGGGATGCTCGGCGAGTTGGTGGCGCTCGAACAGAAGGTGACAGACTCCCTTGACGCCTACGACTACGCCGCGGCGCTTCGGGACATCGAGGCGTTCTTCTGGACCTTCTGCGACTACTACATCGAACTGGTGAAGCGACGAAGGCAGGCAGACGATGCGGCCGCTCGGTCTGCCATCAGTGCGTCGCGGATCGCGTTGTCTGCCGTGTTGCGGATGTTTGCGCCGTTCACGCCGTTCGTGACTGAGGAGGTGTGGTCATGGTGGCAGACGGGCTCAATCCATCAGGCCCAGTGGCCCGCCACTTCGCTCCCGGAGGCCGCCACGTCGGGGGAGATCGACACCTATATGCGCGCGTGTGCGGTCACGAGGCGGATTCGTGAGGAACGATCCGCCCTGAACCTCGGCTTTCGCGTGCCGGTGGAGGCTGAAATGCGTCTGCCTGCCACACACCAGGAGGCATGGGAGCAGATGCGGGGCGATGTGCTCGGTGGCAGCAACGTGGCCGCCGCCAGGGTGACGTTTGATTTGGCAGACGATGCACCCCTCGAGGTGCACCTGACGCCGCAGACCCTGCCGGAAGTCTGAACATGACCTCTGAATCGGTTCCCGCCGACGTGGCCGCGGCCTTGTCGCGGTCCGGTCTGCCGCCAGTCGCCTTCTTTGCCGATGTCGATTCAACAAACGACCGGGCACTGGCGCTGGCCGAACAGGGGGCGCCTGACTATACGGCTGTGCTTGCGGATGTGCAGCGTGCCGGCCGGGGCCGGAGGGGACGGACGTGGTTTTCGCCTCCCGGGGCCGGTATGTATCTGTCGGTCGTCGTGCGAGCCGACGGCCTGGAGGGGCACCTGGGACTGGTGACCATGGCCGCTGGTGTGGCGGTCGTCGAAGCCGTGTCGGAGATCAGTGGGCTCCCTGTGGAGTTGAAATGGCCGAACGATCTCGTCATTGGCCGGCCCTGGCGAAAGCTCGCCGGCATTCTCTGTGAAGCCTCGGCTCTTGGCACACGTCAGGCCGTCGTGGTGGTCGGAATCGGCGTGAATCTCGAACGGTCTGCCTATCCTCCCGAGGTTGCGGGACGCGCGACATCGCTGGCTGCAGAGTGCGACGTGCCCGCTGAGCGCGCTGATCTGATCGTGGCATGCCTCAGGCACTTGCGGACGAGGATCGCGAATCTCCGTGCCAATGATGCGGAGGCGGTGCTGAGCCGGTGGCGCCAGTTCGGCCGCGCGGGTCTCGACCATTCACCAGTACGCTGGACCGATGCGCGCGGCGCCTGCCGGGGGATCGCCTGCGGCGTGGATCGCGATGGGGCGCTTCGTGTGCGTCAGGCCGGTCCTGTCGCGGGCGCGCCCGAAGGCCGGGGAGACGAACGACTGATCGCCGGTGATGTGGTGTGGGAGTTGTTGTCCCGTGCCTGATGTGGCCGACTACTGTCGCCAGGTGGAAGCCCATCTGACCCGTATCAATGGCGGCCATCTGGTCCGGGTCGTTGGGGCGGGCTTCTCGCTTGTCAGGCAGTGGGCCGAAGACGGCGTCCCGCTCTCCATCGTCTTTCGGGGCATCGAACAGAAGGCGGAGCGCCACAAAGCCGGGGCGTCTCGCCGGCCCCTGCGGATCGAGTTCTGCGAGGCCGACGTCCGTGAGTTGCATGCCGCATGGCGACGGGCCGTGGGTCTGACCGCGGCTCCGGACACGGAGCAGGTGACTCCAGGGGGCCGACCAAAGCGCCGGTCGGCGCCGAAAGCCATTGACCGCGCCATTGAACGGCTCGGCCGGCTGGCTGGCCGGCTGGACTATCCCGACGAGTTCCGCGAGGCCGTGAGTCGCACGATCGCAGGACTGTCGACGCTGCGCGACGACCTGGCGGGCGCGCGTGGCGCCGCGCGGGCACAGCTGCTGGAACGATTGGCGCCGCTCGAGCGGGACCTGCTCGCGCAGGGGCGCCGCGCCATCGCGACCGACCAGTTGCAGGCGTTGACGGTCCAGGCCGAGGAGGAACTTGCCCCGTATCGCACTCGGCTGTCGCCAGAGGCCTGGCTGCGCGCCGTCTCGATCACCGTGGACCGCGCAGTGCGTGAGCGCCTCGCGTTGCCGTCACTGGAGTTCTGATGACGCCATCAAGGGATGATTCGGCTCTGGTGGACCTGGAGGTTGAGCGGCCGGTGTCAGGCGGCCTGATGCTGGCGCGTCTCGATGGCCGCGTCGTGTTCGTGGCCGGCGCGTTGCCAGGCGAGCGCGTGCGCGCCGTCATCACCCGCAGGCGTGGCCAGGTGGCATGGGCTGATACGCGCCACGTGATCGAGCCCAGCGCCGATCGCCGTGCGCCATCGACGGACCCGCGCTGTGGCGGCGCGCTCTACTCGCACATTCAGTACGACCGTCAGCTCACCATCAAGGCGGAGGTCATCGCCGACACGTTTCGTCGGATCGGGAAACACCCGCTGGAGCGGCAGGTCGTGGTGGCGCCGTCACCTGAGACCGGATACCGGCTTCGCGCGCGGCTGCACGTGCAGGGGCCCCGCATGGGATTCTTTCTGGAGGGCTCGCATGCGTTGTGTGACGCGGGGCCAACGGGCCAGTTCGGTCCCGGCGCGCTTGAAGCCGTCCAGCGATTGCGAGAACAACTTGGGGCCGGGTTCGGCGCGTGTGCGTCTGTCGTAGTCTCCGAAAATCTCTCCGGTCGGGATCGCGTTGCGCTCTGTGAACTGCGACCGGATGCGGATCCGGGGCGTTTCGCCGGGCTGGCGCTCCCCGAAGGGCTGTCAGGCGTCGCGGTGCTGGCGCGTCGAGGCATGTTCGCCTGTGCCGGCCACGATCGGATTGTCGACGATGGGGCGGAGATGCTGGGTGAGGAGTCGAGTCTGCGGTGGACCCGACAGGCCGCGTCGTTCTTTCAAGGGAATCGCTTCCTGGTGGGCGCGCTGCTGAGGCGCGTACTCGACCACGCCAGAGGCGATCACTTCGTCGACCTGTATTCAGGCATCGGCTTGTTCGCCGCGGCGTTGGCGGACCGCGGTGCCACTGGCCTCGCGGTCGAGGGGGATGCCGCCAGCGGCCAGGACCTGACGTTGAATGCCGAACAGTCGAGCGGACGCCTGGAAGTGCATCTGGGATCCGTCGAGGAGGTCGTCGCCACGATTCCGGCGCGTCGACCTGACGTCGTGGTGGTTGACCCCCCGCGCACGGGCCTGTCGGCAGCGGTTGCCGAAGGGCTGTTGCGCTGGCAGGCCCCGCGGCTGGTCTACGTCTCGTGCGATGTGCCGACGCTGGCGCGCGATGCCGCGAAGTGCCTCGCGTCGGGGTATCGGTTGTCGTCAGTGGAGGCGCTGGACATGTTCCCGAATACCCCTCACGTCGAGTGCGTCGCGGTTTTCGATCGCTGAAGCCGGCGGCGTGCGGCCGCCGCGACAAACGCCTCGAACAGGGAAGCCTGTTCTCCGGTACTCCAGAAATCCTCAGGGTGCCACTGCACACCCACGCAGAAGACTCCTGGCGCCGAATCGGCTGTCTCGATCGCTTCAACGGTGCCGTCGGCCGCCGTGGCGGACACGACGAAATCCGGGGCGACCGTGTCGATGGCCTGGTGGTGCCGACTGTTGACCTCAAGCCGGCTGTCCGCGGTCAGACGGGAGGCGAAGAGAGCGGCCAGATGCGAACCCGGGGCCACCGACACGTCATGCGCGATCGCTGTGCGGGGCGAGGGCCTCGCGTGATTGAGGCTGCCCGGACGTTCTGACGGAATATCCTGAATGAGGGAGCCGCCGCCCGCGACGTTGAGGACTTGCACTCCCCGGCAAATCGCCAGCAGGGGAAGGCCCAGATCCCGCGCCGCGCTCGTCAGGGGCAGCTCGTACCCGTCGCGTGTGTCGTCAATGGTCACGGTGGGATGTGTCCTCGCGGCACCGTACAGGGACGGGCGCACGTCGGGGCCCCCCGTCAGCAGCAGGCCGTCAAGGCCCTCGAGGGATGCCGGCAGCGGGTCAGCGGTCGGGGAGAGTTGACGCACCTGTGCGCCCGCATTCTCCAAGGCCGCAATGTACTCGGGTTTTGAGAAGGCGACCCCAATCACTGGTGGCGTCATTCGCGAGTCTCCCGGGATCTCGAGCGTTACATCCTGCCCGGAACTTCGCAGCCCATCAGTGCCAGGGCCTGCGTGAGCTGTCGCTTGCAGTAGGCCACGGCAGCCGCGCGCCACAGCCGCACATCCGCACGCTCCTCACGCATGATGGGCTGGCGATGATAGAAGGTGTTGAACGACTGCGCGAGTGTGAACGCGAACTTTGCCAGATGCGCAATTTCGAGAGCGCGAATCGCGGAGTCCACGACCTCATCCAGCCTGGAGGCTTCGAGCACCAGGCCCCACAATTCGTCAGCGTCGTCGCCTTCTGTGAGGGCGTCGGGCGACAGGGTGTCAAGCTCCGCCGTGATGGTGTCCGCGTCAACGCCATCGCGTTCCCGCAACTTGTTGAAGATGTTGTTCGCGCGCACCACGGCGTATTGCAGGTACGGGCCGGTGTCGCCCTCGAAGCTCAAGGCTTCCTGGATGTCGAACGCGATGACCTTGCCTCGCGAGAACTTCACCAGGAAATACCGCACCGCGGCTACCGCGATCGCCTCTGCGATGACGCGGGCTTCGGCGGCCGGCAACTCCGGCTGGCGCTGCATGACCTCCCCTGTGGCCGTCGCAATGAGGCGGTCGAGCAGATCGTCTGCCTTGACGCCTCGTCCCTTCCGGCCGGAGACCTCCACAAAGGGTTTGCCGAGCCCCTCCGTGTCGGCGTAGCCCAGTTCGCGAGCGGTGGCATGCGAGAGCGCGACCATCTCGTACGAAAAATGTGTCGAGCGCTCGGCCTCGCGCGGAAACCCCATCGTGCTCAGTGACTGCTTGAGCAACTCCTGCAGGTAGGCCTGACGGGAATCAATCACGTTGTAGACGGCACTGGCATGGCCGAACGATGGTGCGAGTGGGCCCCCGCTCGGCGCGTCGGATGTCGTGGCCCAGAGCGGACGGCCCCCGCGTTCGTCGAAGACACGGTAGAAGAAATCCTTTCCCAGCAGACCGAATTTCCAGAACTGGTTGGCGATGTCCTTGCCCACGTACGTGACGGTGCCATTGGAGCGGACAATGACCTTCTCCCGCTGGTCTTCTCTGGGCTCTTCATCGAGTTCCTGGCGGGGTGACGCCGGCGCGTCAGCGGCCGCTGTCTCGGCGGGCGCGTCCGTGGCTGCCGTGTCGTCCTCGATCTTCATGACCCAGCATCCTGCGAGCCGGCCTTCGGTCTGGAGAAAGACGGCGCCCAGGGCTTTGAGCTCCTCGAAGGCTCTGGTCCAGAAGTGCAGGCGCAGGATGTCACCCTCCCACGTCAGCAAATCGTAGTCCACGTTCATGCGGGCCATGGTGCGCAGATGACAGCGGACGATACGGTCCGCGACGAACGCGCCCATCTCTGCGAGCGGATTCCCGCCCTCTTCGATCGCATGCATCGCCTGCGCGCGGACCTGCAGGCGCGCCTTGTCGCCTTCGTACCACTCGGTGACCTTCGCGTACAGGTCCCAGCAGTAGTAGTCGAAGCGAACGGCCGGATCGTCAGCGAGGGCTTTGACGCCCTCAAAATCGCGGCCTTCGAGTTCCGAGAATCCGATGACCACGTCGGCCACCTGCACCCCGGTATCGTCAATGTAGTTCTGGACCTCGACCGGCCGCCCCTGGAACCGAAGCAGCCGCACCAGCGCGTCGCCCAGGGCCGAGTTGCGGAGGTGGCCGATATGGGCCGCCTTGTTGGGATTGATGGCCGTGTGTTCGACAATGACCTTGCCTGTGTCGGTCAGCGGGAGGGCTGGAACCGTACCTCGGAGGCGTGCCAAGACAAATGACCGACGATCGAGGTAGAAGTTGACGTAGCCGTTGGCGGCGGGCTCGATGCGCGCCACGCCGGGCACTTCACCGAGGGCCGCCGCCAACTCCTGCGCGATCGCGCGCGGCGCGCGTCGAAGACGCCGGGCCAGCTCGAACGCCACGGGCACGGCCAGATCGCCCAGGGCGCGCCGGGGCGGTGTCTCGATGGCGATGTCCGGTTGCTCCGCCTCCGGGATCCCGAATGTGTGCGTGAGGGCGTGTTGCAGACGAGTGCGAACGAGGGCGTGAACGGGCAGGATCATGCGAGAGCCTATTGTAGCCGGGCGTAGTCGCCGGGCGTATTGAGATTGGTCAGCAGATGATCCGCCGGACCGAAGACCGAGACCTCCTGTTCGGAAAGTTCCCGCAGGTGGAGGCGCCGCCCCAGCTCCGCGGCCTTCAGGTGCCCGGACGCGATCGCCTCATGGATACGGCCACGCGCCGACTGCCGGTAGCAGGCGACCAGCGGTTCCGGTCCACGGGCCGTCCGCACCCACGCTCCGTCGCAGGACTCGGAGAGGGTCAGCAGTGCGTCCAGCAGGCCTGCGACCAGGAACGGCATGTCACAGGCCAGGACGAGCACGCGGTCGGCCTGGGTGGATTCGAGCGCCGTGACGATGCCGCCAAGCGCGCCGGCGCCTTCCACCCGATCGGCGAAGACGGGCAGGTTCAGGTCGGCAAACCGCGCCGGGTCGTGTCCGATGAGGAACACCTCATCCACCACGGTGTGCAGGAGTTCGATTTGCCGCGCTACGATCGACTGGCCCTGGACCACGAGGCGGCTCTTGTCGCGTCCTCCGAACCGGCGGGCTCGTCCTCCAGCCAGGATGGCGCCGGCGGTCGTCTGCCCGGTCATAGAGGTTGGCCGACCACGCTCGGCCGGTTCTCACGGGGGTGTGTGGTGTCCATGGGTCGCGAAAGCGCCGAGGCCCTCGTCAACCGGCGGCGTGCGAGCGTAATCTGAATCATGGCCGGAACGTTCTGTGGGAGCATGATGACACGGGTCCGCCATCTCTGGTCGCGCGTGTCGCGTGCCGTCATCCGAACGGGGATCGGAGCGGGGCCGATAAGGGGACGATGCTTTGGGAATGCGTGAGTCTGTCCGCCTCGGTGTGCTGATCGCCGTGGTGTTGAGCGTGGGGCGGCCTTCCGCGAGCGCGGCGCAAGCTGACCTGGACGCCCGGCCCCTGGTGCTGCCGTTTTCCGTGTCGGTGGAGGCGGATGTGCCGGGCGGTGAAGGGGCCGCGTTCTGGCTGGGCGAAGCCGCGGCGATTCTGCTGGCCGACGAACTCGAAGCGCGCGGGGTGACCGCCCTGTCACGGTCGGATCGTGTCGAGGCGTTTGCGCGACTGCAGTTGCCGTTTGTGCAGACTTTGACGCGGGCCACGATGTTGCGCGTCGCGGAACTGCTGGGCGCCACGGACCTGGTGGTGGGGGAGGTGCGCCTCGGAGCGCGGATGTCGGTGAAGGTGCGCGTCATCGCGGTGGACTCCGCGCAAGTGGGGCCCGACATTCAAGAGGAGGGGCCGGGCACGGAGATGTACGAGATCTTCGATCGCATCGCGGCCCGCCTGGTGCCGGGCGGGGAGGCCTCCAGTCGGCCGCCCGACCTGCCGCTCGGAGCCTTCGAACCCTATGTCAAAGGGTTGGTGGCACCCTCGCCGGCGGTGCAGGAGCGTTTTCTGGAACAGGCGCGGCGGCAGGCGCCGGCCAGTGACCGCGTGTTGCTGGCGCTCTGGGAATTGCATGCGTCGCAAGGTGACCACGAGCGGGCCCTGGCGGCGGTGCAGGGTGTCCCCCGCGACGCGCCGCTCGATCGACAGGCCCGTTTCTGCGCGGCGCTGTCGATGATTGAGTTGCATCGGTTCAATGACGCGTTTGACACGCTGCAGACGCTGCACAATGAAGCTCCATCTCCGGTGTTGTCCAACACCATGGGCGTCATTCAAATGCGTCGCGGCAGCACGCCGCAGACCGGGCAGCCGTCGTACTTCTTCACCAGGGCAGTCGAAGAGGAGTCGGATAACGCCGACTATCTGTTCAATCTCGGCTATGCGTATGCACGCAGCCGCGATATTGACGCCGCGTTGAATTGGCTGCGAGAGGCGGTGCGGTTTGCGCCGGCGGACGGGGATGCGCATCTGGTGATGAGTCAGGTGCTGATGTTGGCCGGCCGGCAAGTGGAGGCTCAGCGCGAGTTTGACCTGGCCAGGCAGCTTGGCACCAGTCAGGACACCGACAGCCTGGTGCTCGCCAGTGCCGTGCCGGCCGGGTTGGAGCGGTTGGGCGGCCGGCTGGATTTGCACCCGCGCGTGCGCATGGATGACGTGATTGCCAGGCCGGCCCAGCGTGAGCAGCAGGAATTGGCGGCATTCCATGTCGCACGCGGACGCCGGTTCTTCGACGAAGACGATGACCGCGCAGCACTCAGCGAGTTGCGCCGGGCCATCTATCTGCGGTGGTACGACGACGAGGCGCACGTCCTGCTGGGGCGAATCTATCAGCGTGGCGGCCGGCTGCGCGAGGCGATTGAGGAATTCCGGATTGCCGTATGGAGTCGCGATACAAGCGCCGCCAGGGTGTGGCTGGGCGGAGCCTTGCTCGACAGCGGGGACCGACAGGCCGCCAGGCAGGAAGCGGAACGGGCCCTCGCGATGGCTCCAGGTTCCGCGGAGGCCCAGGCGTTGCTGGCGCGCATCGGCGGAAAGCGTCAGTCGCGCGTGTTAAGATTTGAGGCACAATCATGTCCGACGAGGGCTTCCACGAAATCCAATTAAGTGGGAAACAACTGGTGTTTCTCTTCATGTCTGGTGCTGTGCTCTTGGTTGTGGCCTTTCTCCTTGGCGTCGACGTCGGGCGAGGCGTGCCCGTTGGCGCGGGAGACACGACCGTGGCTGTGGCGGCCACTCCGGAGGGGACGACGGTGCCGGACACAATGGCTCCTGAGGGCGATCCGGCGGTCATGGCCGAGCCAGAATTGAGTTACCACGAGATGTTGCTGGGCGAAGCGGCGCCAACGGAGAGCGCGGCGGGCGGAACTGCGCCGCCGCCGATCTCCGAGCCGAAGGAAGCCGTGTCCCCCGCGGCGGTCCCGGCACCACCCGAGGGGGACTGGATTCTGCAGATGGGGGCCTACTCGACCCGTGCCGTCGCCGACGATCAAGTGAAGAAGCTGACTCAACTGAAGGTGCCTGCGTTTGTGCTGGCGCCAACGACCGGTTCCCCGGACAAGTTGTTTCGCGTGCGCGTCGGTCCCTACGCGGATCGCGCTGAAGCCGAACAGGTCAAGAGCCGCCTGGAGCGGCAGGGATTTTCGTCGTTAATTACGCGCTAGCGCTTCTGTCCGGCGGCCTCCTCGCGGCCAGTTTTCCGAAGTACGGGCATCCCGCCTTCGCCTGGACCGCCCTTGCCCCCCTGTGGCTGGCGGTGGCGCTCCACGCTTCACGGCCGGCAACGGTCGGTCGATCACGCGCCTTCTTCCTGGGCTGGCTCACCGGGATTGTCCATTTCGGCCTCACGGTGTCGTGGATCGTGGAGGTGATGTACCTGCACGGCGGCCTGCCCCTGCCAGTGGCGTGGGCTGTGATGCTCCTGCTGGCGAGTTACCTCGCGTTGTATCCGGCCTTGTGCGCCGTGTTGACCGCCCGCGCCGTTCGCCGGTTTGGCGTCAGCGGCCTCTGGCTGGCGCCCGCCTGCTGGGTCGCGACGGAATGGATGCGCGGATGGGTTGGGGGCGGATTTCCGTGGGCCATCCTCGGGACGTCGCAAGCATCTGTGACGCCCGTGATTCAACTTGCGAGCCTGGCCGGTGTCTTCGGCGTCTCGGCCCTGGTGGCGCTCGTGTCAGCCGCCGCCGCCATTGTGGCGCTGACCAGACGGCCGAAGCACCTGTGGGTAGCCGGGGGCGTCATGGGGCTCGTCCTGGTGG
>JAHEFO010000280.1 GCA_024640135.1 Acidobacteriota bacterium
GGTGTTGGCGCCAATCCCGACGGCCAGCGAGACGATCGCGACGGCGGTGAATCCTGGGCTGGCCAGCAAGGCGCGCCGCACGTAACGCAGGTCAAGAAGCAGACCGCCCAGCCATGACCGGATCGTGCGCACTCTCATTCAGCCTCCTCGTTCGTGGTCGATTTCCGTGCCGCTTCTTTGACGTGAACCAGGGCCGCTCGGGTTGGCCGACCCATGTCTGGCGGGCGACATCCGCCGGGCCGGGACCGGGCCGGAGCCTGTAACCTTGCGCCGGGCTGTGTGTATTCCCCAGTGAGGTTGCATGAACGAGATCGAGACACTCTACCGGCAGCATGCTTCTGCAGTGTTCCGATTTGCGCTGGGTTTGTCGGGCAATCGCGCCGCTGCTGAGGACATCGTGTCGGACACGTTCGTCCGCCTGCTGACCAAAGCGCCCCGCATCGAGACCCGCACCGCGCGGGCCTATCTGTTCATCATCGCGCGCCATGTGTTTCTCAACAACCTGCGACGTCAATCCCGTGAGGCCTCACTGGACGAGGACCCGTCGGCTCCGCCAGAGGACCCGGCGGCCCGAATCGACGGGCGGGCCAGGCTTGGCACGGTGCTCGGCGCTCTGCGCAGCCTGCCGGAACATGAGCGCGCCGCGCTGCTCCTCCGGGTCGATCACGAACTGGCATACGACGACATCGCGGCGGCGCTCGGCGCGAAGGTCGGCACCGTCAAGGTCTGGGTGCACCGCGCCCGCGTCCGGCTCGCCGCATTGAGCCACCAAGAAGGAGACTGCCATGAAACTCGACGTCACCCGTGAAGTCGTCACCGATCTCTGGTCGCTGTACCGCGCGGGGGATGCCACCGCCGACAGCAAGGCGCTGGTGGACTCGTTTCTCGCTGAGGACCCCGCTTTCGCAGAGACGCTGCGCACCAGCGAGCAACTCACGAGTGCGGTGCCGCCCCTTCGGCTGTCCGCCGACGCGGAGCGCCGTCTGCTGGACGAAGTGCGTCAACGGGCGCGGACCAGACTCCTGTTGATCGGTGGCGCGCTGGCCGTGGTGGCGGTACTGGCGTTCGCGGCTCTCGGTGGAGCCCTCTTCCTGACCTTGGTCAGCTAGCGCCCCCAGGGCGCAACCAGCACCTTCGCGCTGCCTCTGGCGGACGCGGTCACCGTCCGTGCTGGTGGGCCGTCAGGCCGCGCGTAGGTCACCTCGTACTGCGCGCCGAGACTCTCGGCGACGTTCGTCAAGATCGATTCGAGCGCCGACGGCAACAGCGCGGTTGCGCGCACTCCTCCGGTGGCTTCAGTCAGGTAGTTGATCGTGGTGTCGCGCGTCGGGGCGGTCACCCCGAGCGGCCCCTGCACGGATACGGCCCACACGGAGACACCGGCGTTCTGGACCTGCTCGACCACTTTCGTCGGCAACACCTGGCTGGATTCTCTTGACGCGAGGTCGACTGTCAGCATGACCCGGCGCGGGCCGATCTTCCTCCTCAACTCGCGCGCGGCGTCAATCATGGCCTCGAGCATGACCGTCGTGCTCCGCTGATCCGGCACCAGCCGACCGATCGCCCGTTCGAGGTCGATCGTGCTGGCCGTGAAGTTCGTCAGCAAGACGTTCGCGCCGGCCACGGTGGTCAACGCGACTTCCGCTCCGGGACTCGCGGCATGAAGGGTGCGGACAAACGCGAGCAACCCGGCACGCACGTCCCTGGTGGATTCGGCCCCGCCGAACGGGACCTTCGTCGTGTCGATCAGGACGGACACGAAGAGCGGCTCCGCTGTTCGCACGACCGCGGTCACCTCGCGTCGCACGCCGTCTTCGAAGATCGCGAAGTCTGACGCGGTCACGCCCTTCACGGGCGCATGGGCAGAATCGAGCACCGTCACGAGGATGACCTTCTCCGCGGGCACCGAGGCTGTGGGCGACGTGCCCCACACGGCCGCGGCCATCACGCCGGCCACGCCTGTGCCGATGCCACGAACCCATCGACTAGTCATCAAGCATTCCTCCGATGTCAGGCGGCTGCCGGCAAAACCTGCCCTGTGCCGGTCAGCCTGACAATCTGGCAAACCGGCGCCGGGAATCAGGAAAGTCTACGCCCATCGCGAACCAGTAGATGAGCCCGGAGACGGCGGCCGCCGACACCAGCACCGGATCCGCCACGGTCGACATGGCCGGTGCGGCCTGGCCGCCCATGGCCATCAGCACGGCGCCGGCCAAGACGCTTCCCAGCGACAGGTATTGATACATCGGCAAGCCAAGCCATTGCTTCGTCTGCGGCTCACCGCGGTAGCCTTCTTCGACGAACCGCGTCAGGCCGGCCAGCAGGAGATACGCACCAGCGATGAACCCCAGAGGCGCGTGGAGCTGCCACAAGCGCCACAGGAGCACACCGATGATGACATTGCCCACGATGGAGTAGACCGGCGTCGCGTGGATCGACTGGCCGGACAGGTGCGAGAGCGCGACCACCCGCGAGTGTGCGTTCCAGACGCGAATGCCAAACCGCGGATCGACGACGTGACCGTGACAGCAACCCTGGGCCAGGCACCGCAGGCGGCCAATCGCCTGAATCCACGGCGCCATCGCCGCCATCGCGGCGAGCCCCAGCGCGCCTGGATACCCCATCCACAAGGCGAGCAGCGCTCCGGCGACCGCACCGATCACCGACCCGAAGTAGCCGAACGGCCGCTGGAGGCTGGACGACCCCTCGACCCACTGTGCCCAGAGTCCGGCCCCGACCAGCGCGGTCCCCACCATGATGAGCACGCCCGGAAGCGCCGCAGGGCCGGCGAGTACTCCCATGCCGGCAACACCGACCACGGCCGCTGCGCCGGCGTACGCTCCATGCCCCATGACCCGCACGGGGCCCCACCGCCATGCGTGCCAGGAATTGGCGAGGCGCTCACTGGCATCGAGGATGCGGCGCCAGGTGATGAGGGGCCGCCGAAGCAGGAGATACGCGCCAGCGGCCGCCAGCACGTCAGCCACGGCATGCATTCCAGTCGTGACGCAACTGACCGCCACGGCGGCAGCCCAAGTCCAGGCCACCAGCCCCCACGCCGGCGAACGCGCCTGGCCGGCGGTCGTCCGAGTCGCCAGTGCTTCGGCAACGAACGCTGCCCACACCGCATGAAACGCCGGAAAGGCGGCGACGGGCGGCGAAGCCAGGCGCTGGTCGAGCCCGAGGAGCGTGCCCAACAGCCCCGTGGCGTCAAACGGCCGGAACGGCGCCACGATGGGCACCGCCAGATAGACGAGGGTGATCGCGGCCGTGGCAACCAGGCCCTGCACGGCGAGGCGGCGCAGCGCCGCGCGTGTGGGCACGAGGAACGCCGCGGCCGTCACGACCAGGTAGGTGCTGGCATAGATGGGCACGGTCCAGAGCCACACCGGCCACGCTTTCTCAGCCTCGAAGCGAATATCAATGGCGTCGAACGGCATGCCGAGCGCCTTGACCGCTTCATACGCGACCAGCCACGGCACGAGAACGGTGAACCAGAACGCGAATCGTTCTCTGGGCATGGGCCGCGCCTCATCATCAACCGGCAGACTGAGCCATGGCTTGAAGTGGATGGCGACGTCTCCGAACCGGCGCCGCACGTCGGGACGCTCGAGACCGAAGACCAGGGCCGCGCACCCAAGTGCCACCACCGGCGTGACCAGCCAGAGTCCGGTGGCCGACCCGGCCGCCCACGACACGCCCGCGCACGCCAGAACCCACCCGACGTAGATTGGATGTCCGACGAGTGCGTACAGGCCGGAGTTCACAAACCGCGCCGGCGGGAATGCGTTCATCGGCAAGCCCTCTCCGCGCCTGATCAACTGCACGATTCCCGCAGCCCAGATCAGCGCGCCGGCCGCGGCCAGAGTGACGCCGCCCGGCAGGGAGCGGTAGACCGGAAGGATGAATTGCCCGTCGAGGGCGCGCTGCCAGATCACCAGCACCACCGGAAGGGCGACCGTGAAAGCGAGACCGTAGGCCAGGCGTCCCCAACTGAAGATCGGCATCATCCCCACCTCACAAGTTCATGAATGACCCAGCCGGTTTCTGCTGTGTGTCGGTCGTCGTGCAGGCTGGCGGGCGAGATCCACTTCGTTTCGAGCGCCTGCCCGACACGGCGCGGCAACAGCAGAGCACCCGGCCCAGCGATGGTCTTGCCCAATCGTCCTTCACGCAACACGCGACCGGTATCGATCTCGATGGACCCGTTCTCCCAGACCACGTGTTCACGCTCCACCTGCGTGGCCTTGACGGCCACGCCGTCGACAAACACCCATCGCCGGTCAAGTCCACCGCGCCAGTCAATCCACACGGCATGACGACGCTTGCTCACAAAGCGCCCCCACCGCAAATCGTCGAACGGCAGCGCCCACGGGGCGACGGTCATCGTCAGTTCCTCGACGTACCCGAGTCCCGTCAGCGTCGTTCCATCGGACAACTCCACCTCCGCCAGGGCGGCGGGCGCATGGCAGCGCCAGTCGATCCGGCCGGACGTCCCGTCGAACAGCCGGAGTTCAATGGGAGAGGCCCGAGACGACCATTTGCCCGTGACACCGAACGCCGTGGCGTCCAGCGTGATGCCCCGTTCGGCCGGTTGAACGTTGGCACGACGGGACAGCCGCCTGAACCGGCGGCCTCTTCGCGCATGGGGGGAGGAAAGCACCTCGAAATATGGGAGCGACAGAGCGCCCGCTGACACACGGCCGGCGTAGATGACGCCGGCATCGCCGGCGTCTGACACGCAGTCGAGGTACCACTTTCGTAGTCCCACACGCATGCTGACTCTCCGAGGCTGGGATGAGGACCGCCGTTGCTGCGCGTATCGTAGGGCAACGGTTTCCGACAAGGCAACCGGCGCGACCGGTGTCAGCACTGGTCGCGCCCCTCTTGAGGCCGCGCCTTCCAACGCGTCTTCCGTTATGCTTCTCCTCGTCTGGAGGAACACATGACTCTTGCTATCCGTCGTCCCCGTTCAGTTGTTGCCGGCCTTGCGCTGGCGTTGGTATTTGCTGGTGTCTGGTCTCTGCCCTTGTCGGCCGGCCGCTCCGGTGCCGGGCAGGCGGCTTCAGGCCTGCCTCCGTACATGGACCTGTTCCAGTGGCGCAGCCTCGGTCCTGACC
>JAHEFO010000056.1:0-2931 GCA_024640135.1 Acidobacteriota bacterium
GTTGGTTCGACCGCCTCAATCATCCCGGTTTCCAGGAGCGCGGTGACCACACAGATGGTGTTCGTGCCGGACATGGCCGGATACTCGACCTGTTCCATGATCACGAATCCGGCCTGCGCTTCCGGTTGTGTAGGCGGCAGGATCAGATTGCAGTTGGCGGCCGGGTACCCTCGCGGCTCGCGCAACATCAGCCTTCGCAGCCGGTCACCATGGGTGCGCAGGTGCACCATCTTTTCGTACATGCTCCGGCCGGGTACGTCGAGCACCCCGCCGGTGATCACCCGGCCGGGCTCACCGCAGGCGTGCAAATCCACCGCATGAATCGTTCGCGCCAGTTTCATTGGCGCATGATACCTCTGGGTGTAGCATCCACTTGACTGGAGACTTTGTATGGACATCGCAGCAGATGTGGTGGTCATCGGCGGCGGCATCAACGGCTGCGCCACGGCCCATGCCCTCGCGAAACGGGGTCTGACGCGAGTCGTCCTCGTCGAAAAGGGCCATATCGCCTCGGGTCCCACTGGGCGCTCGAGCGGCATTGTGCGCCAGCACTACACGCATGAAACTCTGGCCGCGATGGCCCGCGACAGCGTCAAGACCTGGACCAACTTCGCGGATGAGATCGGTGGCGATGCCGGTTTCGTCAATTGCGGCGTGGCGTTCGCCGGCGGCGACCGCGACGCCGACACCATACGCGCTACGGTCACCATGCAGCAGCGCCTTGGCATCGACGCTCGCATGATGAGCGTCGGCGACCTCGAGGAGTTGGAGCCGGCGCTTCGGTCCGACGGTCTGACGTGCGGCGCCTACGAGCCCGGAGGCGGATATGCCGATCCGGCGCTGGCCACCAACAGTTTCGCCGCAGCCGCCCAGCGTGAGGGCGTGACGATTCTCAGGAAGACGGCCGTAACCGCCCTTTCGATTCGCGCGGGCCGGATAGAGGGTGTGACCACCACGGCCGGCGGCATCTCTGCGCCGGTGGTGATTGACGTGGCCGGCCCGTGGGGCGGCGCGATTGCCGCCATGGCAGGCGCCACCATCCCCATCGCGGTCAGTCGGCATCCGGTGGTCATCCTGCAACGGCCGGCTCAGTGGCGCACCTCAACGCCGGTGTGGGTGGATCTGACTGAGGGCTGGTACTACAAGCCGGAGCGTCAGACGGCCATCATGGTGGGCTCTGTTCGCGACACGGAGACGGCGGTGGACCCGGATGACCACGACACGATGCCGACCTACCGCGAAATCGAGGAGTGTTCGGCGGCAATCCTGGAGCGGTTTCCAATCATGGCCGAAGGCGCCGCGCAGGGAGGCTGGGCGGGGCTCTACGATGTGACGCCCGACTGGCAGCCGGTGATCGATCGCATCCCGGATGTCGACGGATTCTACGTGGCCGTTGGCTTCAGCGGCCACGGATTCAAGATTGGCCCGGCGGTTGGCCGCGCGATGGCCGAACTGGTGCTGGACGGTGCCTGCCGGTCGTACGATCTCAACCTGTTCCGCTACGGCCGGTTCGCGGAGCACCAGTCAAGCCGTGGGGCTTACGGGTTCGGCATCGTCGGGTAGCGCCAGCGGCGCTTCGCGCCTGCCCGCCGCTCACCGGGCGGCGAAGGTGCGTGTCGCGTGTTCAAGCGCTGAAGCCAGCCTGTCCGGCTCATCCGAGCCGACGCGAAAGCAATGCCCGTCGTCGAATTGAATCTCGACTCCGTCCAGTCCCCACAGGCGCCACAACCATCCGAATGGTGTCAGCCGAATGCCCCACCCGTAGTACCAGGGGGTTCGTACGATCCGGAGATCCTGGATTCGGCCCAGGTCAATGCGCCGGCGAATCAGCCCTGGGCCAAAGAACACCTCGATGGCCTCACGGTGAACGATGATCGTCAGAGTCGGAAACTGGCTCAGCAGGACTCCAAGGGTCGCGACTACTGCTATTGCGATCGGGTGGCCTATTTGAACGGCCACCAGAAAGGCGGCCATCCACGCGACAGCCAGAACAGTGATGACCCTCCAGTTGACCTGCGTGTGCCGGTAGGTCTCTCCTGCGCCGGCCTTCATGTTGACGTCACTCGCACGTCAGACAGAAACTCTCCCGCGGCGGCGCGAAAGTCATCGACCCATTCGTGCCCGCCGGCGAATCGGATGACCGCATGGTGGATGCCCTGAGAATCCAGGAAGGCGCAATCGTGCTCGACCTTGTCCGGCGAGTACCACTCCTCGCGATCTCCCACCCCAATGAGCACCCGCGGCCAGGGCTGCCGCCCCGGGTCTCCACCCTGCAGCTCCGGAGGAATATCTCCCGCCAGCGCGATGATGCCCGCGGCAGCGCGGGCCCCTGATAACGCCGCGCGATACGCCATCGCCACACCCTGGGAGAAGCCGGCGAAGACCAGCGCCGGCTGCGTGCCAGGCGCGACGCGCGAAGACGTCAGGATCGCGTCCAGAGCCTTGTCCACGTAGGCGATGTTGTCGGCGATCGCCAATTCGCGATCTTCGCGCGTCATCCAGCTCGAGACCACTCGCTGGTCGCCCCGGATGTAGAACCGGTTGAGCGCCTGAATGGCAATGCGGGTCCAGTGGGCCGCGCCGGGAATCTGGCGCAGCTCGGCCATCATGTCTTCGGCAGTCTGCGCATATCCGTGGAACCCGACCAGGACGCTTGAAGAAACGGCCGCGTCCCCATCGAATTCGATGAGGACGCGGCCGTGGATGGTCGCAGGAACGTGAATCAACTCGCGCGTCACTTCACCTGCGCGGGCACTGTCAACGTGACGTTGCTCTTGGCGAGCGCCTGGCTGAGGCTCCTTGCCTTGGACAGGAACGCGTTGAGTTCGTTGACGGCCCTGGGCAACGCCAGGCGCACGTCGTTGTATTCACGCGTCAACGAGGCGCTCGGCATGTCGTAGAACGCCATGATTTGGCTCTTCACGCTGCCGA
>JAHEFO010000056.1:2941-18413 GCA_024640135.1 Acidobacteriota bacterium
CATTGGGGTTGGCCGGGGCGCCGCCACGACCTCGACCGCGACCTCCACCACCAGCTTCTGGTGGGACACCGAACTTCTCGCGTACCGTGTCCCATTCCTGCTGCACGGCCGCGAACTGCGTCTTGGTCGCCTCGGGCACGTTCGTCATGTCGGCGATCTTCCCGGCCAGGTCGGTAATCGCCGCGTGGAAGGGCATGATGGCGTTGGCCGCGTTCACGCCGCGCGTCTGCATCTCGTGCAGATCCATCACCATGTCGTAGTAGCGCTTGCGCTGGCTGTCGGTGAGCTGATTGGCAGGATCGAGCACCACGCGCATCGGCTTGGTGCCGACGGACTTGCCATCCACCATCAGCGACACATTGTACGTACCCGGCAGCACCCAGGGGCCGGCCGAACCTCCGCCGCCGCCGCCAAACCCGCCGCGGCCCCCGCGGCCGCCGCCGCCTGGGTCAGCCGCGCAGGGATCCTGGGCATCGCTACCAGCAGAGGGAGGCGCCTGGGGCACACCCGGCACGGCGCTGCCGCCGCGTCCACCGCCCTGTCGGCCACCACCGCCTGCACCCTGCCGGCCTCCGCCGGCCGCGGCCGGCGCTTCAATCGAAGGCGCCGGATCCACACGCATGTCCCAGCACACGGTCTGAATGCCGGGCGCATTGCGGTTGTCCGGAATCTCCAGTGAACGAATGGCCTTGCCCGCCGCATCGGTGATCTCCAATGACAGGCTGCCAACCGGCTTCGTCAGGTGGAACTGAATCACGGCATCCGTCGGCGGGTTCTCGCCCACGAAGAGGTTGTGGCCCCAGAACTCGTCGTTCTGATGATCCTTCGCGCGCCACTGCAACGCGGGACCGATTGAGAACAGGGTGGCACCCGTCGTCGCTGCCTGTGCCGCCGCGTATTCCTGGATGGGTTCCAGGTGGTCGAGGATCCAGACCGATCGACCGTGCGTGGCCACGATCATCGCGTTGTCACGAGGGTGAATCGCAATCTCGTCAACGCGAACGGTCGGCAGGTTCGCCTTCAGGCGCTGCCAGCTCCTGGCGCGATCGAGCGAGAGGTACATCCCGGTCTCGGTGCCGATGTACAGCACGTCCTGATTCTTCGGATCTTCAGTCAGCGTCTTCACCACTTCGCCGCTCAGGTTCGCAGTGATCGAACTGAACGTCGCGCCGAAGTCGTGGCTGACCCACATGTAGGTCTTGCGGTCGTCCAGGCGATGCGCGTCGACGGTGACGTACACGGTGCCCGCGTCGTACCGCGAGGGGACCACTTCCGAGACCCAGCCGCCCTCGGGAAAGCCGGGGATGTTCTTCGTGATCCGCGTCCACGTCTTGCCCATGTCCTTCGACACGCTGACCACGCCATCATCGGTGCCGGTGTAGTAGACGCCGGCCTGGTGGGGCGACTCGGCCAGGGACACGATCGTTCCCCAGTTCGAGATACCGTCGTTGCGCGCAATGCGAATCTCATCGCCGCGCTTGCCAAAGATGGCGATCTCGTCGCGGTCGATATTGTTCGTCAGGTCGGGACTGATGACCGCCCATGAGTCGCCGCGATCGCTGGAGCGGAACACCTTGTTCGCAGCGGCCAGAATCGCGCCGCTGCCGTCGGGTGAAAACACCAGCGGCGTGTCCCAGTTGAACCGGAACGGCAGCGCGCCTTCGGCCGCCGGCGGATCCGTGTTGTTGAACGTCGGCCGGATCCCCCGGCTCTCGCCGGTCTCGGCATTCTTGCGCGAGATGTTGCCGTCCTGCGATTCGCTGAACACCACGTTCGGATCATTGGGATCGACCAGCACCACGAACCCGTCGCCGCCCTGCACCTGGTAGAAGTCACTGTTCAGGATGCCCCGTGTGAAGCGCGTCGCACTGGGCCCGCACCAGTTGTAGTTGTCCTGCAGGCCGCCGCAGACGTTGTATGGCGTCTGCATGTCGTAGCTCACGTGGTAGTAGAGCCCCAGCGGCAGGTTCACGTGCTGTGTCCAGGTCTTGCTCTGGTCGTAGGACACCGCCACGCCGCCGTCACCGCCAATCAGAATGTGATCGGAGTTGTCGGGATCGATCCAGATGGCATGGATGTCGTCGTGAATGGCCTGCGCGGCATCGGTGACGAACGACCGTCCGCCATCGATGCTCATATGCAGTCCGACGCCGCCCATCAGGACCACGTCGGGATTGTTCGGGTCGACACGCACCTGGCTGAAGTACATCGGCCGAGGATTCACCGTGGTCACCTGTTTCCAGGAATCACCGCCATCGTCCGTGCGATAGAGGCCGGTTGGATTTGGCGCTGCCGGCGCACCGCCACGGCCACCACCGGCCGCACCGCCGCCGCCCCGGCCGCCACCGGCCGGGCCTTCAGCCTCAATGAGCGCGTACACCGTGTTCGCCGTCGGCCGGTACACATCGAGCCCGATCCGGCCCATGTCAACCGTCGGGAGGCCTCCCTCCAGGCGAGCCCAGGTGTCACCGCCGTCGGTGGACTTGAACACGCCGCTGCCGGGTCCGCCGCCGTTCATGCAGCACTGCGACCGGCGCCGCTGATACATCGAGGCGTACATGATGTCTGGGTTGCTGGACGCGATCACGAGATCGTTGGCGCCCGTGTCGGCGTCGCCCTTGAGCACCTGCGTCCACGTGGCGCCACCGTCGGTTGTCTTGTAGACGCCGCGGTCGCCGCCGGGGCCGAACAGGGATCCCGTCGCCGCCACCAACACCACATTGTCGTCGTCGGGATGGATGGCGATACGACCGATGTGATACGACTCGGAGAGTCCCATGTCCTTCCAAGTCTGGCCGCCGTCGGTGGACTTGTAGACGCCGGATCCCCAGGACGTGCTCTGACGATTGTTGGATTCGCCGGTGCCAATCCAGACCAGGTCAGGATTTCGCTGGGACACCTCGACCGAGCCAATCGACATCAGGCCCTGGTCCTGAAAGAGCGCGTCGTAAGTGGCGCCATTGCTGGTGGTTTTCCACACGCCGCCATGGGCGGTCGACACGTAGTAGATGGCCGGATTCTTTTCGTAGACCGCAAGATCGGAGATGCGACCCGACATCGTCGCCGGCCCAATCGAGCGGAAGTGCAGGGCGGCGAATGGGTCACCCGACTGAGTCCCACCCTGCGCAGACAGGGGACTTCGAACAGTCCCGGAGAAAGCCACACCAAAGACGAGCGCGGCGAGTCCAACGATACGTAGATGCCTCAACATTCAACCTCCAGGGCCAGAGCCGGGATGACAAACGAGTCTTTCCCTAAAAACTCAGGGCGCGGGCGTCCGGATTATAGCTCGCCAAGTATGATCGAGAGACCATGACGACCGCTGCCGGGAAGACCCGCAACCGAGCTGATATCCCTGTTGAATACACCTGGAACCTGGCTGACATTTACCCCGATTGGGAGGCCTGGGAGGCCGACCGGGCCCTGCTGGAGGTCAGAATCGACGAATATCTGGCGCTCAAAGGCACTCTGAGCCAGGGATCAGCGCAGTTGCTGGAAGCGTTCAAGCTCGGCGATGCGCTGGGGAAACTGGCCCACACGGTCTACTACTTCCCTGCCCTCAAGTACGACGAGGACCAGCGCAACAACGCCATCAACGCCAAGCGTCAGACGATCGAAGCCCTGTTTGCCCGCTGGCAGCAGGCGTCGTCGTGGTTCAGTCCGGAACTGCTGGCCATCCCGATCGAGACCGTTCGCGGCTGGATGGAGGAACGCGCTGACCTGGCGTTGTACCGGTTCGCCATAGAAGAGGTGTACCGGCTGCAGGAACACGTGCTGGACGAGGCCGGTGAACGACTGCTGTCACTGGCCGCGCGGGTTGCCGCAGCCCCCAATGAGACCTACGGAGCGCTGTCCACCTCCGATGCCAGGTTCCCGGACGTGACCCTCAGCACGGGGGAAACAGTCAAGATGTCGTACGGCCAGTATCGCGCGGTGCTGGCCAGCAACCGTAATCAGGCGGATCGACGCCAGGCATTTCTGGCGCACTACGGCACCTACGCCGCCAACATCAATACCTACGCTTCCCTGTATCACGCCGTCTGCCAGCGCGATTGGTTCCAGGCCCGCGCCCGCGGCTACGCCAGCAGCCTTGACGCCGCGCTGCACGGCAACGCGATCCCGGCCGCCGTAGTCGAGAACCTGATTGCCACCGCGCGCGCGGGCGCTGAGCCGATGCGGCGCTACCACCGCCTGCGCCGGAATCGTCTCCAACTCGATCACTACTACCCGTACGACTTCTCGATTCCCCTCGTGGAATGGGATCACAAATACGACTACCCTTCGGTCGCCGCGCCCATTGTTGACGCCGTGGCACCCCTGGGCGCCGACTACCAGGCGCGCATGCGCCGGGGCTTCTCCGAGCGATGGATCGACGTCTTCGAAAACGATGGCAAACGCAGCGGCGCCTACTCGGCCAGCGTGTACGGCAAACATCCCTACATGTTGATGAACTGGAACGAGACGCTCGACGACGTGTTCACGATGGCTCACGAAATGGGCCATTCGATGCACACCATGTATTCGCACGAGGCCCAGCCGTTCGTGTATTCCGACTACACGATCTTTGTGGCTGAAGTCGCGTCCACGCTGAACGAAGCGCTGTTGCTCGACCACCTGCTGGCGAAGGCGCAGACCAGCACCGAACAGTCCGTGCTGTTGCAACACGCCATCGATGGCATCACCAGCACCTTCTATACGCAGGTCATGTTCGCGGATTTCGAACTGCAGGTGCACCGGAGAGTCGAGCGCGATGAACCCGTCACCGCGGACGTGCTCAGCGGCCTCTACAAGGAACTGTGCGAGGCGTACTACGGAGATGCCGTGGAACTGGAGCCGCTGACACCCATTACGTGGGCGCGGATCCCGCACTTCTTCAACTCGCCCTTCTATGTCTATCAATACGCCACGTGTTTCGCCTCCGCAGCGAAACTGTCCAGAACGCTGGTCGACGGGGACGCTGCGGCCAGAGAGGCCGCGCGAACCCGGTATTTGACGCTGCTGTCTTCCGGAGGAAACGACCATCCGATGGTGCAGTTGTCGAAGGCCGGCATCGATCTTTCGGAGCCCGACACAGTCTCGGCAGTGGTCCAGCAGTTGGACAAACTGGTCAGCCGACTTGAGCGAATCTAGCTCTGATTCTGCCAGCTTCAGCAGCCACGTTCCACTCAGTTGGATTCTGAGTTCAGCCACCTTGGATCCGCGGGGGTTCGGCCTCGGCAGACAGCGGGAACCCAAAGGCCGTAAATAATTGAAAACAAAGGGTTAAAAAGAATAAAGTCGCCAGTTATTATCGAGCCCTCCCGTACGGCACAGCCTTTCCTTATAACCAGGACAAAGGTCCTCGAACCACCTATGGGAATCCTCGACAAGCTCAAGCCGCAGCCCCGCTGGAAACATGCCGACGCCGTCGTCCGACTGGAGGCGATCCGGGAGTTGGACGACCCGATGACGTTGGCGGAGTTGGCCGAACACGACGCCGACTCCAAAGTACGATGCGCGGCCTCGGAAAAAGTGAGCGATCCGCTGGTGTTGGGGCGAGTGACCACATCAGACACAGATTCGGCCGTAAAAGAAGCTGCGGCAGATCGCCTTCTTGAGCTCGCACTTGATGCGTCAGAACCAGAGGTGGCCACGGCCGCAGTGAGCGCCTTGTCGGACAGCAGGCGCCTCTTGGTGATTTCCAAGAGCGCGGCGCCTGACGGTATTCGCGAGGTGGCGTTGGCTGGCCTGTCGGACGAGCGAGCTCTGGGTGGCGTGGCTCGTCACGCAAAAGTCGAGAGCACCGCCCTTGCGGCTACGGCGCGATTGACCTCGGCGGATGAACTGCTCGACACGGCGCTGAACAGCGAACATAAGGACGTCGCACTTGCGGCGTTCGATCGGGTCGTCACTACGGCGCCGATCCCCTCAGCGAGCGACGCGACGCTCTTGAAGACCATCGAGGCGCGGGCGCAGCAGAAAGCTGTGGCGCGCCGGGCCAAGACGATGTTGCAGGCCATTGAAGACGCCGAGACGGCCCAGCGAGAGGCTGAGGAAGAACTCCGGCGCCAGGAGGCGCTGCTGTGCGACGCCATCGAGAATCTCACTGACGTGTCGGATCCCGATCGTGCGGAGGCCGAGGTGGCGCGCATCAGCGCGGCATGGCGGAACCTGCACACCGCGGCCAGCGCGGACACCGCGGTAGCGGCCCGCTTTGCGGCAGGCGCCGAGGCGGCGGGAAGCAGGATTGCCGCCAGGCGCGACGACATTCAGGCCGCTCTCGAGCAGAAACGCCAGCGCGGAGAAGCCCTCGCCAGCCGCGAAGCCTTGTGTCAGCGCATCGAGACGATCGAGGGTGACGACATCCTCGAACAGCTCGTGCCTATCGAGGAAGAGTGGGCGCAACTGGCGCCGTTGGTGGGCAATGGCCCGGAAGCGGACCGGTTGACGTCACGATTTACGCAGGCGGTAACCGCCTGTCGCAAGCGGCATGCCCTTGGCGCCGCATTACAAGAGACCCGTGCCTCGCTCGACCTTCTGGTCGTCGAGGCTGAAGCCCTGCCCGCTCAGGAAGATGAGGCAGCTGCCGATCGTTGGCAGGCCGTGTCGCGCGACGCTCGTGCGATGTTGGCCACACTTGCTGACGCATCGCGCCCTGCCACTGACCTGGCGGATCGCCTCGCCGTCGTCTCACGCGCATTCGAGGCGCGTGAGGCGGCGGTACGCGAGGCGGCGGAGAAGGCACGGCAGGACTTGGCATCGAAGTTCACGCGACTGGCTGAGCGCGCCAAGCGGACGGCCGAATCCGAGACGATGACGCTGCGGGAAGGCGAACGACTGCTCCGTGATGTGGCGGCGGCCCTTGATCTCGAAGCCGGGCTTGGCAGTGGCGAAACCACGAAGGAGATTCGTGAGGCCATCGTGACGTTGCGCGCGCAGCAGGAGAGCGTGGCGCCACGCGTGAAAGAACTGCGCGACATGGACGAGTGGCGCCGGTTTGCCAACGCCCAGCAACAGGAGCAACTGATTGCGATGGCCGAAGCCATCGTCACGTCACTGAAGGCCGAGGAAGCCGAGGGGAAGACCACCGAACTGGCGGCGACAGCCAAGGCGTTGCGCGAGTTCCATCTACGCTGGCAGGACGTGTCCGATGCGCCACGTCACTCGGCGCAGCGGCTGTGGGACCGCTTCAAGACAGCCACGGATTTCATTCGAAGCCGGTGCGAGGTCTACTTCGCCAAACTGCGCGAGGAACGCGATGTCAACCTTGCGGCCAAAGTGGCCCTGGTGGAACAGGCCGAGGCGCTCGCCAACTCTACCGAGTGGGCCAAGACAGCCGCGCGGTTTCAGGAGCTTCAGAAGGCGTGGCAGGATGCCGGACCGGTTCCGCGCGAGGCCGCGCGCGACCTGGCGTTCAGGTTCCGTACGGCGTGCAATACGTTCTTTACCCAACGGCGCAATGACTTGAACGCCAAGAAGAAAGAGTGGGCCGAGAACCTGGTCCAGAAGGAAGCCCTGTGCGTGCGGGCTGAGGAACTGGCCGAGTCCACGGAGTGGGACACGGCGTCCTCGGAGATGAAGCGGTTGCAGTCCCAGTGGAAGACGATCGGTCCGGTGCGTCACAACAAGAGCGAGGTGATCTGGAACCGATTCCGCGCATCGGCCGACACATTCTTCGAGCGGTACCACAACCGGCATCAGATTGCCGCCGCTGAGAGAATCGCCGAGCACACCGCGCTGGTCGTGGCGCTGGAACAGTTGGCCGCGCTCGAGGAGTCGCCTGCGGATCTTGCCGATCAGGTGCAGACCCTGCGGACGACCATTTCAAAGACACCACACGTGGCGAGCGCCGAGATCAAGAGTCTCCACGAACGATGGAAGGCCGCCTTGGCGACGCTGGTCGCCCGATGGCCGGAGGCCTTCGCCGGCACCGATCTCGACCCGGCGGCCATCCATAGTCGGATGGAGAAACTGATCGCCAAGGTTGAAGGCCTGATTCAGGAAGAAACGCCGGCTGCGGCGGCGAACAAGTCCGCCACCGAGTTGCTGGCGGAGCGGCTGCGGTCGGCCCTTGCGAGCAACGCGATGGGCGGCCGCGCCGACGACTCGAAGTGGCGCGCCGCGGGTGCCGCCGTGGAACAAGCTCAGGACGCCTGGCAGCGGCTCGCGCCGGTGCCCAGCGAAGATACACACGCGCTGGAGGCCAGATTCAAGGCCGCCTGTAAGCGCGTCACGGACCAGGTGAAGCTGCATGTCAGCGCGCCTGTGGGTGGCCCCGGAGGCGGTTTCGGAGGAGGCCGCCCCGGAGGCCGTCCCGGTAACAAGGGAGCAGGACGGAACTCCGGGGGCCACAAGTCAAGAAACACGGGGCCCAGAGGTCCCGGGGGCAGTCGGATTCCAGGCGTCCCGTCATCCAGGGATCAGCAGACCAGTCGCCAGAACGACGAGCAGCCTGTCGGCGCCTAGCTGCTAGCGGCCCGGCTGATACACCACTTTGCCGCCGACAATCGTGTACACCACCTCGGCCTGAAGAATCTCTTCGTCAGGCACGGCGGTGATGTCCTTCGACAACACGACGATGTCCGCGAGCTTGCCGGGCACGAGCGAGCCCTTGTCCTGCTCCTCAAATGCACCAAACGCCGCCCACAACGTGTACGACTTCAGCGCCTCCATGCGAGACATCTTCTGCGCCGGGAAGAACACCGAGCCGTCCGCCACTTTTCGTGTGACCGTGGCGTAATAGCTGGCGATTGGATTGACGTCCTCCACCGGCGCATCCGTGCCGTTGACGACCGTCGCGCCCGACTGCATCAGCTTCTGCCAGACGTAGGCGCCTTCTTCCGCGCGCTCCGCTCCAAGTCGCGCCAGTACGTATGGCGCATCGGATGTGGCGTGAATCCCCTGCATGGCCGCAATCACGCCCAACTGGCCGAACCGCGGGATGTCATCCCGATGAATGTGCTGCGCGTGTTCGATCCGCCACCGCAGGTCTTTGCCGTCCCTGGCGTTCTTCTTGAACACTTCCTCGTAGATATTCAGGACTTCGCGGTTGGCGCGATCGCCGATGGCGTGCAGGCAGAGCTGGTACCCATTGTCGATGGCCACCTGCGCCATCGCCCTGACTTCGTCCACTTCAGCGGTGTTGAGACCCGAGCTGTCCGGCTTGTCAGAGTACGGCTGCAGCATCCATGCGCCGCGCGAACCCAGGGCTCCGTCGATGGAAATCTTGATGGCGCGCACCGTCAGGCGCTTGTTGCCGTAGTCGATGAGGCGCCCCTTCGCCAGTGCCTCGGGACTGGCGCCGCGGATCATCACCCACAGCCGGGTCTGCAACCGGCCGGTGTCAATCATCCGCTTGAAGCGCTCAACATCCGCAAAGCTCGAGCCGGCGTCCTGAAAACTGGTAACGCCCTTCGACAGAACTTCCTGACTCGCCAATTCGATGACGCGCTCGGCCTCCGCCGTGCGCTCCGCGGCCGTGGGCGCGGGCTGCCCCGTGCCCCGCCGCACCAGACCTGAAGCCCGTTCGCGCAGCAGGCCTGTCGGGTCTCCGGTCTCATCCTTGAGGATTTCCCCGCCCTGCGGATTGGGCGTCTGTGCGGTGATGTTCGACAATTCCATGGCCTTCGCGTTCGCGAATGACGCGTGCCCGCTGGCGTGGGTCAGCACGACCGGATTGTCCGGCGACACGGCGTCGAGGGACAGGTGGGTCGGGAAGCCCTCGACGTCAGGCGTGGGCGTCGAGGTCCATTTCTCCTGGTGCCAGCCACGGCCGACGATCCACTGCCCGGGCCGCGCCTTCGCCACCGCCTCGCCCACCATGGCGACAATCTCCTCCCAGCTCTTCGTATTCATCAACTCGAGGCCGAGCTTTGATTGGCCGATGCCAGTGAAGTGGCCGTGACCCTCGATGAATCCTGGCATGGCCATCTGGCCCGCCAGGTCGATGACCTCGGTGTTCGGTCCCACGTACCGCTCCATTTCGGCATCGGAACCCAGGGCCACCACGACATCGCCGCGCACGGCGATAGCCTGGGCCTCTGGTCGCGCGTCATCCACCGTCACGACGCGCCCGTTCTTGAGCACGAGAGTGGCAGGTTCGACCTGCGGCGCAGGCACCTGAGAGCCGCCGCGGGCCGCCACCAGGGATCCTCCAAGGACCACAACAGCTAGAAGGGCAGGAACAAGGCGAAAGGGATAAGTCATGTCATGAACAGAATACGCGACGGGCCCGTGGATTCAAGTGTCGTCTTGCCCTTCATGACCTGAACCCGAATCGCTTCTCGGCGAACAAGAAATATGGGAGCGAAAGCACGGCCAGCACCGCGGCGATACCAAACGCCCCGCGGAAGCCCGTCTGCTGCACGAGCCAACCCATCACCGTGGAACCGCTGCCAATTCCGGTATCAAATGCCGCCAGCATGGCGCCAAAGGCGGCACCGCGCCTCCACTGCGGAATGCGCTTCATGATGTAGGCGGTGTACGCCGGATACACCAGTCCAAATCCCAATCCGAACACCAGAGCTGCGAGCACGAACGTCACCTTGCCTTGGGCAGTCGCAAGCAGGGTCATGCCCAGCGCCGTCGCGGCAAGACAAGGAAGCAAGGCACGCCGATGGCCCACGCGATCCAGGAAGCGCCCCACCGAGAGACGGCCAATCAGGATGGCGCCAGCCATCGCGCTCAGAAAGAGACTGCGCGGCGAGACGCCCAATTCGTCGGCAAACATCGCGGAGAAACTGGTCAGGCTGCCGTACCCGAACGCCAGCAACGCCATCGTCACTGACAGCACAAGCACGCGCCATTCGAACAGGTCCTTGAGCGTACTGGGCCGGGGCGGCATGGCCGCTGCCGCCTCGCGATCGTCAGGCAGCCGCGTCGCAATCGCGGCCATCAACAGATTCAGGGCGGCAATCTCCAGGCAGAGCGCCGTCCAGCCCAGGCTGTACATCCAGAACCCGAGCGGTGGCGCGATGCCGATGGCTGAAACCGAGGCCAGACCCCAGTAGCCGAGTCCCTCGGCTCGCCGCTCTTCCGGAAGCGTGGCGGTCATGTAGGCGCCTGATGCCGCCAGCAGCGCGGACCAGAAGACGCCGTGCACGAGGACCACAACGAGGAGCAATCGGTAGTCGGTGATGAACGCGTAGCTCACCGAGAACGCCGCGAGCACCAGGCTGACCACAATCAGAATTCGCCGGTGCCCCAGGCGGTCGGCCACATGGCCGGTGAAGGGTGCGGAGAACGCAGACGCGTACGTCAGGAACCCAAGAAACAGCCCGGCGGCAAACGTGGTGCCACCCATCGCGATGACGTGATACGGGGCTGCCGGCAGCAACTGGAACAGCGAGACGAACACGGTAAACGTGTACGTGCACATGACGAAGAAGCGGGGAGTGAACAGGCGGGCGGGCAAACAGGGTTCCAATCGGTAGTGATTATCGATTATCGATGTTTACCAGTCACCGATCGCCGATTACCGATAATCGTTTGCAGATTCAAGATTATAGATTGCAGATTCATCTAGAATCTTTCCATGCGTCCAAGTGCATTGTGGAAAGAGATGTCTCCTGAGAAACGGCTGGCTGCGGCCAAGGCCTTCTGGTCTGACGAGCATGCGGCTGAACAACAGGTCGAAATCGTGGTCGCCATCGCCCGGAAGTTGAATTTCCGGCCCAAGAGCGTTCCCGGCCTGCCTCTGGAGCGTCGTGCGAAGTTGCTGGCGGCCATGACCGATGTCTCCGACGCGGTGGCGTCACGGGCACTCATCGCGTACCACCTGGCGGAGGAACGCCCCATGATGGCGGCGTTTCTCGATGCGCTGGGCATCGAACATGAGAACGGCCTGATCTCGGCGGAAGAGGTTCCGGCCCCCGAGAAGACCAAACTGGCCGAGGGCGTCAGCGCACTCAAGGCCGCATTTTCTCAAGACGCCGTACGGTTGTATTTGCACACCCTGGTGCTACTGGATGGGGACACATGGGCAGGTCTGGAAGACCTTATTGAAGCAGGAGCCTAGTGTTTGCAGCCGCAGCGGGTGGCACTCGACTTGCTTCCCTACGGCTATGGGTGGGGCGCGGACGTCCTAACTTTGTGGCCGCACGATCTCTTTGGTGTCCAATCTTTCTCCTCCTCCTGATTGGAGACGGGGGATGGCAGGCCCAGGCGTGGGCGCAAACCACGACCCCTCCCACCACTTCCACGACGACCACTCCACAAGAGGCGCCTCCGGTTCTTCGAGTGGATCTCGAGCGAATCAAGAGTGCCCTCGACTCGCCGGTCAAAGTGAAGATTGACGACGGAAAGATTCGTTTCTACACCGAAACCGTCGCGCCGACAGGACCGACCTTCAAGGAACTGTCAGTGAACTTCGACCTTCGCAACGGACCGGTGCCTGGCGCCGGCATGACACATTCGGAGTTTCTGGGTCTGGTGACGCCGGAGACCCTCTATGGATCTGGCGGAATCAAACCGCTGGAGACGCTGCAGTGGGGTCTGGTGAATCAAGTGGGTTGGTGGACGATTCGCAAGCTCTACAAGGAACTCAGCGAAGCCAAGGATGCGCGCCGAATCAAGGCCATTCGGGCGCAAATCGATCGGGAACTGGCCGCGCTGCGCAGAAGATAGGACTTCTGGAAGAGGTGGTCATTCGAGCGGCTCTTGTCATCCTGGCGGCCTGGTCCGTCGTCGGCCAGTCCGTCACCGACTTGTCGTCGACGCGTGGGGAGATTGCCGCACTTATTGCCGCAAGTGGCGCCGAGGTGGCAGTCGCATGGCGGCCTCTGGACAACAAACCTGGGGAAGAGATTCTGATCAACCCCGATCTTCGAGTTCACGCGGCCTCGACAATGAAGGTGCCGGTGATGATCGAACTGTTCCGTCAGGCAGCGGCCGGGCAGATCGCACTCGACGATGAGGTCGTGGTCACGAATCAGTTCACGAGCATCATGGATGGCAGTCCGTACGAACTGTCCGCCACTGAAGATTCCGATGGGGAGATTTACAGGGCGCTGGGCAGGAAGTTGTCCTATCGTGCACTCGTCGAGGCCTCGATCACCGTCAGCAGCAACCTTGCCACAAACATACTGATTGAGCACTTGGGGGCCGACAAGGTCCAGGCCACCGTCGACACGATGGGCGCCTCCGGCATGCAGGTCTTGCGCGGCGTGGAGGATCAGAAAGCGTTTGACGCGGGACGGAGCAACACGACGACCGCGCGAGGCCTGCTCATTCTTCTCGAAGCCATCGGGCACGGCACAGCAGTGAGTGCGGAAGCCAGCGCGGCGATGATTGAGATTCTCAAGCGCCAGCACTTCAATGACGGTATCCCCGCTGGTCTGCCGGTTGGCACGCCCGTGGCGCACAAGACCGGGAGTATTACCCGTATCCACCATGACGCCGGTATCGTCTATGCCCAGCGACCGTATGTGCTCGTGATCCTCACCCGCGGG
The DNA here is from genome assembly GCA_024640135.1 of Acidobacteriota bacterium. GTDB lineage: Bacteria > Acidobacteriota > Vicinamibacteria > Vicinamibacterales > SCN-69-37 > SYFT01. The sequence continues at coordinate 16,369 of JAHEFO010000056.1, forward strand.
ATTGACGAGATGGCGGTCAGCGCCAGGTTGATGGCGGACATCAGCCGCGTGATTGCCGGCATCGGCAAGTAGCACTCCTGAGAAAGAGGGAAGCCTGATGACTGCGACCGTGAAAAAACAGGTGACCTTCTACCAGTCAATCGTGTGTCCGCGGTGCCAGATGACGAAAGTTCTTCTCGCACGCGCGCTCCGGGAGCATCCCGATGTGGAGGTGACCAGGGTCGAGTTTCTGACCAATATGGCGCGCGCCAAGGCGGACGGGATTTCATCCATTCCCGCCCTGGTCTCGGAAGGCCGGCGATTGACGGGAGCGATCCTGACTCAGAACAAGATCGAGCGCTTCCTGGCGAGTCTCGGGAATGCCGGCGCCTCGTGACTGGTCCGTGAGTTGGTGACCGGCTGGCTCAGGGCTCGCGCAACATCTCAGACCCCAGCGGCGTCGCCGAGGACGTGTTTCCGGCGCGCATCCCCGATCAAGCCCTCCAGACGCTGGGCCTCGGCCCGCAGGACCGCATCGCCCAGGGCGGTCAGTTCGTAGTAGCGGCGTCGCGAATCGGCCCGGGCCGCCGGCCCGCCTGGCTGCAGGGATGGACCACTCGCGGCACGGCCTTCCGGCTCAGCGATCAGTCTCTGCTCCAGAAGCCGCTGAAGCAGGGTGTACAAGGTGCCGGTGCGGAGCGTGACGGTGCCACCCGATCGCTCCTCGACCTCTTTGATAATCGCGTAGCCATGCCCCTTACCGTCAGCCAGAGCCAGCAGGACCTGGAACGCGAATGGTGTCAGTGGCAAGAACGAAATAGGGTCATTCTGGTCGGCGATCATTCTTCACCAGTATTTGCCCGATTTAAGTAGATTGTCAATCTACTTAAATCTAGACCATTCCGGCAATCAGGAAACCAAGAAACGTCCCAACCGCATTGCCCAACGACCCAAGGAGGATTCCAGGCAGCACCAGGTCCTCCCGTCCCAGGCTCTTGGCCAGGGCGAGGGCAGACGTGCCACCCCCGATGTTGGCCTGCGACGCAACGGCGGCGCTCTCCGGATCCAGGCGAAGCAGCCACGCAGCCGCGAAAGTCACAACCCCGTGAACGAACACGATCACGGTGACGAGCAGCAACAGTGTGATGCCCAGAGAGCCGATATCCGCAAGCGCGCGCACGTCGCAGAACGCGCCGACCACTGCCAGAAAGATGTAGACGGCGTACATGCCGAGGACACGAACGCCAGGCAACTCGCTAACGGCGGGCACTTGTGCAAGTCCCAACGCGATCGCGGTGATGACGAGGATGGACGGCACCGTCACGCCAATACCAGCGAACGCCGCTGTCAGGGTTAGAGAAACCCAGAGTGCGGCACCACCGAGGAAGAGGACCATCGCGAGCTTGCGCGGGTCGATCGTTTCGATTTCGGCCTGAAGATCGACGATAGGCTCCGCCGCCACTTGGGGCGTTGTCGAGGCGGCCATGCGCTTCTTCCACAGGGGAAACAGCACGCGAGGAGCGGCAATCGTGGCCGCCATCCATACGGCGGTCATGATGTTGTCGACGACAATCGAACCGCCGTACAGGACGCCATCACGCACGACGTCGTAGTGCAGTGCGATCGCGTTGAAATTCACACTGCCGCCGATGTACGTGCCGGTGAACATGCCGGCCACGCCGTGATACAAGGGACCGAACGAGTCACTTCCCCGCACCAGCGTCATCCCGGTGATGACGCCGGCACACGTGCCCGCGGCGCCAATCAGGAACAGGCCAATCAATGGAAATCCGGCCTTGAGAACGGCGCGCAGGTTGACGGGAAGCAGCAGCCAGAACAGTGCAATCGGCGCGACATACTCGAAGATCGCGTCGTACGCCGGCACTGGCGCCTCGGCGGTCGAGCCGGCGGGAATCACGCCAAGATTCGCGGCGATTGCGGTAATCAGGATGACCAGAAGCGCCGAACCGAAATGCCGAAACGGTCCGCGCCGCGCCAGCCATTCTGCCGCAACCACCATCAGCGACAGGACGGTCAACACCCAGAGTGGATCAGCGCGAAAATCG
>JAHEFO010000057.1 GCA_024640135.1 Acidobacteriota bacterium
CGGCGGTCACGAAGGGACTCTGCCTCATCGGGCCCCCTGGAATTGGCAAGACCCACATCGCGGTCGGAGTGCTGCGGCAGTCGATTCAGCGCTCCGGGGCGCGGGGCGTGTTCTACGATGTTCGCGAACTCCTGAAGACGATTCGGTCCACCTACAACCCGGTGGTACGCACGGCGGAGATGGACATTCTCCGGCCCGTCATGGAGGCGGAACTGCTGGTGTTGGACGATCTCGGTGCAGAAAAGCCGTCCGAGTGGGTTGAGGAAACGATGAACCTCATCGTCAACACGAGGTACAACGAACGTCGCCCGACCATTTTTACAACGAACTACGACGACACGCCCGACGACGACAACCTTGATTCACTCAAGGTCCGGGTGGGCTTCCGCATGCATTCCCGGCTGCACGAAATGTGCGAGTTCCTGGAATACGATGGCCCCGATTTCCGGATGCTGGGCCCCGATAGCGGTTCTGAAGAACTGGCGATTCTCTGGAAGGATGGCAAGGGCCGCCGCGCGCTGCCGCCGCGATCCCGCGGCCAGGCCCGCGCCCAGCTTCGCGGGGCCGATCCGTTGCGCTCGCTCAAACAGCCTGGGCCTGCTCGTGAACTGCAGTGGCCAGGCGGAAAAGCGGGTCGCGGCTGAGTTCTGGACGACAGGCCTCTCAGGGGGCGCTGGGGCTGTACCTGCACATCCCTTTCTGCCAGGCCATCTGTTCGTACTGCAACTTCAATCGGGGACTCCTCGATGGTGACTTGAAGCGACGCTATGTGTCGGCGCTCCAGCAGGAGATCCGTCGCGCGCCGGGCGGCACCGCCGATACGATCTTCTTCGGTGGCGGCACGCCTTCCTTGATGGAGGCCGACGAGGTCGTTCGCCTCATTTCGGCCTGCCGGCAGACCTTCGACGTGCCGTCTGATGCCGAGATTACCCTCGAGACAAACCCCGAGACGGCCACGGCGGAGCGGCTCGCGGCGTTTCGCGATGCGGGTGTCACCCGGATCAGCTTCGGAGTGCAGTCGTTTGATGACGAGGAGCTGAAGCGGTTGGGGCGCATCCATTCGGCGGCTCGGGCGACAGAGGCGATTCGTGCCGCGCAGTCCACCGGGTTCACCAGCGTCTCATTCGACCTCATGCTGTGGCTGCCAGCGCAGTCGCGCGAGACGTGGCGGCGCACGGTGGATCGGGCGATCGCGCTGGAGCCTGACCACCTCTCGCTCTACCTGCTGGAGTTGTACCCCAATGCGCCCATCAAGGAGGACATGGCTCGTGCCGGCTGGTCGCTGGCGCCGGATGATGACGCCGCAGAGATGTACCTGGAGGCCCTGGGGGTGCTTGAGCGACACGGCTTGCTGCAGTACGAAATCTCAAATGTCGCCAGGCCCGGCCATCGGTCACGTCACAACGTCAAGTACTGGCAGGGGGGTGAGTGGTTTGGGTTCGGGTGCGGGGCTCATTCCACGGTCGCGGGGGAACGGTGGAGGAATGTGGCGGCCACCGAGGAGTACGTCTCCCGGACGGCCCAGGGGGAGTCGGCGGCGCTGGATCGGCACGTGTTGTCGCCGCAGGATCGGGTTGAAGAGGGCCTGTTTATGGGCTTGCGCCTGAACGACGGAATTGACCGGGAGGCGTTCCGGGCCGCGTTCGGCCTGGACCCTTGGGACCGGTATGGAGCCGCCCTGGAGCCCTTCGTCGAGCGGGGGCAGGTATGGCACCGGGACGGTCGCTTCGGCCTCACCCGGGTCGGGATGCTGGTGGCAAACAGCGTCCTCGAGGTGTTTGTGTAAGAGTGGGCTTGCCATTGGACTTTGGTACGGTAAAGTAGGGTCTCTTTTTGGGAAGGTACGCCCCAGTGGCGAGGAGGATTTCATGCGGTTGTCAGGTTGTTTGCCGGTGTTGGGCCGGCGCGTAATGGTCATGCTGGGCGTGGCCGGAATGTTGTTGGTCGCGTCGTCGGCTCACGCTCAGGTGGCCGCGCCTGCGCAGGCGGCTCAGCCGGAGCCGCCGGATCCGTTCATGTTCACCAGCACCGCGCCTGTAATGGTGCTGTTGTCAATCAATCAGGGACAGGAAGCAGCCTTTGAGTCCGGGTTCAACGAGATGAGGAACGGGCTTGCCGCGGCGGCCAAACCGGAGTTTCAGGCGCAGGCAAAGTCGATGCAGTTGCTGAAGGTCGATCTGCCACCAGCTGCCGGACAGCCCGTCGTGTACGTGCTGTATCTGGATCCTCCCCTGACCACGGTGAGTTACGATTTCACGAAGATCTTCTACTACAGCGGTGCGTTTGACGTGTCCACGCCTGAGTTGCGGAAGAAGGTGGATGACATCTACGCGAAGTTTACGGCGGCGGTTGCGGGGCGGAACCTCTGGCCGATCGTCAAGAAGTAGCACTGGCGCTTCGGCGTCTGTGAGAAGTGAACGGGACGTCCTCGCGCAAGCGGTGGCGTCCCGTTGTTTTTGGAGCCGGAAGGTAACTATGAGGTACAGGTTTCAGCGGTGGAGTGGCGTCGTGGCCGTCGCCGCGTTTCTACTGATCCCGACGCGGTCGGCTGCCCAGTTCCCGCCGCCAGCCACGACGCCGCCGGCCGTAGTCGCCGCGCCCGAGGCAGTGCCCGGCGTTCCGGCCGAATACACCTTCGCATCGGGCGCGGGCCTGGTGTTCTTCTATGTGAAGAAGCCCAAGGCGGCCGATTTTGAAGCGATCCTCGGACGTGTCCGGGAGGCGCTCAACAAGGCCGAGACACCGATGCTGAAACAGCAGGCACTGAACTGGCGAATCTACAAGTCAGCGGAGGCCGCCGCGGACGAGGTCGTCTTCGTGTTTGCCTTCGATCCGGCCATCACCACGGCCAACTATGACCCGCTCCTGCTGCTGGCCGAGGTCCTGCCAGGCGAGGTTCAGCCGCTGTACGAACGGATGCGGGACGCCGTCATCAAGGTCGAACGGATGGGGCTGACGAAGATTCGCTAAAAGCTCGCATTGATTCCGGCGTAGACGCGGTGGACAGTTGGATGGAGCGCCTCACCTCGCAGTCGGAACAGTCGGTAGTCCAGGCGCAGTTTCAACGGTCCGGCCAGGCCCATTTTGATACCACCGCCGAGGTTCAGGCCGGTGTTTGTCTCCTGGGTGCTCCCGAGCGATTCGCGATAGACTCCGGCGCCGATCGTGGCATACAGCTGCGCGCCGGACGTGGGTGTCTGGACGATGGCGTTGACCATGCCCGTTCGAAGCCGGGGGGCGGCGTCGGCAGGCTTCTCCGAGACGTCTGAGTATTCAACCTCCAATCCGACCGCGATCAGCGTGATGCCGAGCGACAGGCCCTTGGCGCTCCGGATTTCCGGTTTGCGGGCAGCGCCGAAGAATGCCGTGATGTCAGCCGCAGCGGTGGCTGGGGTCAGCAGCAGGGTCCAGGCCGTCAGGGTTCCGAGCAACAGGCGACGACCGCAGAAAAGGAGCGCAAAACGAGTGTTCATGAGGGCGTTATCGGCACCAGCGCAGCATTCGTGCATCGGTGGGCTCGGGCCGACGTGATATTTTTCTTGGAATGGATTTGCGCCCCACAAGCGAGCAGGTGATTCTGCGCCGTACCGTCCGGGAGTTTGCCGAGACGGAAATCGGCCCACATGTGATGGAGTGGGACGAGGCCGAGGCGTTCCCTGCGGCTCTGGTCGGCAAGATGGCCGGGCTCGGCCTGATGGGGATCCAGTTTCCGGACAGTCTCGGTGGCGCCGGGATGTCGGCGATCGAGTACTGCATCTGTATCGAAGAATTGGCCCGGGTGTGCCCGTCGGTCTCTCTGTCTGTTGCGGCGCACAACGGGCTCTGCACTTCGCATCTGTACATGTTCGGGAGCGAGGCGCAGCGGCAGCAGTATGTGGTGCCGCTCATCCGCGGCGACCACCTGGGCGCGTGGGGGTTGACCGAAAGCGGCGCCGGCAGTGACGCCGCAGCCATGCGGTCTTCGGCGCGGCGCGACGGGCAGAGCTGGGTCCTCAATGGCTCCAAGCAGTTCATCACCCACGGGTCGGTGGGCGGTGTGATCGTGGTGATGGTTGTGACAGACCGGGCCAAGGGAAACCGTGGCATCTCGGCCTTTGTGGTGCCCAGCGGCACACCGGGCCTGCGCGCCGGCAAGAAGGAGCACAAACTCGGGATGCGCGCGAGCGACACGAGTGAAGTGCTGCTCGAGGACTGCCGCGTCCCGGCCGATGCCATGGTCGGCGAGGAAGGGCAGGGGTTCATCAACACACTGCAGGTTCTCGATGCGGGGCGCATCGGGATTGCCGCGCTGGCGGTCGGCCTGGCCCAGGGGGCCTATGAGGCGGCGTTGCGGTACGCCAAACAGCGCCGGCAGTTTGGCCAGACGATAGCCAGTTTTCAGGCGATTCAGTGGAAACTGGCTGACATGGCCACCCGCATCGAGGCGGCGCGCCTGCTGACGTACAGGGCGGCCTGGATGAAGGATCAGGGCGTGGTGCGCACGGGCCGCGAGTCCTCGATGGCGAAGTTGTATTCCAGCGAAATCGCCGTGCGCGCAGCCGAAGAATCGGTCCAGATTCATGGCGGATACGGATTCACCAAGGACTATCCGGCGGAGAAGTACTTCCGTGATGTGAAGCTGTGCACCATCGGTGAAGGCACCAGCGAGATTCAGCGGCTGGTGATTGCCCGCCAGTTGTTGGGCGTCGATCGTGGCTAAGTCCCTGTCCGACCGCTTGCTGGCTCGCGATCCGAGGGCGATCGCCCGGGCGATCTCGCTCATCGAAGACGAGGCGCCGGAGGGCGCCGAACTCATTGGCCGCATTTTTCGGCACACGGGCCAGGCGTACCTTGTCGGGATCACGGGACCGCCAGGCGCGGGCAAGAGCACCCTGGTCGATCGACTGATCGCGGAACTCAGGAAGGCTGACCAGACGGTTGGCGTCCTGGCTGTGGACCCGACCAGCCCGTTCAGCGGCGGGGCAATCCTCGGTGACCGCATACGCATGCAGGCGCATGCCGAAGACTCCGGGGTGTTCATCCGGAGCATGGCCACGCGCGGACATCTGGGCGGGCTTGCGCGCACGACGGCTGAGGCGGCCCTCGTGCTGGATGCTTCAGGCTTCGATGTCGTCATCATCGAGACCGTCGGCGTTGGGCAGGACGAGGTCGACATCGTTCGGATGGCCGACGTGTCGGTGGTGATTCTCGTGCCCGGGACGGGTGACGAGGTGCAGGCACTCAAGGCCGGCATCATGGAGATTGCCGACATCTTCGTCGTCAACAAGGCTGACCGCGAGGGTGCGGATCGGACCGCCGCGTCCATCGAGATGATGATGGCCCTCGACGACGGGATGAGCGAGGGGTGGCGGCCCCCGGTGTTGCGCACGGAGGCCACGAGCGGCCGAGGAATCGATGAACTGCTGGCGACCATCCACCGATTCCGCGCGCAGTCGACGGACACGCTGGGCGCGCGGCGCCGGGCTCGTAGCGAGTGGCGCCTGCGCGAGATTCTCGGCCGTCAGTTCATGCACCACATGGAGAGCCAGGTCCTCGGGCCCGGCGAGTTCGATCGGTGGCTGGACCGCATCAGTGCGCGCGAGATCGACCCGTACGCCGCCGCGACGGAGATGACGGCGGGAGTGCTCGGGGGACGGGTGTCACCCTGTGGAAAACTCGGTGCCGACTCTTCGAGTTTTCCACAGGGTGACACCCGTCCCCCTGACGCCGACTCTTCGAGTCTTCCACAGGGTGACACCCGTCCCCTTTCAATTGATCACGTGGGGATTGCGGTGGCTGATGTCGAGGCGTCGCTCAAGTTCTTCACCGGTGTCTTGGGGCTGGCATCGGACGAGCCCCAGGACATTGCCAGCCAGAGTACGCGAGTTCGATTTGTGGATACCGGTGACGCCAAGCTGGAGTTGGTGGAATCGCTGGCCCCCGGATCGCCCATCGACAAGTTTCTGGAGAAACGGGGGCCCGGCGCCCACCACGTGGCGCTGCGTGTGGCTGATGTGCGTGCCACCATCGACCGCCTTGTGGCGGCCGGGATCCGGATGATCGATCTCGAGCCGCGTCGGGGTGCGCACGGGTCACTGATCGCGTTTGTCCATCCGGCAGACACCCACGGGCTCCTTGTGGAACTGAAGCAGCCCGCTTCAGCGGCGGAGGCCCACTGACGTGCGACTTGGCGACTTTGAACTGACCTCGCTGTCCGACGGCACCTTCCGCCTCGATGGGGGCGCCATGTTCGGCGTCGTCCCGAAGACCCTGTGGCAGAGGCGCACGGAGCCGGATGAACGGAATCGCATCCCGCTTGGGCTGCGGCCGCTGCTGGTGCGGACGCCGTCTCACACCGTTCTCATCGATTCCGGCATCGGGGACAAGATGTCGCCCAAGCTGGCTGACATCTACGCCATCGAACGGTCACGCCACCTCGATCACGCGCTGGCGGATGCCGGACTCACGGCTGACGACATCACGGCGGTCGTGGCCACGCACCTGCACTTCGACCACTTCGGCGGCTCGACGATGCGTCAGGGAGAAGCGATCGTTCCGAGGTTTCGAAACGCGCGGTATCTCATCAGGCGGGATGAGTGGCACGACGCGACGCACACGCATGATCGCAACCGTGCGAGTTACCTGCCGGAGAATTTCCTGCCCCTCGCCGACGCTGGAGTCGTGGACTTCATCGAGGAGGACGGCGAGGTGCTGCCGGGCATCAGCGTGTGGCAGACGGGAGGCCACTGTCTGCATCACCAGTGGGTGCGGATTCAGTCTGGCGGGCGCACCGCCGCCTTCGTGGCGGACTTGATCCCGACCACGGCCCACCTGGACGAGCCATGGATCATGGGCTACGACCTGTATCCGATGGACACGTTCTACTACAAGCAGCGGTTTCTTCGTGAGGCGATCGACGGAGAGTACATTGTGTTCTTCGAACACGACCCGGCCATTCCTGCCGGCATCATTCGGGAGAAGGATGGCCGCCGCTTCATAGACGCGGCAATTCCCCAGTAGGTGTCGCTGACCCGATACACTACCGATTCACCGAGAGCCCGCTAGATTGACGATTGCCCGATCACCCTGAAGAGATCATCGATGCCAGATTCCAGATTCCAGATTCCAGACTCACCACCCCGTATCGGCATCATCGGGGGCTCAGGGTTGTACGACATGGCTGAGTTGTCCGATCGCGAGACACTCGTCATCGACACTCCCTTCGGGGCGCCATCAGGGCCGTACGTGGTGGCGACGTTGCGAGGGCGGCGCGTGGCCTTTCTCGCGCGTCATGGTGAAGGCCATCGCCACATGCCGTCTGAGCTGAACTACCGCGCGAATATCTTCGGGTTGAAGACCCTTGGAGTGGAGTGGATTCTGTCGGCCAGTGCGGTCGGGAGTCTGCGGGAAGACATCAAGCCGTCGGAGATGGTGGTGCCGGATCAGTTGTTCGATCGGACCCGGACCCGTGTCAGCACGTTCTTCGGCGAAGGCGTGGTGGCTCACGTCGGGTTCGCCCATCCGTTCTGCGCGCCGCTGAGCCGTCTCCTGGCCGCATCGGTCCGTTCCGCGGGTGCGACGGTCCACGAGGGCGGCACCTACGTGTGCATCGAGGGCCCCCAGTTTTCGACGATGGCGGAGTCGATGTTCTACCGCTCGCACGGCTGGGACATCATCGGCATGACCAACCTCCAGGAGGCGAAGCTCGCGCGGGAGGCGGAAATCTGTTACAGCACGTTGGCGCTGGTGACCGACTACGACTGCTGGCATCCGGAACACGAATCCGTGACGGTCGAGATGGTCGTGTCAACCTTGATGCAGAATGCCCGGGCCGCGCAGCAGGTCCTCGCCGCTGCGGTCGAGCGCTTGCCCATCGAACGGACCTGCGAGTGCGCGCGAGCCCTCGCGACGGCCCTCATCACGCGACCCGACGCCATTCCGGCGGATCGCCGGACCACGCTCCAGCCCTTGATCGGAAAGTACCTCTCATGAATCTCATCGTCACCGGTTCGATCGCGTTCGACTACCTGATGTCCTTTCCCGGAAAGTTCACGGAGCATCTGCTGCCGGAGCACTTTTCTCGCGTGAGTCTCAGCTTCCTTGTGGACTCCATGGACAAGCGGCGAGGCGGATGCGCGCCGAATATCGCCTACACGCTGGCGCTCCTCGGAGAGCGGCCGAGATTGATGGGCACGGCCGGGAAGGATTTCGGCGACTACCGGCGCTGGCTGGAGGCCGCGGGTGTCGATACGGCGCTGGTTCGAGAGATCGACGACAAGTTCACGGCGTCGTTCTTCTGCAACACAGATGAGGCGAACAACCAGATCGCCTCGTTCTACACGGGGGCGATGGCCCACGCGTCGGAGTTGTCGTTCCGCACGGTGGAGCGCCCGGACCTGGTCATCATCTCGCCCAACGACCCTGATGCGATGGTGCAGTATGCCGAAGAGTGCCGGGCGCTGGAGATTCGCTACATGTTCGACCCCGGCCAGCAGTGTGCGCGAATGTCCGGCGATCAATTGCGTGACGGCATCATCGGCGCCGCATTCGTCATCTGCAACGACTACGAGCTTGAGCTGATCCGGCAGAAGACGGGGATGAGCGAAGCGGACGTGCTTGAGAAGTCGGAAGTGCTGATCGTCACCAGGGGCGAAAACGGATCATCCATCTGTGAGCGGGGACAGCAGACGGACGTGCCAGCGGTCGAGCCCACCAGGATTGCGGACCCGACGGGCGTGGGTGATGCCTATCGCGGCGGCTTCATGAAGGGATTGGCAGTCGGGGCGCCGTACGACGTCTGCGCCCAACTCGGGAGTGTGGCCGCCACCTACACGCTGGAGCACCTCGGGGGATCGAGTCACGCCTACGGCAAGCGTGAGTTCATGGATCGATACGAAACGCATTTCGGTGCCCTGACCCAGGTCCTGTGATGCTGGCGCGCGTGTTGGTTGTCGCCACGGTCGCGTGGCCCCTGGTGGCTGGCGGGGCCCTGTGGCATCGCGTGACGCAGCGCGGCGACGATCGCAGCGCCGGCGTGGCCCTCGTCTACCTGCTTGCCAGCCAGGTCTGCCACCAGCGGCCCGAGCGCTCATTCGAGACGCAGGGGGTTGTCTGGCCTGTCTGCGCGCGTTGCAGCGGCCTGTATCTGGCCGCACCGTTTGCAGCCGTGCTGGCGTTCGGGCGGCGGCGGCAGGCCCAGACAGACTCGCGACTCACGGCCCTGTGGCTGGTGGCCGTCGCCGCCGTGCCGACCGTCCTGACCCTGCTCTGGGAGTGGGGGGGGCTCGGCATGCCGCCGAACCCCTGGCGATTCCTGACGGCGCTGCCGCTGGGGGCGGCCATTGCCCTCGTGCTGATCCGCGTCGCTCGTGAGGACGTGCCACGCGATCAATCGGGTACACTGACGGGTCATGGCTCTGCCGCGTAAACCCATCAGCAAGGTCTCGATGCCCGCCAGCACCCGGCCTGGTGTCATGCCGACCTGTGCGCTGGCGTGGCTGTTCCCCGGAGCCGGGCACATGCTGCAGGGGCAGGCGGGTAAGGCGCTGGTGTTCGGTCTGGGCCTGTTGCCGATGTACGTCCTGGGCCTTGTCTTTGGTGGACGGCTGTTTCCGTTTCAGATCAGCGAGCCTCTGGTGCTGCTGGCGGCGGGAGCGGAGTGGATGATGGGCGCCACGAGAGTGCTGGTGGGCTGGGCGGGTTATGGCGTCGGCGATGTCGTGGCCGCCTCGTACGAGTACGGCAACACCTTCCTGATCGTCTCCGGATTGCTCAATGTGCTGGTCATGTTCGATGCGGCGGATGTGGCCCGCGGCCGGAAGGCGGGCGCGTGACGAGCCACCTGGGCATGATGATCCTGTTCGCGGCGCTGGTGTCGCCGGTTTTCGCCGCACTCCACCGGGACGATCTGGCGTCCGGGCGGTTGTTCGCGGTCCGGTTGTTCGGGGCGCTGGTCGGCGGCGCGTGTCTATTCGGCTGGGTGCTGTATCTCGCCTTTGGCTAGGGTGGCGTGGAGCTGGGGGCCGGCGGTCCTCTGGATGGCCGTCACCGTGGTTGTCTCTCATCAGACCATGGTGCATATCCCTTTTGGCGCGCCCGACTACATCGCCCATGGGACAAGCTACGCGCTCTTCGGCGTGTTGCTCGTGCGCGCGCTGGCGGACGGGAACCTGGCCGACATGACCGGGGCATCGATCCTGCCCGCGGTGGCGTTCGGCGTCGCCTTCGGGATGACCGACGAGTTTCATCAGTGGTTCGTGCCCGGCCGCGTGGCTTCAGGGACGGACCTGGCTGCTGACGCGCTCGGCTCGTTCGTCGGCGCGGTCTCCGGGGCCGCTGCTGGCGCGCTGGTGCGAGGGTTCAGGCGGCGCCAGTCGCGCGGGTATAATCTTCGGTGATGTCCTTCGAAAATATCCTGGTCGAGCGCGAGGGTGCCGTGGCGATCATCACGTTGAATCGACCTGACGTGCTCAACGCGCTGAACGCGACCACTCTTGATGAATTGACGGTGGCCTTCGAGTCTGTGGCCTCCGATCCCGGCGCGCGGGTCGTCATTCTGACGGGCATGGGCGACAAGTCGTTTGTCGCCGGGGCGGACATCAACGAGCTGGCGGTCCAGACGCCGGTCACCGGACGCGATCACGCGCGCCGCGGCCAGGCGCTGTTTGATCGCATTGAGCGACTGGGCAAGCCGGTGATCGCGGCGGTCAATGGGTTTGCCCTGGGCGGCGGTTGCGAGCTGGCGATGGCTTGTACCCTGAGGATCGCGGCCGACACTGCGCGGTTCGGGCAGCCCGAGATCAACCTCGGGCTGATTCCCGGGTACGCCGGGTCGCAGCGCCTCCCGCGTCTGGTCGGCCGGGGCCGCGCGCAGGAGCTGTTGCTGACCGGTGACATGATCAGCGCCGCCGAGGCGCATCGGATCGGTCTCGTGAACCGCGTGGTGCCCGCCGGGCAGTTGATGGACGAGGCGCGTGCCCTGGCGCAGACGCTGGCGGCCAAGGCGCCGCTGGCGGTGCGCTATATTCTCGAGGCGGTCGCCAGTGGGGCCGATATGGCGTTTGCTGACGCCGAGGACCATGAGGCCACCTTGTTTGGGCTGATCTCGACGACCGACGACATGCGTGAGGGCACCCGGGCATTCCTCGAAAAACGCAAACCGGTGTTCACCGGAAACTGACGGGAGCGCTCACCACGAATGTCCTTGCCAGCCGCGTCGCGCGAAACGCCGCGTCGAGTCGCCCTGATCGTCTCCCGGTACCACGATTTCGTCACCGGTCGCCTGGAGGCGGGTGCGCGCGCGGCGCTGCGGGAGTCCGGTGTGCTCGATGCGGATGTGGCGACGTTTGCCGTGCCCGGAGCCTATGAATTGGCACAGGCCGCCCAGCGGGTGGCCGAGGGCGGCGGGTGGGATGGCGTGGTGTGTCTGGGGTGCCTGATTCGCGGCGAGACCCCGCACTTTGACTACATCGCGACCGCGGCGGCCGAGGGCATCATGCGTGCCGCGCAGATCACCGGCGTGCCCATGGCGTTCGGCGTGCTGACCACGAACACGGCGGACGAAGCGGTGGCACGGGCGGCGGAAGGCCCGGCCAACAAGGGAAGGGAATCGGCCCTTGCCGTGCTCGAGATGGTGGGCCTGTATCGGTCACTGCCGGCCCGGGCTGGGTCGGTCGCGTGACGAAGACGCCCCGTCGCCAGGCTCGGGAGGCTGCCCTGCAGGCGCTGTATTTCTGGGAGGTCGGCGGCACGGCGCCGGATGAGGCCCTTGATGGCGTATTCGCCGAGCACCTGCCGGATGCGACCGAGACGGTTCGGGCGTTCGCCGAGGTCCTGATGCGGGGCGCGGTGGCGTGTCACCAGGAGATCGACGTCTTGATCGCGCGGCAGGCGAGCCACTGGCGACTGGAGCGCCTGGCGCTGACCGACAAGCTGATCTTGCGCCTCGCGGTCTGGGAACTTCAGCACCAACCCGAGACGCCGCCGGCCGTAATCGTGAATGAGGCGATCGAACTCGCGCGCACTTTCGGCGCAGATGAATCGGTGAAGTTCGTCAATGGTGTGCTCGACGGCATTCGACGATCGCTGCAGGTGGAGTGACTGTGCATCATCGAGTCAATCCTGAGGTCTGACGTCTTATGTCCAACGAACTGGAACAGGTGGCCCAACGCAAGGCCAAGTTGGCGGAATTGGTGGCCCTCGGTGTGCCGCCCTACCCCGTGCGGTTCGATCGCGCCGAGACGATTTCGGCCGTCGCCGCCGCCCATGGCGACACGACCGGTGACGTCCTGGAGGCGGACCAGCCACAGACCCGCGTGGCCGGCCGGATCATGTCGATCCGCAGCTTCGGCAAGGCGAACTTCCTGGTGCTGTCTGACGGGCTGAGCCGGTTGCAGGTGTACGTGCGGGCCGACTCGATGCCGGCGCTCGACTTCGAGATCTTCAAGCGGCTCGATTTTGGTGACCATGTCGGCGTGTCCGGGCGGGTGTTTCGGACCAGGACCAACGAGCTGACAATCTGGGCCGCCTCCATCACTTTCCTCGCCAAGTGCCTGCTGCCGCTGCCCGAGAAGTGGCACGGGTTGACGGATGTCGAGGCGCGCTACCGTCAGCGCTATCTCGACCTCATCGTCAATGTCGAGGCGCGCAAGGTCTTCGAGACCCGTGCTCGCGTGGTAGCCGGAATCCGGCGCTTCATGAACGGCCGGGGCTTCCTCGAAGTGGAGACACCGATGATGCAGCCTCTGGCCGGCGGCGCCCTGGCCCGGCCGTTTGTGACGCATCACAACACGCTCGACATGGAGTTGTATCTGCGTGTCGCGCCGGAACTCTACCTGAAGCGACTGACGGTGGGTGGATTCGAGAAGGTGTACGAAATCAATCGGAACTTCAGGAATGAGGGCATCTCCACCCAGCACAATCCCGAGTTCACGATGCTCGAGTTCTACGAGGCCTACGTGGACTACCACCATCTGATGACGATGACCGAGGAGATGCTGGCTGAGGTGGCGCGGGACGCCACCGGCGGGCTCGAGTGCGCCTTCAATGGTCATGTGATCTCTTTTGCCGCGCCGTTCCGGCGCTTGTCGCTGCGGCACGCGGCCGCTGAAGCAGCCGCAGAGCGGCTGGGGCGTCCAGTGACTGAATTGGACATGCGCGACCGCGAGGCCGCGGCGGCGGTGGCTCGGGCCCTGGGTTTTGAAGTGAAGGGGGCACACGGCGCCGGAAAGATCGCGACAACCGTGTTCGAGGGACTGTGGGAAGACCGGCTCGTGCAGCCGACGTTTGTCTTCGACTTTCCGACGGAGGTCTCGCCGTTGTCGAAGCAGAAACCTGACGATCCCGACACCGTCGAGCGTTTCGAATTGTACGCGGGCGGATTCGAGGTGGCGAACGGGTTCAGCGAGCTCAATGATCCGGTCGAGCAGCGACGCCGATTCGAGGGCCAGCTGAAGGACCGCGCGGCCGGTGACGCCGAAGCGCACCAGATGGACGAAGATTACCTGCGCGCGCTCGAATACGGCTTGCCGCCGACCGGCGGGGAAGGCATCGGCATCGATCGCCTCGTCATGCTCCTTACGGGAAGTCCGTCCATTCGCGACGTCATACTCTTTCCGCTCATGCGCCCGATTTCCGATTCGCGATCATAGATTCCAGATTCCAGATTCCAGATGTGCAGATAATCGATTCCAGATTCCAGATTCCCGATTGCAGATTGAAGATTCACCCATGTCCTTCCCCTGGTTCATCGCGCTCCGATACCTGACGGCCCGGCGGAAGCAGGCGTTTATCTCCCTGATTTCGTTCGTGTCGATCCTCGGGGTTGGGATGGGAGTGATGGCGCTGGTCGTGGCCACGGCCCTCATGACCGGCGTGCAGGGTGAATTGCGCGATCGTATCGTCGGAGCGACGGCGCACATTACGGTGTACAAGACGGGCGCCGGCGGCTTGCTGAACATCGACGCGGAAGCGCGGAAGATGCAGGTCGACGGTGTCGTCGGTGTCGCGCCCGTCGTGGTGGGGCAGGGATTGATTGTGCACGAGAGTCGGTCCGAGCCGCTGCAGCTCAAGGGAATCGACCCCGTGCGTGAAGTGCAGGTCACCGACCTCGGGACATCGATTGTTGCCGGGACGTTGGCGGACCTCGTCGCCCCCCCCGAGACGGGGCCCGACGAAGACCCGATCTTTGATCCAATTCTCCTGGGCGATGGTCTGGCGGAGCGCCTGGGGGCTCGAGTGGGGATGACCGTGCAAATCATGACGCTGGAGGGAGTCCTGACTCCGGTGTCGGTCATGCCGCGTGTCCGGCGGTTTCGCGTCGTCGGGATCTTCAAGCTGGGGTTCTATGAGTTCGACGCCAACTACGGCCTGATCCCGTTGTCCGTGGCGCTCGACTTCCTGAGCGTGCCTGGGCCGGACGCCATGCAGTTGAAGGTGGAGAACCTGGATGCCGCTCCCGCGATTGGCGAACGGCTGCAGCAGTCGCTGGGCGGGTCGTACGTCACGGAGGACTGGACCCAGCTCAACGCGTCTCTGTACTCTGCGCTCCGTCTGGAGAAGTTCGCCATCGCGCTGACGATCGGCCTGATCGTGCTGGTCGCCGCGCTCAATATCGTGGCCTCGCTGGTCTTGCTGGTGATGGAGAAGAGTCGCGACATCGGCATTCTGCGCACGATGGGGGCTCCGGCGTCCGCCATTCGACGCATCTTCCTGCTGCAGGGGCTGACGATTGGGGCCATCGGGACCAGCGCGGGTGCGTTGCTCGGGCTGGTGGTGTGCTGGGTCTCGGAGCACTACCAGTTGTTCGAATTGCCAGGGGATGTGTACCAGATCACCCGGTTGCGGTTTCAGGTCGACCCGATCGATGTGCTGACGATCGTGGTGTCGGCGATGGCGGTGTGCCTTGTGGCGACGATCTATCCGTCGCGGCGGGCCGCTGCGGTTGACCCGGCCGAGGCGCTGCGGTACCAGTAACCATGATTGGGATTCAGGCGCGCGGCGTCATCAAGTCGTACGAAACCGGGACACGCCGGCTTGAGGTCCTCAAGGGCGTTGATCTCGAGGTCGGGTCCGGCGAAATGGTCGCGATTGTGGGCGCCTCAGGCGTGGGCAAGAGCTCGCTCCTGCACGTCCTGGGCGGTCTGGATGCCTTCGAAGGTGGAACGATTCGCCTTGGTGACGCCCAAATCCACGCGCTGACCGACGAGGCTCGCGTCGCGTTCCGCAATCGACACGTCGGGTTCATTTTTCAGTTTCACCATCTGCTCCCGGAGTTCACGGCGCTGGAAAACGTCGAGATGCCGTTGCGGATTGCCGGGACCTCCGCCGGGGAACGACGCGCTCGTGCCCATGCCCTGCTGGATCGGGTCGGGTTGGCCGGACGAGTCACCCATCGGCCCTCAGCACTGTCCGGAGGCGAGCAGCAGCGGGTCGCGATTGCCCGCGCGCTGGTGGCCCGGCCGACGGTTCTCCTGGCTGACGAACCCACGGGAAATCTTGACGAGGCGACGGCGGCTGACCTGCACCGGCTGATCCGGGACATGCACGCGGAATACGGGCTGACCTCGCTCATTGCCACGCACAATCCCTCGTTAGCCGCGGCCTGCGATCGGGTCCTGCGCCTCGAGGCCGGTCAGCTCACTCCGGCCTGATCTCGTATAATCGAGAGGGATGTTTGAACGCTACACGGAACGCGCGCGGCGCGTGTTGTTTTTTGCTCGGTACGAAGCCACGCAACTTGGCAGCACGTCGATTGAGACTGAGCACCTCCTGCTGGGTCTCATCCGCGAGGGCAAAGGGTTGACGAGCCGGATTTTTGCGCGCTCGCACCTGTCTCTGGAAAGCATCCGTAAGGAGATCGAGGGCCGGACGGTCTTTCGCGAGAAAGTCGCCACGTCGGTGGATATTCCCTTCAGTCCTGAAACCAAACGCGTGCTCCAATGTTCGGCCGAGGAAGCCGACCGGTTGCTGCACACTTACGTGGGGACCGAGCACCTGTTGCTGGGGTTATTGCGCGAAGAGCGCTCCGTCGCGTCGTCGATTCTTTTCGACAAGGGGATGCGACTCTCGACGGTGCGCGAGGACATCGTGCAGTTGCTCAATGAGAAGACGGCACCCTCGCGGCCGAAAGAGACGCCGCTACTGGCCGAATTCAGCCGGGATTTGACCGACGCGGCCGCCCGGCATCAGCTCGATCCGCTGGTGGGGCGCGCGCTGGAGGTGGAACGAGTCCAGCAGGTGCTGTGCCGCCGCACGAAGAACAACGTCGTGCTCATTGGCGAGCCTGGCGTGGGTAAGACGGCCATTGTCGAGGGACTGGCCCAGCGGATTGTTGACGGCGAGGCCCCGCACTTCCTGGCCGACAAGCGCGTGCTTGCCCTCGACCTGTCACTCATCGTTGCCGGCACGAAGTACCGCGGCCAGTTCGAAGAGCGCCTCAAGGCGATCATGAAGGAACTGATCGACAACCCGAACATCATTGTGTTCATCGACGAGTTGCATACGCTGGTCGGCGCGGGATCGGCGGAAGGATCCCTTGACGCGGCGAACATTCTCAAGCCCGCGCTGTCGCGGGGTCAGATTCGGTGCGTCGGCGCGACGACGCCGGCCGAGTATCGGAAGTACATCGAGAAGGATCGCTCACTGGAGCGTCGGTTCCAGGCGGTCAAGGTGGATCCGCCGACCGAGGAGGAATCGCTGCAGGTGATGCTGGGGGTCAAGGACCGCTATGAAGCGTTCCATCACGTGGAGTACACGCCTGAGGCGCTCGAGGCCGCCGTCTACAAGTCGAGCCGCTACATCACCGATCGCTTCCTGCCGGACAAAGCCATTGACCTCATCGATGAGGCCGGTGCGCGGGTCAAGCTGCAGGCGGCTCGGCAGCACCAGGCAGCCGGTGACACCAGCGAACAGGTTCGGGCGACGGTGCCGGCTCTCGGCCAGGAGGACGCCGTCGCGTCTGGCCAGGAGAGTGTCGTCGCCGTCGTCCGCGAATCTCTGACCGTGCATCCGCGCGGACGCCGGGTCATTGTCGGGCGGCAGGAAATCGATGAGGTCGTGTCCAAGTGGACGGGTGTCCCGCTGACCTCGATCAATGAGGATGAAGGCGACAAGCTCCTGCGCATGGAAGAGGAGCTGCACGGCCGTGTTGTCAGTCAGGAGAAGGCCATTTCGGCGTTGTCGCGCGCCATTCGCCGATCACGAGCGGGACTCAAGAATCCCAATCGTCCGGTCGGCAGTTTCGTCTTTCTGGGGCCGACCGGTGTGGGCAAGACCGAGTTGGCGCGGGCGCTGGCGAGTTTCCTGTTTGGTTCAGACCAGGCCCTGATCCGTTTCGACATGTCCGAGTACATGGAGAAGCACTCCGTGTCGAAGCTCATCGGGTCGCCTCCAGGGTACGTCGGGTACGAAGAGGGCGGGCAACTGACGGAAAAGGTGAAGCGGTCTCCGTATTCGGTCGTGCTGCTCGATGAAGTCGAGAAGGCTCATCCCGACTTGTTCAATATCCTGCTGCAGGTGTTCGAGGACGGGCACCTGACCGACGGGCTCGGGAACCGGATCAGTTTCAAGAACACCATCATCATCATGACGTCGAATATCGGCGCGCGCTTCATCCAGAAGAAGGCGTCGATGGGCTTCCAGACCCAGGACAGCGGACAGGTCCAGCGGTCAGTGACTGACATGGTGCTGAGCGAGGTGAAGCGGACGTTCAATCCTGAGTTCATCAACCGCGTTGACGAAATCATTGTGTTCGACCCGTTGTCGGACGACGACCTGCGGCAAATCCTGGGGCTGCTGATTGAGGGCCTCAACCGGCACCTTGAGTCACGGCAGCTGTCGATCGGGCTGACTCCTGAGGCGGTGGACTGGATTATTGACGTAACCTGTCGCGATCGCACGTATGGGGCGCGGCCGCTCCGGCGGGCGATTCAGCGGTACATTGAAGACCCGCTGTCCGAGGAGCTGATTCGGGGCCAGTTGCGCACCGGGCGCGTTGAGGTCTACCTTGACCAGGGGACGCTGTCGTGGCGATCTGCCGGCGGGTCAGAAACCGGCCGACCGCTGGCGGCGACCGTCTGAACGGAAAGCAGATAATTCCGCCCGGAAAAGGGCGTTTTTGGGCCAGGTATTGAGTTGACCCTGATTTTGCGTGTGTGTCTCGTGTTCGTCCTGATGACGCTGTCTGGCCTTGCGCCCGGACTGGTGGGCATGGTTTCTGCCCAGACGCCGCCGGTGACTCCGCAGGCGCAGCCACCGGCGCAGCAGCAGCCGCTGCTGCCGCCGACTGACATCGGCCCGGTGCTTCGAAGCATTGAGCTCCGGATCGTGCCGGAGAACGTGTTCACCGTAGTGCCGTACGAGACCTATCAGTACTACATTCGG
>JAHEFO010000281.1 GCA_024640135.1 Acidobacteriota bacterium
TCACCGGTTTTCCTGGAACCCCGACCCTGGACTCCATCGAAGGACTCCGGCTCCATACGGCGGTCGAGCCGGCCGGCTCGTTCACCTGCTCCAACGACCTGATCAACCGCATTCAGACCATGGTGCAGTGGACGTTGCTGAGCAATCTGTTCAGCGTGCAGTCGGATTGTCCCGCGCGCGAGAAGTTCCAGTACGGCGGGGACATCGTCGCCAGCAGCGAGATGGCAATCTTCAACTACGACATGGCGAGCTTCTACGCCAAGACCGTGCTGGATCACGCGGACGCCGTACGCGGCCCCGGGTGGTTCACGGAAACGGCTCCGTTCGTTGGCATCTCGGCGGCGAGCTACGCCGAAGGCGCCGGTCCCATCGGCTGGGGCCTGGCCCATCCATTGCTGGTGGCACAGCTCCATCAGTACTACGGCAACCAGCGCGTCGTGCAGCAACAGTACGAGGCCGCGCGCCGATGGGTCGAGTTGCTGGACGACAACGCGGATGGCTACATCGTCGACCGCTGTATCAGCGATCACGAAAGCCTCGATCCGAAGCCTGTGGCGCTGATGGCGACGGCGCATTTCTTCCAGGCGGCCCGGTTGATCGAGCGCCTGGCGCGCGTGCTCGGACGCACGCAGGAGGCCGATCGACATGCGGCCCTGGCCCGGCGGATCCGCGAGGCGTTCATCGACCGGTTCCTCGAGCCAGGCACGGGGCGCTTCGACATCAGCACGCAGGCGTGCCAGGCGACGGCCCTGTACATGGGCCTTGTTCCGGAGGCCGAACGCGGCGCCGCGATCCGCACGATGATGGATCGGGTGCTGGTCGATCACGACGGCCACATCGCAACCGGGATCTTCGGCACCAAGTATCTGCTCGACAGCCTCACCGGGACGGGCCACGCCGACGTCGCCTGCACGATGGTCACTCAGGAGACCTTTCCCGGTTGGGGCCACATGCTGGCGGAGGGCGCCACGACCCTGTGGGAGCACTGGGAGTACAGCGACGACACGTTTTCCCACAACCATCCCATGTTCGGCTCGGTGAGCGAGTGGTTCTTCAAGGGCCTGGGTGGCATCAAGCCGCATGAGGATGCTGTCGGGTTCAATCGCATTCTGCTGGAGCCGCACGTCGCCGGCGACCTGACCTGGGCGCGGGCGCAGTACGACTCCGTGCGCGGACCGGTCGTCAGTCACTGGCACATCGAGGACGACCGCCTGACGCTGGAGATCGAGGTTCCGGTCAACGCCACCGCGGTTGTGCACGTGCCCACTCGGGCCCCGTCGTCGGTGACCGAGAGCGGCCGTCCCGCATCCGAGGCCCCGGGGGTCACGGCGTTGCCCGCCGAGTCCGCGGGGGCCGCACGGTTCGAGATTGGTTCGGGCCGGTATGCGTTCACCGCGGCCGCACCGCGCAGGCCAGCCCGAGAGCGTTGAGGAGTCGGCCCTGTGAATCCGGGCCAGGTATGGTGGGCGTGACTCGCGGAGCCAGGAAGCGGCGGCCTACTGCCGCGAGGCCACAAAGAGGGCCGACGTGCGGCGGAACGACTCCATGACATAGGCGCCAGTGTCGGCCCGGTAGCCCGCGATCTGATAGGTGAGCAGGCCGGGACGCCCGCCAGCCGCCACCTCATCGATCTGGGTCCGGGTGCCAGTGCGCCAATCCACGCGGAATATCCTGGTTGGACTCGTCCCGGATGCCACGGTCATCCACCGATCGTCATCGGTCCACTCCATGAAACGGTCATCGTCGGTGTAGCCACGCGCGCGAGTGATGGATCCGTCTGGCGAGACAACCACCCACTGTCCGTCCTCGTCGCGCCCGAAGGTTCGGCCGGTGCGGGAGGTCGCCACAACTCCGGCAAGGCCCGGCGGCCTGATCGCTGGCTCGAGTGCTCCATCGGGAAAAGCCATGGTCAGCGTGCGGCCCTGCCCATCAGGTCCCAGGTGCTGGACCAGCAATTGATGTCCCGGCTCGATGAAGGTGGCACCCGTGCATCGTCCTTCACCGGTATCGATGCCGACAGGCGCCCCAGCTCCCGTCGGGTACACCACACACTTTCCGGTTGAGAAGAGCAGCGCGGTGGCCCATTGGCCGTCGGCCGACAGATTGCCCGACTGACCATCTCCAAGGCGCGTGGCCGGCGATCCGTCCATCGGCCGGATCACGACGGAATAGTCGTTGGAGCCGTGCCCGTCCGTCATCAGGACTGTCTTGCCGTCTGCCGACAGGGACGGCGACCACGCCAGATCCGAGGGGCTGAGATCGCGCTCGGCCTCGTCCCTTGACGCGCGTCCCCCGACTCCGTAGTACGTGCTCGACAGCGACAGGAGCAGGCCTCCGTCTGGCCGGCTGTCGTCCAGATAGACGGTGCCGGCCGTGGAAAGCCAGATGCGGGGCTCGCGGTGCCCATCGGCCGGTACCGCATGTATCTGATACTCACCGTCAACCTGCGCGGCGAACAACACTTCGCGACCATCGGCTGACCAGGCGACACCTTCCTCTCCGGGGTAGTCGCCGGTCAATGTGGTCACCGTCCCGGCGCGGTCGACAATCTTGACAAAGCCCCGGTTATCCCACTTCTGCGGGTGCTCCATGAACGCCACCAGGGTGCCGTCGGGCGACACACGCGGTGTGCTGATGTAGCCGTCCACCGTGTGCACCGGTGTGCCGACGGGAAACTCGAGCACATCGGTCCGTCCGCGGTCGCGGACGGCGACGAAATCCGATCCGTCCGGCAGCCATTCAGCCTCGCGTATGTCCTCGGCGATTGCGCGGGGCGTGCCATCGACAGCCATCCGGGCCAACGTGCCCCGCATTTGCCGCTGGCCCACATACTGGGCGTTCGCAATCACCAGCAGTTCGCCCGCGCGTGAAATGCTCAGCAGGTGCGTGCCCGGGAGGCCGAATTGTCGAGGCGTGGAACTGCCCGCGCGTGCCTCGTAGAGGGACGGCGTGGTGCCGGACATCGCCGCGCTGATGATGACGGTTTCGCCATCGGGCATGAAACGGCTGCTGAAGATGGTTTGTTCGACGAGCGTCTTCGGCTCGAAGACCCAGGAGGACGGCACCGGTGCCGTCCACCGGCCGATCGCCACACCCGCAACTGAGGCCAGCACCAGCAGCGCCGCCGCGGCCGGGACGATCGGAAACCGTTTCGTCCGGGGGGCCGGCGGAAGCACCGCTTCGCCGGACGCCAGGCTCGACGCCGATCCGGACAGCGCCGTCAACGCGAACGCCACGTCGCGAGCCGTCTGGAAGCGATCCTCCGGCGCCTTTTCGAGGCAGTGCCGGACGATGCGGTCGAAGGCGGGAGAGAAGTCGGATCGTGACGTGGTGATGTCAGGGGGATCTTCGCGGAGGATTGCCGAGATCGTGTCAGCCGCCGTGTCCCCGCGGAACGCCCGATTGCCACAGGCGGCTTCGTACAGCACGGCTCCCAGGGCGAACAGATCCGTTCGCGCATCCACGGCCTGGCTCCGAACCTGCTCGGGCGCCATGTAGCCGACCGTGCCGAGGATCGTGCCGGGGTCCGTGGCGGCCACTGTCTCTGTGGCGCCGCTCCCGTCTGTCGGCGTGACCTGCCGCGCCAGTCCGAAGTCGAGAATCTTCGTGAGGCCGTCCTTGGTGCAAAAGAGATTTTCCGGCTTGAGGTCGCGATGGATGATGCCGCGTTCGTGTGCGGCCGTCAGCCCCTTGGCGACCTGCACGCCAATATCGATGACCTTGCGAAAGGGGAGCGGGCCATCAGCGAGCCGCTCGCGCAGCGTCTGTCCTTCAAGCAACTCCGTGACGACGTACAGCTGGCCTTCGTGTTCGCCGATGTCAAAGATCGCGAGGATGTGAGGATGGGAAAGGGCGGCAATCGCGCGCGCCTCGCGCTCGAACCGGTCGCGTCGTTCGGGATCGGAGGCGACACTTCCGTGCAGCACCTTGATGGCGACATCACGGCCGAGACGCGAGTCGCGGGCCCGCCAGACCTCACCCATGCCGCCCGCGCCGAGGGACGACACGATCTCATAGGGACCAATCTGAGCGCCTGGTGTCAGCGACATGGACTACTGCCTGTCCCGCTTAGTCGCGCAGGAGATGTGCGGCACGGCCACCCGGAAGGGCCGGCAGAGGCCGGAAGAACCTGGAACATGCGCTGACAGGCTATCGCAGAATGTGGACGTCTGGCGACCTGAACAACATCGACAGCAGCCGGGACGCGGTCCACCAGACCTATCAGGGCCGCGGCCTCCTCATTCTGCGAATCACGGACCCGGCGGCGATGGTGACCGTCAGGGCCTCGTCACCGGGTCTCGAGCGCGCGGCCCTCATCCCGGAGGGGACCGAGAGATAGGGCGTCAGGGCTTCACCGCGAAATCGGCGCGATCGTGAACTCAAATGTGCGTGCCTCGTCGCCCGCCAGGCGATAGGCCTCCATGGGCAGACCCAGCGCGCTCCAACTGTTGATGCCGCCGACGCCCATCTGCCGGCTGTCGAAGTTGAGATAGATCTCAGGCCGTTTCGGGAGTTGGAACGAATACGGCACCGCCTCGAGATCGCGCGTCGTGACGTGGGACGCCCGGAACGCTGCCGGGCCGCCGCTGCCTCTGAAACAGAGGCCTGCGCCATCGGCGTTGCGGAACTCCAGCCAGCTGACATCGGTCCGATTGCCGTTCTCCTGCGGCCGCGCGTACTCCACCCACAGGTCGTCGACGGTGGACGAGAACTTGCCGATGGGGGCGAACTGCCGATCGATGTAGGTCTCGTCGCCGCGTCCGACCCAGTCCACCTGCTCCAGGCCCGGAGCGAGCACGAGTTCCGTTCCAAAGCGCGGCATCATCGGGAGCGGGTCAGTGCCCGGCGTGTAGGCACCACTGACCGTGAGGCGGCCGGAATCATGAATCGAGTAGGTCATGACGTACCGGCCCCCCACGGACGGCAGTTCGGCGTTGACGGTCACGGTGCTCTGATGCTCATCCACGCGCACGACGTCAATTGTCTTGATTGCCCAGCCCGGTCCAGCGTCCCGCCAGCGGGTAATGTCCTGCTCGGGCGCCTTCCGGGCGGCGTTCATCGCGCCCTTCCACGCGCCGAAGTCGTT
>JAHEFO010000282.1 GCA_024640135.1 Acidobacteriota bacterium
GGTAATCCAGATTTGACCTTGCGCACCCGGCCGCGTGTGCCAGGTGTCAACCACCAACAGCAACGAACGCGCCCTCGCCACATCCAACGTCGTCTCTGCGGATGGCTCGACCACTTCGAGGTCCCGTAGACGCAGTGTGACCGTGCGTGGCTCAGTATCAACGTAGACCGACTGCTGCCAGCGCGCCTCGTAGGCGGCGCCCTCCTCGCCGCCCGGCACACGGAGTTGCAGGGAGGCCCGCATCGGGGCGGAGGCCCGAATCGTCATCGTGACCGTATCGAACTGGTCATCCCCCGTCAGCGGATACGCCGCAGCCGCATACTGGCCGTCGGCCGGCCCGGGGCCGAGCCGAAAAGCCAACATGACCCCCTCTTCCACAATCTCTAGCGTGCCGGACGAAGCCTCGTGCTTCTCCACCACCCACAATCCCGGGTGGTCCAGCGCCCGGACCAGGCGACTGGGCGGCGGCGGCTCCCCCGCCTGCGCCGGTTCAGGCAGGCCGACCCGAATCGCGTTGGTCACGATCCACGGCACGTTGTGTCCGGCCAGTCGCACTTCCACCCGATAGACCGCCGGCGGGCCGTCATGCACAAAAGTCGCGCGGCCCGGACCCGAGACAATCTCGACGCCGTTCTGGAAGAGGGCGACTGTGGCGTCCTGAGGCTCATCGACGCCGGCACTCAGTGTCACGGACTGGCTGGTCTCCAGTGACTGCCCCACGCTCCTGGTGACCCCGCCGCCGGAGGCCGTAAACGAGACGCGCCCCGGCACTGCCAGTGCGCTCACGACGGAGTACGTCCGCCCATGGCGGAGCGCCGCGAGGATGACGCCCGCGTCTGCGGCGGCATCCAGGGTCAGGGGCTGCTGCAACTCGACCGCCTGCACGACGGTCCTGAACATGTCCTCGTAACCGGGGCGTTCGATGATGGCCCCGGCCTCGGAGCGCTCATTCGGCTCATCGAGACCAATGCGGGCGTGGGCGTCCACGCCAGCGAGCGCGACGACAGCCCGCCGGGCGGCCAGATCATCCCAGCGGCGAAGCGAGAAAGCTGGGCGATCGAAGATGGAAGCAATCGCCTCGGCAGGCCGGACCAGATAATGGGCGACCGCAAGAAGCAGCGCACCCGTTCGCTCGTCTCGCCACTCGGAGTCGGCATTGAGCCACTCCACGCCATCAACGAGCACATCCGGCTGCGTCCAGGCCAGGCCGGGCTTGGGCGAATCTGGATGCGCGGCCACTGCCCATCCACCCATGCGATGGACGTCCTCGACGGTATCCCGTGCGCCGCCCCCGAGCGGAAAGGGCGACGCCCCGGTCAGTCCCAGCGCGACCAGATGCCCGCCCGTCGTGCTGACCTCCACCGCGTCAATGATCAGGACGCCATGCAGATAGCGCGGCGGGTCCGGCTCGCGAGTCGCATCACCATGGTCGGACACAATGACGAACTGCAGCATGGCGGCCGCAGCCGCTGCTGCCACATCGTCGACGCTCCCGCTGCCGCCTGCCCGATTCGTATGAACGTGGAACGCGCCGTAGATCGTCGTCGGCGGCGACGGTGACAGGCGCCGGGCCGCCGGCGGCAGGGTGAGACCGATGTACGCGACAACGGCGGCCGCGAGGGCCGCCGTTGTCACCAGAAGAGTCCTTCGGGGGCGTGTCATGCGAACCCCGCCTCTCGCCGATCCCTCGCTACGCTCCGGCGTCCGCCTTGAGCGCCGCGGCCTTGTCCGTCAGCTCCCAGGTGAACTCAGGCTCGGTGCGGCCGAAGTGCCCGAACGCGGCAGTCTGCCGGTAGATCGGCCGGCGCAGATTGAGGTGCTCGATAATGCCCTTCGGCTTCAGGTCGAAATGCTTTCGCACAAGCTCCGCGATCTTCTCGTCCGACACGCGGCCCGTGCCCGACGTATCGACGAGGACCGACACAGGCTCCGCCACACCGATGGCGTACGCCAGCTGCAACAGGGCCTTGCTCGCCAACCCGGCAGCCACGATGTTCTTCGCCACATATCGCGCCATGTATGTCGCCGAACGGTCGACCTTCGTCGGATCCTTGCCGGAAAACGCGCCGCCGCCATGGGGCGCCGCGCCACCATAGGTATCCACGATGATCTTCCGGCCGGTCACGCCGGCATCCCCATGCGGTCCGCCAACGACAAACCGTCCGGTGGGGTTGATGAAGATCTTCGTGTTCGCGTCCATCAGATTCTTCGGAATGTTCGGCGTGATGAGCTGCTCGGTGAGATCCTTCCGCAGCGTCTCGTTGTCGACCTCAGCCGCGTGCTGTGTGGAGATCACGACGGCGTCCACCCGAATCGGTGTGTCGCCTTCGTACTCCACCGTGACCTGAGACTTTCCGTCAGGACGCAGGTAGCCCAATGTGCCGGACTTGCGCAAGTTCGACAGCCCGCGCGTGAGCTTGTGGGCCAGCATGATCGGCAGCGGCATCAATTCCGGCGTCTCGGTGCACGCGTAGCCGAACATCAGCCCCTGGTCACCGGCACCGCCCGTGTCCACACCCTGGCCAATGTCGCGCGACTGTTCGTGAATCGAGGACAAGACGGCGCACGTTTCGGAGTCGAAGCCGTACTTCGCCCGGACGTACCCGACGTCCGAAATCACTTCACGCACGACCCGTTGCGTATCGATCGTGCACGAGGTCGTGATCTCACCGGCAACAACCACGAGTCCCGTGGTGACAAGCGTTTCGCACGCCACGCGGGCGATCGGATCCTGCGCCAGAATGGCATCCAGGACTCCGTCTGAAACCTGGTCGGCGATCTTGTCGGGATGCCCTTCGGTCACCGATTCTGACGTAAACAAATGGCGGCTGGTGCGCCCCATGCAGCTACTCCTGACGAAATGGCCGTACGACGGCCGGGCAAACCCGAAGCGTACCAGAGGCTTCTCTCACCGGTCAAACAGGAATCGACCCTGCTCCACTACCGCCGCGGGTGAAACGTATCGTAGACCTGGCGCAGTCGAGCCTCCAGGACATGGGTGTAGATTTGCGTCGTCGACAGGTCGGCGTGCCCGAGCATGGCTTGAATTGCGCGGAGGTCCGCGCCGCGCTCGAGCAAGTGCGTGGCAAACGAGTGGCGCAGCACATGCGGACTCAAGTGCGCCCGAATGCCGGCTGCCTCACCGTAGTCCTTCAGAATCTGCCAGAAACTCCCCCGGCTCAGCCTCCGGGCCCCACGCTGGCTGACGAACAGCCACGGCGGGTCCTTCCTGGTGACCAACGAGGGTCTGGCTTCGGCGAGGTAACGCTTCACCCATCCTGCCGCGACGTCACCGAGGGGGACGATCCGCTCTTTCCTGCCCTTGCCCAGGCACTGCACGTATCCCTGATCGAGGCGCACGTCCGGCAGCCGCAGGCTGACCAGTTCCGAGACCCGCAGCCCTGTCGCGTACAACACCTCGATGAGAGCCCGGTCCCGCAGTCCCCCTGGCGTCGAGACATCCGGCGCCGCCAGAAGCGCGTCGACATCGCTCGTCGAAAGAAATCGGGGCAGCGAGACGAACGTCCGCGGAGCATGCAGGTCGTCAGCCGGATTCTCGCCCACGTCACCACGCCGCCGAAGGTATCGGTAGAAACCGCGGACTGCCGCGACCAGACGCCCCGTGGAGGTCGGCGACAGGCCGCCGGCCATGGCGTCCCGGACGAGGGCTTCCAGATCCGATCGGTCCATCGCCGTGATTTGCCGCCCCCGTGCGGCCGCAAACGCCCGCAGACGGCCCAAATCGCGGCCGTAGCCGTTCAGCGTATGGGGTGAAAGACGCCGCTCCACCTCAAGGTGGCGCAGGTAGTTCACAATGACGTCGTCGTGTGCGTGTTTCATCGACATCTGGCCGCGGGTTGCCTTCCCGGCAACCGCGCGAGTACCCTACAAGTCGTTTGCGCGTGTAGCTCCATGCCGTATCAATCCAAGTGGCAGTATCTTCCCACCGAAGCGATCAATAGTGCGTCCACCGGCATCGACAAGATGCCGGTTCTCGAGATCATCGACCTGGTGCTGGCCGAAGACAAGAAGGTTGTCGCGGCGGTGCACAAGGAGCGTGAACGGATCGCGCATGGCGTCGAGATCATCGCCACGGCCCTGAAGAAGGGCGGGCGGCTGATCCTGGTTGGCGCGGGGACGAGCGGCCGGCTCGGTGTTCTTGAGGCCGCGGAGATGCCCCCCACGTTCAGCACGAAGCCGGAACTCGTGCAGGCGATTATGGCAGGCGGCCAGGAGGCCATGTTCAAAGCCCGCGAGGGCGTTGAGGATAATTTTGAGGAGGGCGGCCGAAGTATTTCGCGCATGCGCATCGGCAAACGCGACGTGGTAGTCGGCGTATCTGCCAGCGGAATTACGCAGTTCGTCCGTGGCGCGTTGACCGTCGCTCGAAAGAAGGGGGCGCGCATCATTTACGTCACCTGCTGGCCTGGGACTGAACTCCAGAACTTCGTGGACCTCATCATCGCACCCTCGGTCGGTGCCGAAGTGATTGCCGGCTCGACCCGTCTGAAGGCAGGCACGGCAACGAAGATGGTGCTGAATATGCTCACGACCGTGGCCATGGTCCGTATCGGCAAGACATACGGCAACCTGATGGTCGACGTGAAGACCAGCTCGGAAAAGCTCAAAGACCGTGCGCAGCGTATCGTCTCGATGATCACCGGCGCGGATCCGGAAGAAGCCAAGGCGTTGCTCCTCCGCGCCAAGTGGAACGTCAAAATCGCCATCGTCATGAAGAAGGCGGGCCTGACCTACGTCCAGGCCGTCAAGCGCCTGAAGCAGGCAAACGATTCCATTCACCAGGCCCTCGGCGAGGCCGAGCCTCAGCCGCCCAAACCCTCAGCCAGACTGAAGTAGGGGCACGACGCAAACCCGGATCACACCGCTCCGACTCAGGGCAGCTCGGCAGCAGCGGCCCTGTCAAGCACGACGACAACATCCGGATGCGCCAGCAGGAACGACGCGGGCACACGCGTCGTGACAGGGCCCGAAAGGGCTCGAGCCACGATCCGCGCCTTCCCCGCCCCGGTCGCCAGCAGGACCACGCGCCTGGCGCGCAGAATGGTGCCGATCCCCATCG
>JAHEFO010000058.1 GCA_024640135.1 Acidobacteriota bacterium
CAGTCGAGTGCCTGGCCCGGTACTTCGAGTACTGGCTCTTGAGACTCGAAGGCGTGTATCCGCCGCTGGACCGCTGCCCGCGTTGCGGGCGGTCGCTGGACGACGGGGCGGTGTTGGCGACGGGTGACTGGCACATGGTGTGTGTCCAGTGTGGCACCGGCGTCTTGAAGGTCTCGCGCGAAGCGATGGCGTTGTTGCGCCAAGCGGCCGTGACGACCCCGGCGGCGGTGACGGACGCGGGCGCGGAGGCGGGTGCCCTGCGGGAACTCGAAGCGGTGCATGCGCGGTTGATTGGCATGCATCTGGAGAAGGACCTGCGTTCGGCGCGAGTAGTAAGGGAGTTGAGGCCGCAGTTGTGACATTTCAAGACCTGATCTTCAAGCTGTCGGACTACTGGTCGGCGCAAGGGTGCCTGATTCAGCAGCCCATGGATATCGAGATGGGTGCGGGCACGATGCATCCCGAGACGTTCCTGCGGGTGCTGGGGCCCGAGGCGTGGAACGTCGCCTACGTCCAGCCGTCCCGGCGGCCCGCCGACGGTCGCTTTGGAGAGAATCCGAACCGCCTGCTGAAGCACCATCAGTTCCAGGTCATTCTCAAACCCGCGCCCGATGACGTGCAGGATCTGTATCTGCAGAGCCTGGAGGCGTGCGGCATCGACCTGCGCGCGCACGACGTCCGGTTTGAAGAGGACAACTGGGAGTCGCCGACGCTGGGCGCGTGGGGCATCGGCTGGCAGGTGCTCTACGACGGCTTGGAAATCACCCAGTTCACCTATTTTCAGCAGGCGGGCGGACTCGATCTGACACCCGTCTCCGTGGAATTGACCTACGGGCTGGAGCGATTTGCGATGTCGCTGCAGGGGGTGGACAACGTATTCGACCTCGAGTGGGCCCGCGGCGTGAAGTACGGGGTGGTGCGGCGGCGTGACGAGATCGAGCAGTCGCAGTATGCGTTCGGCCAGGTCGCGATGCCCGAGGAGGAGTTCGGGCAGTTCCACCGAAACCTGTTCACCCAGTTCTACGACTTCGCGGGGACGCTCCTGGAGTCCGGGTTGACGTTGCCGGCTCTCGACTACTGCCTCAAGTGTTCGCACGTGTTCAATCTGCTTGACTCGAGCGGCAGCATTGGCGTGACCGAGCGCACGGCGTACATCCTGAAGGTGCGACAGTTGGCCGTGGCGATTGCGAAAGCGTGGACGACCCCTCCTGATGCCATTTCCGCGCTGGCAGAGACCGGAGACGCGCCACCTGTGGTGACCGACAGGAGGGAGTCGAACCATGGATCGTGAACTGCTCATCGAGATTGGCCTCGAGGAATTGCCGGCCTCGTGGTTGCCACCACTGACCGAACAGCTGGGGCATACGCTGGGGGAGTCGCTCAAGGCCCACGCCTTGCCCGCGACCGAGTCGATCGAAGTCCATGGCACTCCCCGTCGATTGGCGGCCTGCGTGCCGGCGCTCGCCGACCGTCAGGAGGACCGGGACGAAACACTGACCGGCCCCCCGGTTTCGGCCGCGATTGGGCCGGATGGTCAGCCGACGCCTGCCGGACTGGGGTTCGCGAAGAAGCAAGGTGTGGAGTTCCGGGAGCTCACGCAGATTGAAACGCCCAGAGGGAAATACCTCGCGTTTGAGAAGAAGAGCCGCGGCCGGGCGACCGTGGACGTGTTGCCGGACGTGTTGACGCAGTTGCTGCGAACGCTGCCGTTTCCGAAGCAGATGCACTGGGATGCGGAACTGCATGACGGTCGAGGGGAACTGTTGTTTGGGCGGCCCATCCGCTGGCTCTTGTTCCTGTATGGCGGCCGCGTGGTGCCGTACACCATTTCCCGGACGGCCCTGGCCGCCAGCGTCAAGGTTCAGGATGTGACGTCCGGCGCGGTCACCTACGGTCACCGCTTCCTGGCCACCAGCGGCCGGGCCGGCCGCGCCATCAAGGTTCGCGGCTTCGATGAGTACAAGAAGAAGCTCGCGGAGAACTTCGTCTTCCTGTCACGCCTTGAGAGACGAGATCGCATCATGCGCGAACTTGACGGGTATGCCCGCAAGGTCGGGGGCCATGTGATGCTGCAGCAGTCGGCGCAGGCGGAGGCCTTGCTCGGGGAAGTGCCGGATCTGGTGGAATATCCGTCCGTCGTGGCAGGGACGTTTGCGGAGGAGTTCCTCTCCCTGCCGGCCGAGGTCCTCACGACCACGCTGATCCATCACCAGCACTCCTTTCCGATCGTTGACCCCGGCGGAGCGCTGATGCCTGCCTTCCTGGCCGTGACGAATACCCAGGGTGGGCACGACAAGGGGATTGCGACCAATGCATCGCGTGTGGTGACGGCCCGTCTGCGTGACGCACGCTTCTTCTGGGATGCAGATCGGAAGGTGGGGCTCGAGGCCAGACTTGCGCGCCTGGATACCTTGACGTTCCACAAGAAACTGGGGTCGTATCGCGCCAAGTCCGAGCGGGTGGCGATGTTGGCGCGGTGGATCGCGACGGACGTGTTCGGTCAGCCGGAAGAGGTGGCGGCGCAGGCGGAACGTGCAGGCCGGCTGGCCAAGGCCGACCTGGCGACCGACATGGTGCGCGAGTTCACTGAGCTGCAGGGCGTGATGGGCGGGATCTATGCCCGTGAGGCGGGCGAGCCGGACGGCGTGTGGAAGGCGATCTATCACCACTACCTGCCGGTCGGGGTGGAGGCGACAGCCGCGCCCGCGCGGGCTGACCTGCAAGGAGCCGAAGTCACGTGGGCGGCCGTCTCGCTCGCCGACAAACTCGATACCCTCGCCGGGCTGTTTCATGCGGGGGCACGCCCGACCGGTTCACGCGATCCGTTCGGGTTGCGCCGTGCGGCGCATGGGGTCATTCGTGTGCTGGCCGATCTTGAAGCACTCACGGGACTGACCGTGCGCCCGACCCTGGCGCCCCTGCTGGGGCAGGCCGTCAAGGGCTACGGCGCCGGTGAGCCAGGCCACGTCATGGAGGACGGCGCGTGGGCGGATCTGACCGGGTTCCTCAGCGAGCGCCTGGCCTATGTGCTCGAGGCACGAGGCGCGGATCGCCGGAACGTTCGTGCCGTGTTGTCCGGATCAGTCGATCGGCCGGTGGCCGATCTCGCTTCGAATCTGGCCGCGCTGCCCGAGGTCGCGGGGTCGGAGTCGTTCCTGGCGTTGGCCACGGCGTTCAAACGGGTCAGGAATATCGCCAGGGAACTGCCCGATGCCGAGTGGGACGAGCAGGAACAGCACGGGCCCTCGCTGGGCGACGTGCTGAAGGATCCGTCCGAACTGGCTTTGCTGGCCGAGATCGACAAGCGATCGGCGGTCATCAGCCAGGCGGTCATGACCGGGGCGGGTTACCGCGAGGCGTATGTGGAGGCCTCGAAGTTCGAACCGGCGGTGGAGAAGTTCTTCACCGACGTGTTCGTGATGGCCGACGATCTGCCATTGCGGCAGGCGCGGCTTCGATTGATGAAGCGGTTGGAGCGATTGATATTGCAGCTCGGGGATATTTCCGAGATTGTCGCATCGGAGTAGCGTGATGAAGCGAGTGAAAGTACGGAAAGCAGTGAAGACAGCAAGGAAAGCAAAGACAGTGGCGCGGCCTTCGAGAGGGAAGAAGCACGTCTATTTCTTCGGCAGCGGTAAGGCCGAGGGCAACAGGAACATGAAGGATCTTCTCGGCGGCAAGGGCGCGAACCTGGCCGAGATGACGAATGCCGGCTTGCCGGTGCCGCCGGGGTTTACGATTTCCACGGATGTGTGCACGATCTACTACGAGAACAAGGGCCGCATCCCGGAGAAGGTCGATCAGGAAATGCGGCAGCACCTGTCGCGACTCGAGAAAGCGGCCAAGGCGCAATTCAATTCAAAGACCAATCCGTTGCTGGTCTCGGTGCGTTCGGGCGCGAAGTTCTCGATGCCCGGCATGATGGACACCATTCTCAACCTGGGCATGAACGATGTGACGGTGGAGTCCGTGAAGGCGCGCACGAACAACGGCCGCTTCGCGTTCGACAGCTATCGTCGCTTCATTCAGATGTTCGGCAGCGTCGTCCTGGAGATCCCCAAGGACGCGTTCGAGCATGAACTGAGTGCGGTGAAACAGGCGGAGGGCGTCAAGGACGATCCCGAGCTGACGGAAGCCGCCCTCCGCGAGGTCGTGGAACGGTTCAAGCAGGTCGTGCGCAAGAAGGCGAAACGCAGTTTTCCTCAGGATCCGCTCGAGCAGTTGCGGCTGTCTCGCGACGCGGTGTTTCGGAGCTGGCAGAACCCGCGCGCGAAGGAATATCGGCGAATCTACGAGATTCCCGACCACATCGGCACGGCAGTCAACGTCCAGATGATGGTGTTTGGCAACACGGGCGACCGGTCCGGGACGGGCGTGGGCTTCACGCGCAACCCGGCGACCGGAGCCAAGGAGTTCTACGGTGAGTTCCTGATCAACGCGCAGGGTGAGGACGTGGTGGCCGGCATCCGGACGCCGCGACCGATTTCCGAGCTGGGCCAGGTGATGCCGCACGCGTACAAGCAGTTGCGGACGATTACGACGCGGCTCGAGAAGCATTATCGGGACATTCAGGATTTCGAGTTCACGATCCAGGATGACGAGCTGTTCATGCTCCAGACGCGGAACGGCAAGCGCACGGGCTACGCCGCCGTCGTGATCGCCACCGATCTGGTGGCCGAGAAGATCGTGAAGCCGAGAGATGCCGTGATGCTCGTCGATCCGGAGTCCCTGTCGCAGTTGCTGGCGCCGATCTTTGACCCGAAGGATTGGAAAGCGCTGCCGGTGGCGACCCGGGGCCTGCCGGCGTCGCCCGGTGCGGCGTCCGGCCAGGTGGTCTTCACCGCCGAGCAGGCGGTGGAGTGGACGCGTCAGGGCAAGCAGGTGTTGCTGGTCCGGCGTGAGACGGCACCAGACGACATTCACGGCATGTTCGTGGCGCAGGGCATCCTGACCGCGACAGGCGGGATGACATCACACGCGGCGGTCGTCGGCCGCCAGATGGGCAAGCCGTCGGTGGTCGGCGCCGGGCAGCTCGAGATCAGCGAGCACGCGAAGACCGTGAAGGTCGGTGATGCCGTGCTGAACGAGGGCGACTGGCTCTCGTTTGATGGCCTCTCCGGAGAGGTGAAGATTGGCCAGGTGGCGACGACACCGAGCGAGATTCTCCAGGTGGTCAACGGGAAGATGAAGGCGGCCAAGTCAGATATCTTCCGGCGGTTCAACCTGCTGCTGTCCTGGGCCGACAAGGTGCGGCGTCTGGGCATTCGGGCGAACGCGGATCAGCCCGACCAGGCGAAGACGGCGTACAACTTCGGCGCCCGCGGCATCGGCCTGTGCCGGACCGAGCACATGTTCTTCGGAGAAGGCCGGATTCCCATCGTGCAGCGGATGATTCTGGCCGACAATGAAGCGGATCGCCGGGCGGCGCTCAGTGAGCTGCTGCCGATGCAGCGCGCGGACTTCTACGGTGTCTTCAAGGAGATGCACGGAGAGCCGGTGACCATCCGCACCATCGACCCTCCCCTCCACGAGTTCCTGCCGAAGCGGGAAGACCTGATGGTCGAGATCGCGAAGATGGAGGCTGCCGGCACCGGGGGGACGACGCTCGACGAAAAGCGCCGTCTCCTGCACCGGGTGGAGCAGTTGCATGAGTTCAACCCGATGCTGGGGCATCGCGGCGTGCGTCTGGGGATCACGTATCCCGAGATCACCGAAATGCAGACGCGCGCCATCCTCGAGGCCGCGTGCCAGCTCGCCAAGAAGGGAATCAAGGCGGTGCCTGAGATCATGATTCCTCTGGTGGGCGATGTCCGCGAGCTGAGTGACCAGAAGACGGTGGTTCTGCGCGTGGCGGCGGAGGTGATGAAGGAGATGGGGGTCAAGGTCAAGTTCCTGGTGGGCACGATGATCGAAGTGCCGAGGGGCGCCCTGACGGCCGATGGAGTGGCTCGCGAGGCGGACTTCTTCTCGTTCGGCACGAACGACCTGACCCAGATGACCTATGGTTTTTCGCGCGATGACATCGGCAAGTTCCTGGGGCCGTACCAGGATCGCGGCATCCTCGACAAGGATCCGTTTGCGTCGCTCGACACCGTCGGCGTCGGTCAGCTGGTCGCGATGGGCACCGCCAAGGGCCGCGCGACCAAGCCGAAACTGAAGGTTGGCGTGTGCGGTGAGCACGGTGGCGACCCCTCGTCCATCCATTTCTTCGACTCGCTGGGGCTGGACTATGTAAGTTGCTCGCCGTACCGGGTGCCGGTCGCCCGGTTGGCTGCCGCGCAGGCCACGATGATGGGGAAGGCACTCGACTAGTGGCGGGCCGCTAGGCAACCGTTTCGATGATCACCGTTCTCGTGCACCGGGAAGGCCAGACACACCAGGTCGACAGGGTCGATCCGGTGTGGCTGGCCGCCGGGGCGCCCGAGACGGTCTGGGTGGACATCGAGCTCCCGGAACCGGGCGCGAAGCAGCTGCTCCAGCAGACATTCAAGTTGCATGAGTTGTCTGTGGAAGACGCCCTGAATGAGATTCACCATCCGAAGATCGAACTGTACGATCACTATCTGTATCTGATTCTGCACGGCATCCATGCCGGGGCCGGCGGCACGGGATTCAGCACCGACGACATTGATTTCGTGCTCGGCGCGCAGTTCCTGGTGACGGTCCATCACGTGCCGTCACGCTCGATTCGTGAGGAACAGGCGCTGAGCCTCCGCAACCCCAACGTGCTGGGCGAGAGGACCGCGGGTGTGCTGCATCGGATCGTGGACAAGATGGTCGATCACTACCTGCCGGAGGTCGACGCGCTGGAGGATCGCCTGGAGCGGCTCGAGGAGCAGGTCTTCGAGAGCCCGCGCGAAAATCCCGTACGCGACATTCTGGCCCTCAAGCGTGACGTGTCCGTGCTGCGTCGTGTCGCGCTGCCGCAACGCGACGCCATCGGTCGATTGGCCCGGCGTGAGTTCACCCAGATTCCAGACGACATGGCCTATCGCTTTCGCGACGTGTACGACCATCTCGTGCAGATAACCGACGAGGCCATTTTCTTTCAGGACCGGGTCACTGGACTCCTCGACGCCTATCTGTCGAGCCAGTCGAATCGGCTGAATCAGGTGATGAAGGTGTTGACGGTGATGTCGACGATCTTCCTCCCGTTGACGGTGCTGACGGGCGTCTATGGCATGAACGTCGTGATTCCCCACCTGCCGGGGTCAGATGCCGCGCAGTTCTGGTGGATTATCGGGATGGTGTGCGTCATCGTGGCGGCGATGTTGTGGGTCTTCCGCCGGAAGGAATGGCTGTGAGTCGAATTCACCGGTTGCCGCCGGAACTGGCCAATCAGATTGCGGCCGGAGAGGTGGTGGAGCGTCCGGCATCCGTCGTCAAGGAACTAGTCGAAAACGCCGTGGACGCCGGGGCCACGCGGATTGCGGTGGTGGTGGAGTTCGGCGGGAAGAAGCTGATTTCTGTCGAAGACGACGGGATGGGCATGTCGGTCGAGGACGCGCGGCTGGCGCTCGAGCGTCATGCGACGAGCAAGATCCGCGAGGCAGGCGACCTGGCGGCGATTCTCACGTTGGGTTTCCGCGGCGAGGCGCTGCCCTCGATCGCCTCGGTCTCGAAATTCCGGCTGCGCAGCAGGGAGAAGGGCGCCCTGAGCGGGACGGAGATTCGGATCGACGCCGGCGTCCAGGTGTCGGACCGCGAGGTGGGGGCGCCGGAAGGCACGCTCATCGAAGTGGCGGACCTGTTCTACAACCTGCCGGCCCGGCGGAAGTTCCTGAAGGCGGACACGGCCGAGACGGCCCAGGTGTCCCGGCTGGTCACCCAGATGGCGCTGGGGTATCCGGAGGTGGGCTTCACGCTCACCAGCCGGAATCGCGTGTTGATTGAGGCGCCGCCGGCCGGCTCAAGCGAAGAGCGCTTCTACCAGATTTACGGCGACCGGCCCGACCTGGTCCCGGTGAGCAAACAGGCGGCCGGGATGCGGGTGAGCGGCTTCGCCGCCGCCCTGGCGGAACAGGGGCCGGTGCGGGGGCCGCAGCACGTGTTTGTCAACCGCCGCCTGGTGAAGGACCGCACGATTGCGCACGCGATTCAGCAGGCCTACAGTGTCGCGACCATCAAGGAGCGCAGTCCCGAGGTGCACTTGTTCCTGGAAGTGCCGCCCGACCGCGTCGATGTCAACGTACATCCCACCAAGGCGGAGGTGCGGTTCCTCGATCAGGGACTGGTGCACGAGATTCTGCGCCGGGCGCTGGTGGATTCGCTGGGGCAGGGAAGCGCGCCCGAGCTGGTGCTGCGTCCCGGCGTGCCGGCGCAGGAGTCCGGCGCTGCGGCTGTCCCCTGGTCGTTTGAGGCCCCGTCCACGCCTGGAGTCGGACAGGGGACCCTCACGGCCCGGCCGGAGGTCGAAGGGGCGCTGGCCCATGCCATTGCCGAAGGCATCCCCGCACAATGGCCCGCCGGGCAGGCAGGTCAGGGCGGACCGGTTGATCCGCGGATGGGCATCGTTCCCGGCCACGAGTCCGTGGCGGCGCTGATCAAGCCGATGACGCCGCTCGGCCAGTTCCGGAACACGTTCATCATCGCGGTGGATGACGAAGGCGTGGCAATCATCGACCAGCACGTGGCGCACGAGCGGATTCTGTTCGAGCAGATTGCGGAGCGGCTGACGACCGGGCGTGTCGAAGTGCAGGCGTTGTTGACGCCGGTCGTGCTCGAGTTGACGTCCGGGGAGCATCAGACGCTTCTGTCGCATGTGGATGAGCTGCGGCGGGTGGGTTTCGAGTTCGAAGACTTCGGCGGCAACAGCCTGCATGTGTCGGCGGTGCCCGCATTGCTCGACTGGAACAAGTGTGAGGCGGTCTTGCGCGCGGTGGCGACCGATCTCGACGGTCTGTCCCCTGGCGCTGGCGTGGATGTGGCCCTCAGGCAGATGGCCGCGACGATGGCGTGTCATGCGGCGGTCAAGGCGAACGATCCGCTGACGCGCGAGAAGATGCAGTATCTGCTCGACGAACTGCGCCGGACATCGCACTCGTCGGTCTGTCCTCACGGTCGTCCGGTGGTCCTGCGGTTGACCCGGCGCGAAATCGAGCGCAACTTCGACCGGGTCTGATTATCACCACTCACACGCGGCATGAGGGATCCGGAGGGCTGAAGCCTGCGCGGCTTCATGCCTGCATCCGATCCCATTACAATGGCCGCCTGGTTCGTGTGGCCAGGATTCGGGGGTGATGGCATGTGCAGGAACATCAAGACTCTGGCGAACTTCGAGCCGCCGGCGACTGGCGACGAGATCCGGGCCTCGGCTCTGCAGTTCGTTCGAAAGTTGAGTGGTGTGACGCGGCCCTCGAAGGCGAACGAAGCCGTCTTTCATCGGGCGGTGGACGACGTGACCGAGGCGGCCGAGCGGTTGATTCGTTCACTCGTAACCTCGGCGCCGCCCAGGGATCGGGACGTCGAGGTGGCCAGGTCGATCGAGCGCGCGAAGCGCCGGTTCGGCACTCCGGCCTGAGGCCCGGGGCCACTGGCCCGAGGCGCACCGAATGTCATTCGAAACGCTGCACTCGTCGCGATTGCTCCTGCGCCGGCCCGAGGTGTCGGACGCCGAGGCGATCTTCCAGTGCTACGCCAGTGACCCCGAGGTGACGCGGTACCTGGCGTGGCCGACCCATCGATCGCCCGCCGACACCCGGGTGTTCCTGGCCTTCAGCGATGCCGAGTGGGCGCGATGGCCGGCGGGTCCCCTCCTGATCTTTTCTGACGCCGATGGCCGCCTGCTCGGCAGCACGGGCCTCGGTTTCGAAGCCCTGCACCGTGCGACCACGGGATACGTGCTCGCCCGGGACGCCTGGGGCCAGGGGTACGCGACGGAGGCGGCGCAGGTGATGGTGGAACTGGCGTCGGCGCTCGGCGTCTCCCGGCTCAGCGCGACCTGCCATCATGCGCACCTGGCCTCGCGGCGCGTCCTGGAGAAGGCTGGTTTTTCAAGTGAGGGGATTCTGACCAGCCACACGGTCTTTCCGAACCTCTCGGCGCAGCCGCAGAACGTCCATTCGTACTATCGAGTCCTGGCGTGACGCTGGGCCGCTGACCGCTCTGCCACTTTCGCCATTGTTCGTCACGTCCGCCGCGACGTGGGCTCACGGTTTGCGTTTCTGCCGAGCCCGTTCCAGGGCCTCACGCAGCTTGGGTTCCAGACCTCGCTCGGTGGGCTGGTAGTACCGCCGATGGGCAAGGGCGTCCGGCAGGCACGACATGTCGGCCACCGCGCCGGGCTCGT
Organism: Acidobacteriota bacterium; assembly: GCA_024640135.1. Classification (GTDB taxonomy): domain Bacteria; phylum Acidobacteriota; class Vicinamibacteria; order Vicinamibacterales; family SCN-69-37; genus SYFT01. The sequence goes on from JAHEFO010000058.1 coordinate 10,289, forward strand.
CGTGCGCGTACTTGTAGTCCTTCCCGAAGTCCAGGTTCTTCATCAGTTGTGTCGGGGCGTTGCGCAGGTGCAGGGGCACTTGGGCCGCTTCATCACGCAACGCGTCCCTGGCCGCCGCCTTGTACGCCAGATAGACCGCGTTGCTCTTGGGGGAGGCGGCCATGTAGGTGACGAGTTGCGCCAGCGCCGTGTTGCATTCCGGCATGCCGAGGAAATGCGTCGCATCCTTGGCGCTGACGGCCAGCTGGAGGGCCCGGGGATCGGCGTTGCCGATGTCCTCCGACGCGAATCTGACCAGGCGGCGCGCGATGTACATCGGGTCCTCACCCGCCTCGAGCATGCGGGCCAGCCAGTAGAGCGCGGCGTCGGCATCGCTGTTCCGGATCGATTTGTGAAGCGCCGAGATGATGTTGTAGTGCTCGTCGCCGGTCTTGTCGTAGAGCAACGCGCGTCGTTCCACCAGATCGGTCAAGGCCGAGACGGTCAGTGATCGTCGGTCGCCGGCGTCAACCGTAATCGTGGCGGCGACCTGTTCCAGCAGATTGAGCGCGACCCGAGCGTCCCCGTTGGCGTACCGCGCCAGCGCCGACAAGGCGTCGGCGTCTGCGTCAACGGCCAACTCACCCAGTCCCCGCTCCGGATCGGCCAGGGCGCGCTGCAGGATGACGACCACCTGATCCAGCGACAGTGGGTTCAGGACGTAGACCTTCGATCGGGAGAGCAATGCGGAATTCACCTCGAACGAGGGGTTCTCCGTCGTCGCGCCGATCAGGACGACCGTGCCGGACTCGATGTGCGGAAGGAAGGCATCCTGTTGCGCTTTGTTGAAGCGGTGGATTTCGTCCACGAAGAAGATGGTTCGGCGGCCGTGGTGCCGTCGTGTGTGATCGGCAACGGCGATGACGTCCTTGATCTCCCGAATGCCTGCCGTCACGGCGCTGAACGCCGCAAATTCCGCGCCGCTGGCGGCGGCAATCACGCGGGCCAGTGTGGTCTTGCCCGTTCCCGGCGGCCCCCACAGAATCAGCGAATGAATGGCCCCGGCGTCGATGGCCCGGCGCAGCGGTTGCCCGGGGCCCACCAGGTGTTCCTGTCCGACGTACTCGTCGAGCGTGCGCGGCCGCATGCGCTCGGCGAGCGGCGTGCCACTGAGCGGCAGCGCGTCCGGGCCGGACGGCTCGTCGCCGAACAGGGAGCGCGTCATCGCGTGCTCCGTTGCAGGCGGGCTTCGTAGAGCACGAGCGCGGACGTGACCGCCACGTTGAAGGAGTTGATGCCGGGACGCATGGCGATGCTGAGTCGGAAATCGGCGGCGGCCAACGCCCGTTCGGGCAGCCCCGCGCCTTCATTGCCAAGGAGGATGAGCGTTGGCGCCGTCAAGTCGGCGGTGTGGAGGTCAACCGTCTGGGGCGAGGGAGCCGTCGTGGCCGCAATCTGGAGGCCTGCCGCTCGCGCCGCGCGCAAGGTGTCACCGAGTGACGCCCGCGCCACAGGCACGCGGAACGTGCTGCCCATCGCGCCCCGGAGTGCCTTCGCGGATCCCGGATCGGCGGTTGCGGCCACCATCGCCACCCCCGTGGCGCCAAGACCGTCGGCCGACCGAATCACCGCCCCGGCATTGCCGGGATCCTGCACGTTCACCAGGGCGATTGCCAGCGCGGGGACAGGCGCCCACAACTCCGCGAGGGGCGAGGGCGACCATCGCGCGATGGCCACCACGCCGCTGGGCGTTCGCACCGGACTGGCAGCCGCGATGACCGCGGTCGTGGATTCGTAGATGGCCGCGCCCGCGGCGTCCGCAAGCTGCCACAACTCGCGTGCGTCGGTCGAGGGATCGTGCAGAGCCTCGGTGCTCGCCAGGATTAGGTCGATTTCCACCCGCGCGCGAAAGGCATCCATGAGCAGACGCGGACCGTCGAGCAGCACCGCGCCGTCCGGCCCCGCGCCTTTCGCGATGTCGCGCACGCGCGTGACGACGGGGTCCTGGCGTCGCGAGATGCGGGGAAAGGCCGGTCGACTCATGGCTGGTTCAACCTAGCATGTTAAACTTTTCCCACGATGAAAGCCCGCTTGATCAAACGGTTCGAGGGAGAGATAGCTGTTCTCGATCGGGAGTTGATACACGACTTGCCGAAGGAGATTCAGCGCGCCCGCGAGCTGGGCGATCTGCGGGAGAACGCTGAATACGCCGCAGCCAAGGAGCGGCAGCGGTTCGTCGAGTCGCGTATCTCCATGCTGCGCAAACGTGTCTCCGAACTCCAGTTGCTCAATCTCGACAAGATCCCGAAGGACAGTGCCGGCTTTGGTTCAAAGGTGACGGTGGACGAAGGCGGTCGGCAGATGGTCTTTGAACTGGTGATGCCTGAGGACGCCAGCCCGGACAAAGGATTCATTTCGGTGGCCTCGCCGATCGGGCGCGCGTTTCTCGGCAAAGAAGAGGGTGACGCCGTGAAGGTGACGACGCCTTCCGGCGGGCGCTCCTTCGACATCATCAAACTCGTCACTATCCACGACGAAGAATAGGCAACCGGTGGCTCTTTCCTCCTACACTCCGCGGCTCAGGACCGCGTTGGTGCTGTGTGGCGCAGGAACCGCGGGCGCGTATCACGCAGGCGTGCTCCGTGCGCTGACCGAGGCCGGCGTCAAGATCGATGTGCTGGCCGCGCACGGCGCCGGAGGGATCGGAGCGCTGAGCGGCGCTGCCGACGGTGTCGCCGAACTGTCATCGGCGTCGGGGCCCTGGACTTCAGCCAGGATGGCCCGCGCCTATCGGTGGCGCACGGCCCTTCGCGTGGCGGGGTGGGGTGGCCTGGTGGCCGTGGCCCTGGTGCTGTTGCCGCTGGTCCTGTTGATTCTGGCTTCGGGAGTCTACGCCCTGAGCGTGGTCGCGGCGCTGGCGAACTTTCCGTCGATCGCCGCGTCACTGGTGGAGTGGTACGGACAGATGCTGGGGCTTCTGTTCTCGCCCCCGCTGCTTCCGACCCTGATGCCTCGGGCCGTGGTGCTGGCCGTGCTGGCCGTGGCGGGCGTGCTTGCTGTGGCTGCCGTGCGGTCCAGAAGCATCGAGCGGTCACGGCGCCGCGCGCGAGGCGCGTTCTGGTGGCGCCTGATTGGGCAGCCTCTGGATTCCTCCGAGCCTGAGGGCGCGGTGAAGGAGGCGCTGCGGCAGATCACGCGCGGCGCGACCAATCCGTCTCGAGCGGAGATGGGACGTCGCTATGTGGAGTTGCTGACGGAGAACTTCGGTCAGCCCGGGTTTCACGAAGTCCTGCTCGCGGTTCATGACCTTGACGCCAGACGCGATCTGGTCGCCGCGGTGCTCTCGCCACCCTGGCGTCAGTCGTTCGGGCAGCGGCGCGTCGGCGCCGGCCCGCGTGAGGCCGAAATGTTCGACTTGGTGGAAGGGCGGGAACACGATCGCGGATTGATTGTCGACTTTGTGGCCGGCGGTCTTCGACTCCCGGCGGCGTCGGCGCCCCATGAGGTGACGTTCCCCGACAAGGGCTACTGGCAGGGCGAGACTCATCGCTGGTGCGATCGGCCGGAGTTGGCGAGCCGGCTGATTGACGAGGCCGCCCGCGTCGGGGTGGAACAGGTGATTCTCGTCAGTCCCGCGCCGCCGGCCGCGACGCCCCACGACATGCGGCCCAAGGCGCTTGATTTTCGCACGCGCATGGGTGAGACGCTGCGCTCGATGGAAACGGCGGCCTTTCAGGATGCCTGGGCGATGGCGGCGACACGGTTCTCCGGGGTGTTCGCGATCCGTCCCACGCACAATCCGATCGGCCCGTTCGACGTCGCCGGCGTGTACGACGAGTCTTCCGATCGGGAGCGCACGGTGGCTGAACTCGTCCAGTTGGGGCATGACGATGCCTATCGGCAGTTCATCGAACCGGTGGTTGCGACAGGCGAGCGCCTGGAGGAGATCTGAATGGGTGAGCATCACCAGGATACCGAACTGATTCATGCCGGCGAAGGGGCAGCCACGGCAGCCCGGGCGGTCACCACGCCCGTCTATTCATCCACGACCTTCTCGTTTGATTCCGCGTCGGAGCTGGAGGCCTACCAGCAGGGCCGATCAACGTCCTACATCTACTCGCGGTACGCGAATCCGACGGTGCAAGCTGTCGAAGCCAAACTGGCGGCGGCCGAAGGTGGGGCGGCCGCGCTCGTGCTTTCGTCCGGCATGGCCGCCACCAGCACGGCACTGTTCGGGCTGCTGGAGCCCGGTGACGAAGTGATCTGCAGTGCCGCCATCTACGGGGGGACGCTCCAGGTGCTGACCTCGTTCCTGGCGCGGTTCGGTGTGACCTCGCGATTCGTCTCGATGGAGGAGCTGGGACAGCTTGCTCCGGTGATTGGGCCGCAGACCAGAGTGGTCTGGTTTGAGTCGCCAACCAATCCGACGCTGCGTTGTGTGGACATCGCGTCGGTGACGTCGGCGTGCCGCGCACGGGATGTGGTGTCGGTCGTCGATAACACGTTCGCGAGCCCCGCGTACCAGCAGCCATTGTCACTGGGCGCGGATCTGGTGATGCACTCCGCCACCAAGTACCTCAACGGCCATACCGATGTCACGGCGGGCGCGCTGATCGGCTCGAAGGAAATGATTGATCGCCTGCAACCAGCCCGAAAGCTGTTCGGCGGCGTCCTCGAGCCGGCGTCTGCCTATGCGCTGGGGCGGGGAATGAAGACCCTTGCCGTGCGCATCGCGCGTCACAATGCCAGCGCGATGACGATCGCGCAGTGGCTCGAATCGCACCCGCGGGTGTCGCGTGTCTTTTACCCCGGGTTGGATTCGCATCCTGACCACGACGTCGCGCGGCGGCAGATGCGAGGGTTTGGAGGCATGATCTGTTTCGAGTCCCGGGACGGGCAGGCAGGGGCCGTGGGCCTCTTCGACCGTCTGAAGCTCTTCCTGCGCGCCGCCAGCCTCGGCGGTGTGGAGAGCCTGTGCAGCCTGCCTGTGCTCACGTCGCAATACGGATTGTCGGACGATCAACTGGCGCTGGCAGGGGTGACTCGCGGAATGGTGAGACTGTCCGTCGGGCTCGAGGACCCGCGCGACCTGATTGCGGATCTTTCCCAGGCGTTGTCGTGACGGACATGCGAGGCCCTTCATGCCTCGCGTGAATACTCAGCTCTTTGCGTCGGCTTTTTCAGCGGGCTTCTTGTCGGAGTTCAGCGTGTCCGCCAGGAAGTCCTTGGCGAGTTCGCCAAGGCGCGCGGCGATGCCCACACCGGACAGGTCGCCGTACTTCGCCCGGAACCGCTCGGCTGGCAGCACGGCCTTGGCCAGCGCACGATGGCCCCCGGCTGACCCGATATCCCCGAAGCAGGCCTTGACGAATTCGCCGGCGTTACGCGAGTACCCCAGGTTGCGCACGCTGACGATGAATTGTCCGCCGACGATCCCCGACACGATCACCCACCGGACGCCTTCCACCTGGAGCAGGAAGTCGGCTGTGTAGGGGATGAAATCTTCGCGCGTCGTCTCGCCCACAAAGGCGGAGAGGATTTGTTCCTCGAGCCGGCTCGTGGCGAGGGCCCGGGTGACGTGTTCCAGGCGTTCCAGCGTGATCTCGGCGCCTTCCATCTTGCGAATCAACGCGGCATCGGCCAGCGGGTACAGGAACGTGAAGGCATCCAGGTCCGATCGATTCGTGTGCCGGGCGAAGAACAGAGTGTCGGACTTGATCGCGTAGAGCATGGCCGTGGCCATGCGCTCGGAGACGTTCACGTCGACGGCGCGCATGTGCTCCGTCAGGATGGTGCAGGTGGACCCGTAGTCGGGGCGGATGTCTTTGAAGACGGTCGTGTATCCCGCTTGTTCGGGGTGATGATCGACCACGAGGTCGACCCGCGGAAGCAGACCCTCAAAGTAATGCGGCTGGACGTCGACCGTGGCGATGCGGTCGAAGGCCGCGAACTCCTCAGCCGTCACGGTCTCGACCTGGATGTCCAGCAGTTCGGCCATCCGCAGGTTCTCCGGCCGCGTGACGCCCTTCATCGCCCCGATGATCGCTGTGGCCCTGGTGCGGCGGAGCAGGGTGCGCAAGGCCAGTCCCGCAGCCAAGGCATCCGGGTCCGGCTCGTTGTGGAGCAGAATCAGGACACGATCCACGTCCGCGAAGTAGCGCTGGTATTGCTGGACCCTGGCGCGCGTGAGTGCCCGGTCAAGTTCCGTCGTGAGTGCGACCGACAGCAAGTCTGCCAAGTCCAGGTGGGTCAGCTCCGGCACGAGGGCTTTCAGGTCATCGGGCTTCTTCCGCCTCGACGGACGGGCGCCGGCGTGCAGGACATACAGCAGGCTGCCGCCGGCGTCGCGAATGGCCGTGACCACGCCCTTCAGCCCGCGCCGGCCATCGTCTTCGACGATGACACAGGTGGACGGGGACAGATCGGCCCGGAGATAGGAGTCAATCCGCTTGGGATCACCCACGCTGGCGGCGATCTGGTCATCAACGAGACGTCGAGCCAGCGGACGGCTTTCGACCAGAAACTCGATATCGAAGGTTTCAGACAGGACTTTGTGCAACGTCCTGATGACCAATTCGTCTCTACAGACGGCCAAGGCTCTCATGCGGCAACCTATTATAATGCGCCCACATGATCCGAATGTATCTGGCGATGGCGATGGGCTTGGTCACGTCGGTCGGGGCCAGCCAGCAGATGTTCCGCACGACGACCGATGTCGTGCACCTGCCGGTGACGGTGATGGGCCGTGGAGACGCGCTGATTCGCGGTCTGACCATGGATGCTTTCGAGGTTTTCGAGGACGGCCAGCGCCAGACCCTCACATTTTTCGCCGAAGGCGCGCCGGGCGAGGCCGTGCCGCTCCACCTCGGACTCCTGCTTGACACGTCCGGCAGCATGGATCAGGAACTGGCGGATGCTTCGTCTGCCGCCATCCGTTTCGTGAACGCGCTGGACGAGGCAGTGGATGTCACCTTCGTGGACTTTGCCACGGAAGTCCGCGTGTCGCAGTTCTCGCCCGGGAGTTTTCCGTATCTGTTCGAACGGGTGAGATCCCACGAAGCCCAGGGCGCCACCGCGCTCTACGACGCGCTGGTGATGTATCTGGGCGCCGCGGCGCGGCAGGACGGGCAGAAGGTGCTTCTGGTGTACACCGATGGTGAGGACTCCACGAGCCGCACCAGCTACGGTCAACTGATCGACCAGCTGCGACTCAGTGACGTCATGGTGTACGCCATCGGGTATATGGCGAGTCTGCACGGGAGCGGCGGCACGGCGCAGGTGCGGCTCAACGACCTGGCGCATCAGAGCGGCGGCGAAGCGTTCTACCCGATGGGCCGCGCCGCCCTGGACGAGATCTACGCGCGGATTCTGGATGAGATTGCCTCGCGCTACACGCTCGGGTATGTGTCGACCAACCGAGCGGCTGACGGGAGGTGGCGCAAGGTCCAGGTCAAGACAACCGCGCCTGGCGCTGAGGTTGCCAAAGTCCGCACGCGGCCCGGGTACTTTGCGCCGATCCGATAACCTGGTTCCACGCGCCTCAGACCGTCGTAGTACCATATTGAGTTGGGACGACGGCCACCATGCCTTCCATTGATGATCGTTTTGAACTGGAGTCGGATTTCGAGCTCCGCGGCGATCAGCCGGGTGCGATCGCGCAGCTGGTCGACGGCCTGGAGCGCGGCGATCCTGCGCAAGTCCTGCTGGGCGTGACCGGGTCGGGCAAGACCTACACGATGGCCCAGGTGGTGGCCCGCGTCAATCGTCCGACGCTGGTGATGGTCCACAACAAGACACTGGCGGCCCAGCTGTATCAGGAATTCCGGCGATTCTTCCCGAGGAACGCGGTCGAGTACTTCGTCAGCTACTACGACTACTACCAGCCGGAGG
>JAHEFO010000283.1 GCA_024640135.1 Acidobacteriota bacterium
TCAGGGAGTCACGCCTGCGGTCTTCGACTCGTCCGCTGAGCTCACCGCGCAATCGCCGGGAGTCCAGCCTGGCGCGCCAGCCAGTCTTCCTGATCCACAAACTTTGCCCAGCGGTTCCAATCGAGCACCGAGTTGATCTCCAGTGCCGACGACGCTCCGAGCAGTGTGTAGGCGCGGCGTGCCGCTTCGACACCCTGCTTGACGTGCTCCACCGGGTTGTAGCGATCCATCTCCGGCGCGACGATCTGAACAGGCCGCGGTGCCAGGGACGCCACGATTTCGTCATAGTCTACCGGGAGCCGTTCCGGCTCATCGATGAAGAACCCGAGCTTGGGCAGGAGGCCATGAATGTCCGAATAATGCCTGATGCTTTCAGATATCTGCTGGCCGCCGGTGAGACGAAGAGGCGCAAACGCACACCGGACCGATGCGCCGGCAATCCGGTCGTCCACCGCCGCCGTGAACAGGGCGATCTTGCCGCCCAGCGAATAGCCGGTGGCGAAGATACGGTTCGAGTCTATCCACCGGATTCTGAGCAACTGATCGATGGCAGCCTGGGTGTCGGCAACCATCTTGCCGAGGAGTGACCAGTTCTTGTAGCGCTCGTAGAAATGAAGGCTGTGCTGGTTCCTGACGCCGAAGCCGATGTGATCGAAACACAGCACCGCGAATCCCGCCTGGATCAACCCGGCCCAGAGCGCATACTGGCCATACCCCATCGTGTAGCTGTAGCCGTGGCACCACAGCACGACCGGCACACTGGCGTCTTGCGGAATGCTCCCTCCCTGTCGAATGGCATCCGGATAATAGAGATCGGCACTCAGGTCGTCGCCAAACAGGACTCTCTGGTTGCGCATGAACTCCCAATCGTCCCATGGCCGATTGGCCATCAGGTCACCTCGCCAGCCGTAGCTGACCTGGGCGTTTCCCCGGCTGTCCCGCCCCCGTGGCAGGTCGAGAGCGGGTGGCTCTTCGCCCAGTGCCCACCTGACACGGTTGCGAATGGTCGCCCTGGCTGCGGTCCAGTCCGAGGCTGACTCTACCGCCGGGCCGAGTCCGCCATCCATGTAGTCGCCCACGCGCCTCACTGGCCACGCTTCAGTCGCGGCTGACTGGCCCGTCTTCGCCTTCCAGGAATCGAACGTGTACCCGAGGGTCCACATCTCCGGCACTGCGTGGCTCGCCCGGCCGAACACCGTGTCGAAGAAGTCGAAGTACGTTTCGACGTCTTCAACCGAACTGGGATGTTCACCCGGCTGTTGATACAGTCCCAGGTTGCCGCGTTTGCCGTACAGGTCGTAGACCTGCTGAACCGACCGGTACGCGACCTCCACGCCAACCGGGTTGCCCTGATGCTCCATCGAGGCATGTGAGAACAGCAGGCCGCGCGGGGCAATCAGCCCCATCATCAGATTCTGATCGACGGGAAGCGCATCTTCGTGGCCCACGAAGAACCGCAGCCGCGGGTGGAACCAGTGCGGGGTGCTTCGCGTGATGATCTCCAGGGATTCACCATCGAACATTTCGCTCGCAAATCGCCATGGAACCTGGTCGCCCGTGTTGCCGCGTGATGGCACGACGGCGCCGATGCGCTCGTCGAAGGCCGCGGCCAGAAGCGCCTGCTTGGACTGTCGGGAATGACCGGAAATACAGACTTGGTCCTTCCGGATGAACGGCAACGAAGTGACATAGTCGACCGCGCGCATCGCGCCCCAGGCCCAGCGAGCCACCTCGGCGAAGTCATAGTCCGGGTACACGTCGATCCAGGGGTCCGAGTCATCCGGGGCGCCGTAGTAGGCATCGAGGGCGTAGTAACTGCAACCGGCGTAGCCTCGCCGCACGGCCGTATTGACCCACGGTCGCCGACGAGGGTGGTTGCACAGGAACACCGGGAAGGGACCATCTCCGGGAGGGACCTGGAGCTGCAGGCCGAGCGTGGCCTTGTGGTCGGGACCGAACTCAAGCTGGATTTCCCGTACGGTCACCGAACCTTCCATCTTCTCGGACGTGACCGTGGCGCGGAGGTTCGTTGGCGCCGGAGGCATGCGGCCCACGATCCACTGCTCGTACTGCGCCTTGATCCACGGGCGAATACGCTCCCAGTCCGCCACGGTGCGAATACGGGTCTCACTCCCATCCACCATCAACCGAAGGGGATCGGGGAGAAACGGTTGTGACACCATCGTCGCAAAATCCGGCGGAAGTTCTCCGGTGCGATCCAACCAGTCTTCCCATGTTCGGTCATGCGCGTTCATGCGGCCCGGGTACCGGCGTCTGGTCGCCGGCATCATTGCGCGGAGTTGGGCCAGGTGGGCGCGGCGCCTGGCCAGGGAGGCGTCCTGGTTGATGGCTGGCAGGAAGGACTCCAGATTCAGCAATCCGGTTGACGGCATCAAGCCGAGAGCCCCGCCCATGCTGACGTTCCGAATGAAACGTCGCCGACTCAAATCACGCATCAATCTGTCCCTCCAGGCCGCCACGGAGATGGTCAGCCAATCCAGGTGCCGGGCTGTAGTACGCGGGCGTCGTATTCACGTCGATGATGAACGGTGTTCCGTCCGAGTCAACCACCGCGTCAATCGCGCCAAAATCCAGCCCCACGTCGCTGGCCAGACGCATCATGTCTGCGAACGTGCGGGCTGCCACCGGTTCCGCCGGCGTCGATTCGTCCCTGCCGGAGGTTATCATCCACGATCTGAGGAGCCGGCTGCTGCCCACCTTCTTGACCTCATCGGGCGAACTCATCTCGCACAGGACGAACCGGTTCACCATTCGAAAGCCCCGGAACCAGCGACCCTCCCGATTTCCCACGAAACGTTCGCAGGTCAGCTGCGGGTCGACCCACCACTCGGCTTGAACCTCCCGTCGCGGCATCACCAGATAGTGGTTCGGTTCGTAGATCATGGTACTGCCCGTGCCAACGCCCAGGAGGTCGCGCTCCGCCAAGGTCAGCGCCCACTCGTTGGCGCCGCCATAGTTCAAGTTGCTCTTGACGATGATCATATCGTCCGCCGATCCGGCCTCAGGCCTCGTGTGGACCGACGGCAGGCGCAACGCCAGGCAACGGGCCTGAAGATGCTTCTTCGAGATATCGGTGGCGTTGCGGTTCAGTACCCGAATGCCCCTGGCCTCAAGGCCTTCGATGAGAGGCGCCCTGCCGGCAGGAAACCGGTGCGTCAGCGTGCAGTTGAGATGGAACAGAAACAAGTCCGTCTCGTCCGGGACACGGTCCAGCAAGTTCGAGGCGGTGTCTGCGACGGCAGCGTTGATCACCAGGGGGCCCTCGGCGACCGCGAAGATCAGAAAACCGGGTAGCGTCAGCCAGTCGTAGACGACCAGGGCGGCGGTACTCATGTGCTGGTACCCGCCGGAAATGGGACCAGCGAAATGCCCAGCCGGGCGATTGCCTGGCGGATTCGTGGTGACCGGAGAATGGCCAGTTCCGTGACGCGTTCACGAGAGTACATCGACGCTGGGACCGGCGCCGCCGCCGGATGGCACGCCAGCTCCCAGCGTCCGGATGTCAGGCCCTGCAGGATCCGCAACAGGTGGTCTTCGGTCAGCGAGTCCGGCACTGGTGTGCCGTCGTCGGACTGGCCGTAGAACTCCCCGATGTAGGTATAGGGCGAAAAGTGCCTGACAGGAATGCCCAGCGACTGACCGGCCTGACGGAGGACCGACCGAACCGGCTCACGCTGATGGACATGCTGATGGGAGTCGAGATGTGACGGCTGACGCCCTCTGAGGTCCCGGAATCGATCGAGCTGGGCCTGGACTTCCAGGCGGACCTGATCTTCGTCGGTGATATCAGCCACCTCGTAGATGGCCGTCCACTCACCGTCATCACACCGCCACTCTCCCAGATCCACGTGCAGGCCCAGTGAAAGGGCCGGGTGCGGCCCAGCCGCGGAGACAGCCGCCGCCGCCGCGGGGCCTCGCACCATCAGACTGGTGCTTGTCACAATCCCGTCGCGATGGGCGGTCAGGATGCCCTCGTTGACAACCTCGGACTGGCCGAAGTCGTCGGCGTTGACGACGAGGACAGGGGAGGGCATCAGAGGTTGAGAGCTTTGAGCATTTGGGTCAGCACTGTTTCCGCTCTGAAGTACTCTTCGGCAATGGCCCTGGCGGCCCTGGCATGTCTCTGGTAGTCAGCGTTGATGGCGGTGATGGCCTCGACGGCTTCTTCCGTCGTATCGAACGCAAAGAGTCCTTCGCCTGTGGGAAGGACGGTGCCGAACCCGGTGTTCTGCGTGACGACCGGCCGGCCGGCCGCCAGATAACAGGCGCTGCGCTCGCTGAACCAGCCGCTGCGAAGCCGCACGTTCAGGTCGCGGGCGACCGTGAACTCGGCGCGGGACTCACACACGTAGTCGCGATACTGCCAGGGATCTTTCGTGAAGTCGCGGGTCTCCGCCAGCGACCACCCGTTGGCGCGCAGCCGCTCCTGTGTTGCGGGTGACATGCCCTGCGTCCGCACTTCGGCGCCGTCGCCATACTTGAACGAATCCGGATCCGCGAGATTGGTCGCGAGTTCAACCGTTTGCCCCGCGCGCAGCGGCACATCCAGAAACTTCTCGAACTCCAGGTGTTTGCTCCAGAAGTACGTCTCCCCCTGGAACACCACGTCCCGACCTTCCTGTTCCCAGTTACCGACCGTGGTAAATTCCGGCCGGCCCGGAGGGCCGCATTCCCACAGGTCCATCAGCACAGGCTGCCGCATGTGCGCGCGAAGCTTGGGCAGTGGAGGCACGGGTGATGCCGGCGTGCCGATGTTTTCCCCGTACGTGACCACATCGTCGTGTTCGTCGACAATGGCCCTCGTGACTCCGGTGCCTTCAGCCAGCGTGACTTCGTGCCAGACCGGATCCGTGCCCAGGTAGACCAGGCGGCCCGTTTTCAGACCGTCCTCGGCGAACTGCGTGGCGCCGGTGACATTGAAAACGGCGTCTGCCTCCAGCAGCAGAGATTCCGCACGGGCCCCGTCCATC
>JAHEFO010000284.1 GCA_024640135.1 Acidobacteriota bacterium
GGGGGCGAAGGAATCTCATCCGGCCTGATGGAACTGGCCGCAGGCGGTGTCATCCCCACGGGTGGCGCGGGAGTGCAGGTCGGAGACCAGCTTGTCAGCGCCGCGTCTGGTGCGCTGCCGGTGGTCAGCGGCGACGGACGCATGGCCGCGTACCTGACGCAGTATTATCCGGCCGCCGCCACGGCTCAAGAGGCGGCGGTTGTCTCGCTGGCCTCCGGGGACCACCGCAGCGGAATCGACATCCGGATGCCACTCGTGGCGACGGCTGGGATTCGCGGCACCGTGGTTGGACCGGATGGTCCGATGGCCAACGTGCCGGTTCGAGTGGTGCCTGCCGCCGAATCGGGAGGCAGCGAGGCCCTGGCGGACGTCGCCCGCGGGGTGACGGCCGCTGACGGCACCTTTCAGGTGTTCGGCGTGCCGGTCGGAGCATATGTGCTGCGAGTGCTTCGGATGCCGCGCGCTGAGTTGCCGGCCACCATGGCAAGCAATCCGCAGGTGCTGGCCCTGATGGGCGGTCGTGGCAGTGGGCCCGCACGTGCAAGTGATCGCCTGACGCTGTTTGCGGATGTGCCGGTGTCGGTTCAGGGAGACATTACTGATCTTGTTGTCGCGCTCTCTCCCGGTGCCACCCTGTCAGGACGAGTGGAATTCGCCGGAACGGCAGCACGAGTCCCGATGACGGGTCTGACGGTGAGACTCACGGCTCAGAGCGAGCAGCCGGGACGGGTGACTTTGACGCGTGTGGGCGAGGATGGCAGATTCGTCACCGCCGGTCACGTCCCGGGGCGATACCTCCTGAACGCCACTGGGAGGACGCCCGGGTGGTTCCTCAAATCGGCCACCGTGAACGGGATCAATGCCGTCGAGCAGCCGTTTGATCTTTTCTCAGAAGACATTGGGAACGTTGTGGTCACGTTCATCGATCGCCAGACGATGCTGTCTGGCAAGGTCACGGGCGCAAATGGCGCGCCGGCTGAGGGCACCGTCCTGGTCTTTCCCGCGGCACACCGTGAGTGGATCGCCCAGGGCATGGTGACGCTGTTGATGCGCACTGTCCGGACGCAGTCCACGGGTGAGTTCTCAATCGTCGGGTTGCCCGCGCGCGACTACCTCGCGGTGGCGCTGGCAGATGCCGATGTGCCGGATCCGCAGGATCCGGCCGCCTATGCGGCGCTGGCACGAGTTGCCACGCCGATCATCCTGGCCGAGGGCGCGCCGCGCACGGTCTCCCTCCAGTTGGCGAAGGTGGCGCGATGAAGGCACACAAGTTGGTCGTCGCTGGCGTTCTGACATTGGTCATGGTGACCACCGGAGTTAGCGCACAGGTGCCGCGGGAACAGCGCAGGCTCGGGCCCAGGGGCGCTGGCGGGCCGGCGGGCACGGGCAGCATCTCCGGCGTTGTCATCTCGCAGGATGTATCACCACGGCCGGTGCGGCGAGTGAGCGTGATTCTGGCGTCGGGGGCAGTGACCATGCCTCGTACGGCCGTCACGGACGATCAGGGACGGTTCGAGTTCACCGGCCTGGCCGCGGGGCATTACACGCTCATCGGGCAGAAGCCGGCGTGGGTTTCAGCGGTCTATGGCGCTCGGAGTCGCACCGACACCCAGGGGATTCCTATCGCGGTGCTGGACGGGCAGCATGTCGCGGGACTGCGTCTGCCGATGATGCAGGGCGCGGTAGTCGCAGGCGTGGTACGGCTTCCCGGCGGACAACCGGCTGAGGGCATTCTTGTGCAGGTGTTGCAGGTACGAGTCGTGGACGGCCGCCGGGAAGTGTCGGCGGCCGCGGCGCCGGTTCAGACGGACGACCTTGGCGCGTACCGCGTGTTTGGACTCGCCCCGGGGGACTATGTGGTGCAGGTGCGGTCGCTGCCCAACATCGGGCGGGGCACTCGACTCCGGCAGGTTACCGATGCGGAAGTGCGGTGGGCCGACCAACAGCTTCTCCGGACGGCCGCCGGATCGATCGTGGCGGAACCTCCGCCAGAGGCGCCACCTGTGGCGTACAGCACGGTGTACTTCCCGGGAACAACGTTCGCTTCGGACGCTGCGGTCGTGGCGCTAGTACCGGCAGAAGAGCGCCTGAATGTCGACGTTTCCCTGTCGCTCGTGCCGACCGCGACAATCAACGGCGTCGTGCTTGGCACGGATGGATTGCCAGCGGGTAACGCCGTGGTGGTGCTCGAGCCTGAGGGCAGTGACAACGACCTGGTGACCAGAGTGCTGGGAAGTGGGCGTTCGGTCACAGGGCAGGACGGCACGTTTGCGCTGACTAGTGTGGCGCCCGGTCGCTATTCCCTGACCGTGCGTTCCACGCCCAGACGGCCTGGAGCGGGATCGCCGTCAGGGGCGGACGCTCGGCTGGCGGATGCCGCCAGTCTGAGCGGCGTACTCCTGGGGATTCTTGGTGGCGGTGCCAACCCTGCGACCTTGTGGGCCACGGAGTCACTGGCGGTCAGCGGACAGGACATCGGCCCGCTGGCGCTGCAATTGCGGGAGGGGCTGACTGTCGCGGGCGCCGTCGTGGTTGAAGGGGGCGGCATCCCGCCCGATGTGTCCGCGCTGCGCATCGGTCTCACGCCCCCGTCGTCGGCCAGTCCCGCCGCGATGGCGCGGGCCGTCAATCCGGCCACAAGTGCGCCCATGGCGGACGGAACGTTCGCCGTCCGCGGACTGATGCCAGGCAAGTACCAGATGGCGATCTCGGGCAAGCCCATGCGGGTGATGGTTGTGATGCCTGGCGGGGCGCCGTCGCCCAGCGGGTGGGTCGTGAAGTCGATTCGATGGCGCGATCAGGATCTGGCTGATACCGGTGTGGATGTCAGGGCTGATGTTCCGCTGACCGGCGTCGTGGTGACGCTGACCGATCGACCGACCGAACTCGGGGGGACCGTCACCGATGCCGCCGGCCGGCCTGTTGGCGCGTTTCCGATCGTCATGTTTTCCCGGGATCGGGCGTTCTGGGGCCCCTGGTCCCGACGCGTTGTCCGGGCTCAGCCGGCGTCTGACGGAAGGTTTTCCGTGATCGGGCTCCCGGCAGGTGATTACTATCTTGCGGCGGTCACTGGCTTGGAGCCCGGAGAACTCGAGAATCCCCATTTTCTTGAGGATCTGATGCCGGCGGCCTTGCCGATCACGATTCGAGATGGTGAGAAAACGTCGCAGGATTTGAGACTGCGTTCAGGTGGCTGACCCCATGTGTGTGGAGATTCCCTCGAAGATTACGTAAATGACGGGTTCTCGGATATCGTAAGCACGCTAGCTGAAGAATCCGAATGACACCTCTCGTGCCGTCCGGCTTGCCGGACCCCTCGTTCCGCACCGCAGTCGCCAAGATTGATCGTCTCAGACGATCGCGGGCCGCTGTGTCCAGCATTGCGCGTTATGCGCCCTACGCGGCGGGGATTGGCCTCCTTGCGGCCGTGGCGTCGCGCTGGTTCGGATGGTCGTGGCTGGTGCCGGCCGGTTGGCTGACAGCCTCAGCGCTGGCGCTGCTGGTCACTCTGTTCCGGGGGCGGCGTGCTCTTGAGGTCAGCGATGCAGCGGCGACTGACATCGACAACCGCGCGGCACTCGGTGGGGAGTTGCACAGCGCACATTGGTTTGCGGGGCATGAAGCGCCGCACGCGGCCGGCGACCCGGAGCCCGGTCAGTGGGCTTCGTTTCACCTCGCGAAGGCGGCGTCGAAGATTCAGGCTGTCGATTGGTCGAGTCTGTATCCTCCGGTCAAGGCGGCCAAGCAGTGGATGGCGAGCGGCGCGCTGGTGGCTGTCGCGGTGATGGCGCTGGTCGTGGGCCCCCGGTCGAACGCCGCCATTCTGGCTGAACAGGGATTGACGCCCGACGAGGCGGCGATGGCGTCGCTGGAACTGCTTCCGGCCGACATCCAGAAGAAGATCGACGAGTTGCTGGCCGCCATCAGGAGTGGCGAGTTGAACGATGAGGCGGCCCGCCTGAAGGTGGACGAGATCCGGGCGTTGCTCGAGAAGATGAACGCCAGCCTGGAGGATGCCGCGCGTCAGGGTGACGCGGCGAAGGACGCCCAGCCGGGCGGCGAAAAGCCCGGCGACGAGAGCGACCTGACCAAGAAGGCGGAAGAACTCGCGGACAGCTCGGCCGGCTTGCCCGAAGATGTGCGGTGGTCGATTGACGACCTCGCCTCACGGTTGGCCAACGCGGACGCCAGCAAGGACGACGCAAAGAACGACAACGCTGCGGCCTCGGAGGAGACGGGCGAACAGGGGGCTCCTTCGGATGACGCTGCGCAGTCTGAGATGGCTCAAGCCGCCGGAATGCAGATGGTCCGTGAGGCCGCCTCCGACGCCACCGAGGGCCAGATGATGAACGGCGGCGGCGGCGCCATGGGCGGCGACTCGCGCCCGGGTGAGGGCGGCAATCAAGGTGGCAACGGAACTCCACCGGACATGTCAGCGCTGAAGCAGGCCCTGCGCCAGGAATTGATTCAGGCTCAGGCCGACTTGCTCGGCGAGACCGTGGACACGGAGATTCGTCGCAAGACCGAACAGAGCCAGGCCAAGGTCGGGTTTACCCGTGTGGCGACGCCCTCGTCTTTTGAACGCAGCCGCGCGGCCTTGCCGCCTTCAGTGCCGGAGGCTCATCGGTCGCTCCTTCAGCGCTACTTCCTACGCCGTCAGTAAGTACAACCAGCCAATGCCTACAACTACTGTTGAACAACACATCGATCATTTCCAGGAACACTTCGTTCGGATCACCAAGGAAGTCGGGCGTCGCATCGTCGGAAACGAGGAACTGGTGGCCAATACGGTCACGAGCCTTCTCGCTGGCGGTCACGTGCTGCTCGAGGGCATTCCAGGCGTCGGCAAGACAAGCCTTGTGCACACGCTGGCCGATGTCCTGCATCTCAAGTTCTCGCGAATCCAGTTCACGCCGGACCTGATGCCCGCCGACATCGTCGGGACGAACATC
>JAHEFO010000059.1 GCA_024640135.1 Acidobacteriota bacterium
GACCCTCATCACCGTGTCGCGGGGCACCATCAACAACGGCACAATCGTGCTGCGCGACGGCAAGATCGCCGCGATTGGTGCGAATGCCCAGATTCCGGCGGGCGCCACGATTGTCGACGGCACAGGCAAATTCGTGACACCAGGCATCATCGATGCGCACTCGCACATCGCCAACGACGCGATCAATGAGGGCGCGACAGCAGTCAGCTCGATGACCGACATGGGTCAGGTGCTCGATCCCACTGACATCAGCATCCAGCGCGACTTGGCCGGCGGCGTGACGACCTCGAACATCCTGCACGGCAGCGCGAATCCCATCGGTGGCAACACGGTCGTCATCAAGCTGCGGTGGGGCGCTGACAAGGCCCAGAATCTGCTGTTCGAGGATGCCTTGCCGGGTATCAAGTTCGCGCTCGGCGAAAACCCCAAACGCGCCGGCGGCGGCGCGGGCGGCCTCCAGGGCAATGGCCCGCCGCGCTACCCCGGCACCCGCATGGGAGTGGAGTTTGTCATCAGGGATGCGTTCACGAGGGCCAAGGCGTACCAAAAGGAGTGGGCCGCGTACAACGCGGCGACGACGGACCGTGCGACGACCATTCCGCCGCGACGCGACCTGCAGTTGGACTCGCTGGTGGAAGTGCTCGAAGGCACGCGCCTGGTGCACGTCCACTCGTACCGCGCGGACGAAATCCTGATGATGATCCGCCTGGCCGAGGAGATGGACTTCAAGGTCGCCACGTTCCAGCACGTGCTGGAGGGCTACAAGGTGGCGAAGGAAATTGCGGCGCATGGGGCCGGCGCGTCCACCTTCTCTGACTGGTGGGGCTACAAGATCGAGGCGGAGGACGCGATTCCGGGCAACGCGGGGCTCATGACGCACAAAGGCGTCAATGTTTCCATCAACTCGGACAGCGCGGAACACGCGCGGCGCCTGAACACGGAGGCCGCCAAGTCCGTTCGGTGGGGGGACGTCAGTGACGATCAGGCGCTCGCGATGGTCACGATGAACCCGGCCAGACAGCTTCGCATTGACGCTCGCGTGGGTTCACTCGATGTGGGCAAGGATGCGGATGTCGTCATCTGGAACCATCATCCGCTCAGCACGTTGGCCATCGTGGAGCAGACCTATATCGATGGCAAGGTCTACTACGACCGCGTGCAGGACATGGCTCGCGCGGCGAACGCCGAGAAGGAGCGTGCCTCCCTGGCCGGCGCGCGTGGAGGCCGCGCCGGCGGTGCCGGCGCCGCACCGACGGTCACCCGGAATCTGTTTGACATGGAGAGCCAGGCCGGGACCGTGGCCTACAACGCCAACGGCGGCGTCTGGGCGATCACCAATGCCCGTATCTTCCCAGTCTCCGGCCCGGTGATTCCCCGTGGCACGGTGGTCATTCGCGGCAACACCATTGAAGCGGTAGGCGCCAATGCACGGGTGCCGTCCGGAGCCCGCGTGGTCGACGCCAGAGGCGGCAGCGTCTATCCGGGTTTCATCGACGGGTCCACCGATCTCGGTCTTGCCGAGCCGGGCGCTGGCAATTTCGACGATGTGGACGAGATCCTGACGTTCAACCAGATGTTGCGGACACGAGTCGCCTTTCAGTCGGACAGTGATGCGATCGCGGTTGCCAGAATCGAAGGCGTCACGACCGCGGGCATCTTCCCTGGCGGCGGCATCATCGGCGGCGAAGTGCCGTTCATGAACCTGGACGGCTGGACCTGGGAAGAGAATGCGGTGCGACCGGCAGCCGGCCTCGCGCTGTCGATGCCCGGTGGCGGCGGTGGCCGGGGCGGAGGAGGCGGGCGTGGAGGCGGCGGCGGAGCCAACGCGTCGGGACTGACGGAACTCGAGACCCTGATGGCGCAGGCCCGGGTCTACGGCAAGAACCCGGACCGCGCGATGAACTGGAACCTCGAGCCGTTCCTGCCAATCGTCAACAAGCAACAGCCGTTCTACGTGCAGGCCGGCAGTGACGCGGCCATTCGGCAGGCGATTACCTGGGCGGACAAGGAAGACGTGAACATCGTGATTCGCACCAGCCCGTCGGCGGCTGTCTCGAGTGCTGCGCTGTTGAAGGCTGCCAGCGTGCCGGTGATTCTCAGCAACGTGTTGACGATGCCGCAGGGAGAAGACACCTTCCACGCGGCCTCGTATCAGGCGGCGGGTGAACTGGAGAAGGCCGGAGTGACGTTCGCGTTTTCAAGCGGCGGCTACCAGAACGTGCGGCTGATCCCGTTCCAGGCCGCGATGTCGGTGGCGTGGGGGCTCTCTGAGGACGCCGCGCTGAAGGCTCTGACGCTGGACGCGGCCAGGATCTTCGGTGCCGACAAGATGGTCGGCAGTATCGAGCCCGGCAAGATTGCCAACCTGGTGGTGGTCAACGGCAACGCGCTGGAAATCCGGTCGCGGGTGCTGCATGTCGTCATCGCCGGCAAGGACGTGCCGCTGCAAAGCAAGCAGACGGAACTGTTTAACCGTTACATGGGTCGTCAGTAGGAGGATCCGCAAATGCGAAACCTGAGAACTCTGTTCGTCCAGGGCGCCGCGATCCTCGTCGCGATGCTCACGTTTTCCCTCACGGGCGATGCCACGCAGTACGGCCTCACCTACGCAATCAAGGACGCAAGAATTGTGACCGTGTCCGGTGAGACCATCGACAAGGGCACGATTGTCATTCAGGACGGCGTGATCAAGTCCGTCGGCGCGTCTGTGGCGATTCCCGCGGATGCGGTGGTCACTGAGGGCGCGGGGCTCACGGTCTATCCAGGCCTGATCGATATGTCCAACGACGCGCCAATCGACACCGGCGACCAGGACGCGGCGCAGCCGGCTCGCGGGGGCGGGGGCGGCGGCGGCCGCGGGGGCGGCGGAGAGACATTCGCCACACGGGAAGAGGCTGACCGCGCGAAGCGCGGCGCCATCCTGCGACCTGACTACGTCGTGGCAGAACACCTCCTTGAGAGCAGCGACGAGCTGACGCAGTTGGCCAACGCCGGCATCACGACCGTGCTGGCGGTGCCCTCGGCGGGGATCTTCAAGGGCCAGAGCGCGCTGGTGAACGTGGCCCTCCCGCCTGACGACCCGCAGATCAGCACGGTGGGCGCGTACCGGCGAGGACTGGCGGTCGTGAAGTCGCCAGTGGCCGCACACGTGAATGTCTACGGCCGTAGCGGCGGCGCGGGGTTCCCCAACTCATTGCTCGGCACCATCGCCTTTGCCAGGCAGGCGTTGCTCGATGCGCAGTGGCAGCGAGATGCGACTGCGGTCTATGAAAAGGCCGGCGCACGAGGTCCGAGGCCTTCGGTGGAGCCTTCACTCGATGCGCTCCAGCCGGCGCTGGCCGGTCAGGTGCCGGTGGCGTTCGAGGCGAACGAAGGCCGTGAAATTGACCGATCGCTGCTCATGGCCAGCGACTTCGGCCTGGACCCGATCATCATCGGGGGTTCGGAAGCTGGCAGTCGAATCCCCGATTTGCAGAAGGCCGGCGCCCGGGTCGTGCTGACGATCAACTTCACGGGAGGCGCAGGAGCTGGTGCGGGCGGCCGCGGCGGCGGACGCGGAGGCGGCGGCGACTCGGTCCGCGTGCTGCGGCAGCAGGCCGACGCGCCAAAGGTCCCCGCCATGCTGGCGCAGGCAGGCGTGCCGTTCGCGTTCGCGTCTGGTGGAGCGTCTCCGGCTGACTTCGTGCGAAACGTGGGGCGGACGATCAGGGAAGGCGGCCTGACCCCGGCAGCGGCGCTCAAGGCGGTCACACTCGACGCCGCTCGCATTGCCGGAGCTGCGGACCGGGTCGGGTCGATCGAGCAGGGAAAGATCGCCAACCTGATTGTTGCCGATGGCGAAATGTTCGACGCGAACACCAAGGTGCGGCACGTCTTCATTGACGGGCAGCCGATTGAACTGACCGACACCCCGGCGGCTGGAGCCGGCAGGGGCCGTGGAGGCCAGCGGTAGAACCGCCGGCGGTCAGCGAAAGAGCCACGTGAGCGCCGCCGGCAGACGGCGGCGCCAGCTGTCCTCGCTGTGATCGCCTTCGGGGTCCAGGACCCCACCCAGGTTGCCGGCATCAAGCTGGTCCGCAAGGAGACGGCGGAGCCGCCTCGCGTTGGCGGCGGTCTGCCGGCCTTCTTTCAGTCCGGCGTCGAGCCAGATCCGGGTGTCCGGAGCGAAGCGATGGCGCTTGACGCGGCTCAGCATCACTCCGTCGTCCCACCACAGTGAGGGGGACATGACCAGGAGGCGGCCGAATCGGGCGGGATACTGCTGGGCGATGGCCAGCGTGACCAGACCGCCCAGCGAAGATCCGCCCATGGCCAGGTGGCCCGCTCTGGTTTCGACGCCGTACTCGGCCTCAAGAAAGGGCACCAGTTCCTCGACCACGAAACGACCATAACGCCAGGCCAGGCCGGCACCTGGATGGCCGCCTTCGGTCGGAGTCATTTCCAGAATCCGATCGTCGGCGGCGTGATCGATCCCCGCAATGACCAACGGGGCGATACGCCCATCCTCCTCGAGCCTGGCGGCGGTTTCGGCCACCTGCCAGCTGTGGCCGGGGCGATGGGCGCGGGCGGCATCGAACAGATTCTGGCCATCATGCATGAGGAGCAAGGATCTCGGGGCCCCGGGGTCGCCCAGGTCCGAGGTCCAGACGGTCACGCGGCGGGGACCTGCAATCCAAATGGAAGGAACGTCGTGGCGAGGCATCAGATGTCGTAGTATCGGCGACATGCGCCGCGAGTACCATCGATGGTTTGCCCGGGACCTGAACCGGGACATGGAAATGTTGACATTCGGCCATTCTGGCCGGCCGGTGATCGTGTTTCCGACGTCCGGGGGCGCCTTCTTCGAATTCGAAGACCGGGGAATGGTGGATGTCCTGTCCGATAAGCTTGATGCTGGAGGGCTCCGGTTGTTCTGTGTTTCAACCGTGGACTCCGAGAGCTTCTATGCCGAGTCGCTGCATCCGCATGACCGTATCCAACGTTACCTCCAGTACGAACGGTATCTCATGAACGAGGTCGTCCCATTCGTCAAGCAGCAGAGCGGAAGCGGCACGGCTGGAGTTGCGGGCTGCAGCCTCGGCGCCTATCACGCTCTGACCATGGCGCTGCGGCATCCGGATGTCTTTACATCGTGCTTCAGTCTGGGCGGGGCCTTTGACATCACGCGTTTCCTGAACGGCTACTTCGACGATGACGCGTATCTGTTGTCGCCGTCGCATTTTCTCCCGACGTTGACCGACCCATGGTTTCTGGACCGGTACCGGCGGAACAAATGGGTCCTGGTTACCGGAGAACGCGACATCTGTCGCGCGGCGACTGAGCAGGCCTCGCGACTGCTCCACGAGAAAGGCATTCCGCACAGCCTTCACGTGTGGGGTGACAACTCCGAACACGACTGGCCGGAGTGGAGAAAGATGGCGGCGGCGTACATACCCTAGGCAAGGCCCGCGGGTCCGATGAGAGGAATCGATATATATGGCTGGATTGATTGGCGTGTTGTTCGGAATGGAAGAGACGTTTCCGCCTGCCCTGGTGGAGCGGATCAATGCGATGGGCGCTCCCGGGGTGTCGGCGGAGTTCGTCAACATCGGCGCAGTCCGAATGGATGAACCGGCGCGCTACCGGGTGATCGTCGATCGGATTTCCCATGACATTCCGTTCTATCGGGCCTACTTGAAGAACGCCGCCCTGAACGGCACGTCGGTGATCAACAACCCCTTCTGGTGGAGCGCCGACGACAAGTTCTTCAACTACGCGCTGGCCCAGCGCCTGGGCGTGGCGGTGCCTCCGACGGTAATCCTGCCCCACAAGGAGCACCCGGCCGGCACGACCGAGAAGTCACTCCGCAACCTCCAGTACCCGTTGGACTGGGAGGACGTGTTCGCGTACATCGGGTTTCCCGCCTTCCTCAAGCCGTTTGACGGCGGCGGCTGGAAAGACGTCTTCCAGGTGCGTTCGGCCAAGGAGCTGTTCGTCGCCTACGATCAATCGAACACCTTGTGCATGACCCTGCAGAAGGCAGTCAACTTCAAGGAGTACTTTCGCTGCTACGTGGTGGGACAGGAGAAGGTCCACATCATGCCGTACGACCCTCGGCTGCCGTACCACGAGCGGTATGTGAAGAACCCACCCGCGTACGATCCGGAACTCCTCGCGCGCGTCGAACGCGACTCTCTGACGTTGTGCCGGGCGCTGGGGTATGACCTGAACACGGTGGAGTTTGCCGTCGAAGACGGAATCCCCTATGCCATCGACTTCATGAATCCGGCCCCGGACGCCGACCGCCACTCCGTGGGCGAGGCCAGCTTCGCCTGGATCGTGAATGCCGTGGCAGAAATGGCGGTCCGGAAGGCTCAGGCTCCCCTGGAGCCGCCGACGTACCGCTGGGATGCGATGCTGCGAGGCTGACAGGATGACCGAACCATCATTCACGATTGGAATCGAAGAGGAATACCAGACCATCGATCCGATCACGTACGACCTTCGCTCCCACATCCAGACCGAGATCTTCGAAGAGGGCAAACGGCGGATGAAGGAGAAGGTGAAGACCGAGATGCACCAGTCGGTGGTCGAGGTCGGAACCGGGGTCTGCCGGAACGTGGCGGAGGCCGATCGGGACTTGCGTGACCTTCGGCGCCAGATGATCGACCTGACCGAGGACAATGGCCTGAAGATGCTGGCCGGGGCCACCCACCCGTTTGCCGACTGGCGAGTCCAGGACATCTCACCCGACGAGCGCTACGTGCAGGTGGTGGAAGACATGCAGATCGTGGCGCGAGCGAACCTGATTTTTGGTTTGCACGTCCACATCGGCATCGAGGATCGCGAAACGCTGGTCCACCTGATGAACCAGATGCGGTACTTCCTGCCCCACCTGCTGGCGATTTCGACCAATTCACCGTTCTGGATTGGCATGAACACCGGGTTGAAATCCTATCGCTGCAAGGTCTTCGACCGGTTCCCCCGTACGAACATCCCGGATGCGTTCACCTCCTACGCGGACTTCGAGAACTTCGTCTCGCTCCTGGTCAAGACGCGGTCAATCGACAACGCCAAGCGAATCTGGTGGGACATTCGACCGCATCCGGTGTTCGACACCGTCGAGATTCGCATCTGCGATATTCCGCTGCGGGTGGAGGAGACGATCGCCCTCGCCGCGCTCATCCAGGCCACGATGGTCAAGCTCTATCGCCTCCACGCCCGGAACCAGAGCTGGCGCGTCTACAGTCGCGCGCTGCTCATGGAAAACAAGTGGCGCGCAGCCCGCTACGGGATCGGCGGCATGCTGATCGACTTCGGCAAGGAGTGTGAGGTGCCTGAACGCGAACTGCTTCTGGAGTACCTCAGTTGGGTCGACGATGTGCTGGATGAACTTGGTTCGCGCGAAGCGGTGAACGTCGTCCGGTGGATTCTCGAGCATGGCACTGGAGCCGACCGGCAGTTGCGCGTCTACGAAGAGTCCGGTCATGATCTGAAGGCGGTCGTCGACTACATGATCGCGGAGACAAGACATGGACTGTAGAGACACTCATGGGTGCCCGGGTTCGGAGGCTGCGTAGCGAAGGATGAGTAACGAATTACAGCCCGGCGCCGAAAACGCCATCCGTGTCTGCCTCGACGTCCAACCTCACGAGCGGGTGACGGTCATCACTGACCGCGTGACTCGCGACATCGCGGACGCGCTCGTCACTGAAATCGACCAGGTGGGAGCCGAACACACGTTGTTCGTGCTCGAGGACGAAGCGCCCCGCCCGCTGAAGGATCTGCCGGCGTCGGTGGCGGCTGACATGGAGCGGAGCGACGTCAGCATCTTTGCCGCCTGGGTCCAGGCGAACGAACTTGGCTCCCGCATGCAGATGACCGACATCGTCAATCGGCGCCGCATGCGGCACGCCCACATGGTGAACATCAATCGCCAGATCATGCTCGAAGGCATGCGGGCGGATTTTCATGTGGTGGACGACATCAGCACGCGCGTCATCACCCGGGCGAGGTCCGCGAAGAAGATCCGTGCGACGACGCCTGCCGGCAGTGATTTCACGGCCGATCTCAATCCAGCCTACCGGTGGGTCAAGACCAGCGGCATCATCAGCCGCGACAAGTGGGGCAACCTGCCCGGCGGCGAGGTGTTCACCAGTCCCGGAGAAGTCAACGGGACGTTTGTCATCGACGGGGTCGTCGGCGACTGGTTGTGCGACCGCTACGGCAACCTGAAAGACATGCCGCTCACGGTGCGAATCGAGCACAACCGCCTGGTGTCCGCCGAGTCTCCGAACCAGACGCTGCGCGACGATTTCTGGGCGTACACGCATACGGATGAGAACAGCGACCGCGTCGGCGAGTTCGCCATCGGCACCAACATCGAACTCCGGGAAATCATCGGACACATTCTGCAGGACGAGAAGTTTCCGGGTGTTCATATCGCGTTCGGGAATCCGTACGGGGCTCACACAGGTGCCGACTGGTATTCGTCCACGCACATCGACGTCGTGGGCGCCCAGTTCGACATCTGGGTCGACGACGAAAAAATCATGGAACGCGGCCGATTCCTGATCTGATGCTGGCCTGGGCGCGCGACCGCTTCAACGACCGCTTCACCGAAGATCGGTATCGCGTCTTTCTTGAGGCTGTCACAGCGAAGGCGGGCGTGCCAATCGAGTTCAGGCTGTCGGAAACGCCCTGCTTCTTCGCCTCCAGCCTGTTGCAGTCGCTGGTCGACACCGCGCAGGACCTGACCAACCAGTTGCTCGGCAACCCGGCCTATCGGAAGGCCGCGGACGGAATCGTTCCGGAACGATTCCGCCTGTCGGGCGGCGAGGCCTTTCCGACCTGCATGCAGGTCGACTTCGGCCTGATTCGAACGGAGGCTGGGGCAGTCGAGGGACGCCTGGTGGAATTGCAGGCCTTCCCGTCCCTCTACGGGTTCCAGATGCTGCTGGCGGAAGAAGCGCTTCGAGCGACGGGGTTCGACCAGTGGAACACTCAGACCAGTTCCACCGAATGTTCCACAGATCGACACCCGTCCCCCTCGCACCATGGCCCTCTGACGCCCTACCTGGACGGCCTCGACCATGAGTCCTACGTCGCGCTGATCCGGCGGACATTCGTTGGTGACCATGATCCATCGCAGGTGGTGTTGATGGAGATCGAACCGGCGCGGCAGAAGACTCTTCCTGACTTCAAGGTGACCCAGCAGACGTGGGGCATCCGCACTGTGGACACCCGCGAGATCACCCAGGAAGGCCGTCGGCTGTTCTATCGCCGGGACGGACAACTGACACCCATTGCACGCATCTACAACCGGGTCATTCCTGACGAATTGAGCCGCTCCGGCACCACGCTCCCCTTCGATCTTCGGGATGACCTGGACGTGGAGTGGATCGGCGGCCCCGACTGGTTCTTCAGGATCAGCAAGTTTTCCCTGCCCTGGCTCCAGCACCCGTGGGTGCCGGAAACCCGCTTCCTGTCCGACGGGGCTGGTGTTCCGGCGGACCGCGACGCGTGGCTCCTGAAGCCGCTCTTTTCATTCGCTGGCGGCGGCATCATCTTCAGCCCGACGGACGCCGACATCGCGGCCATCCCCGACGATCACCGGCACTTGTACATCCTGCAGCGTCGCGTCGCGTTCACTCCACTCATCAGGACGCCGGCAGGCGATACCCAGGCGGAAGTGCGCATCATGATGGTGCGCGAGCACGGTCGCTATCGGGCGGTGATGCCCCTGGTGAGAATGGGCCGCGGCAAGATGATGGGCGTGGACCACAACAAGGGACTTCGATTCGTGGGCGCGGCAGCGGCGCTCATGGCGCCCTCTTAGATCGAATCCGTCTGCCGGGGCGATCTGCCTCGACAGATGCACCCGATTCAGGCGTGAATCCCGGGCGCCTCATGCCCGGTGCGCTCCACATACTCGACGTAGGAACCGGGGAACATCTGCGGCTCGGCGCCACTCAGTTCCAGGACGCGCGTACTCAGGCCGCGCAGAAACGACCGGTCATGTGAGACGAAGATCATGGTCCCCTCAAACGTGCTCAGCGCCTTGATCAGCATGTCCTTGGTCGCCAAATCAAGATGATTGGTGGGTTCGTCCAGCACCAGCAGATTCGGCGGGTACATCAGCATCCGCGCCAGGACCAGCCTTGAGCGCTCGCCTCCCGACAGCGATCGGATGCGCTTCTCGACCTCATCACCCGAGAACTGGAACGCGCCGAGCAGACTTCGAAGCGCGCCAACGGTTTCACCTGGAAAGTCATTCTGCGTCTGCTCCCAGATGGTCAGGTCCGGATTGAGCAACTGCAGCGCCTGCTGCGCGAAGTAACCCATCTGCACGCTCGCGCCGATTCGCAACTGCCCGGAATCCGGCTCCAGAGCGCCGGCAATCATGCGCAGCAGCGTCGTCTTGCCCGCGCCATTCGCGCCCATGACCGCCCAGCGTTCGCCGCGCTGGATGGTCATGGTCAGCCCGTCGTACACAACGTGCGGCCCGTACGACTTGTGTACGTCCTCGATCGTCACGACCTTGTCACCTGACCTGGGCGGCTGACGGAAGTCGAAGTCCACCAGTTTCCGCTTCTTCGGCAACTCGAGCTTCTCGATCTTGTCCAGTGCTTTCACGCGGCTCTGGACCTGCGCGGCCTTGGCCGCATGAGCGGCGAATCGATCGATGAAGCGCTGTTCCTTGGCCAACATCGCCTGCTGACGCGCGTACGCCGCCTCGCGATTCGCGTCTCGAACTTCGCGCTCCCGCTCGTAGAACTCGTAGTTGCCGGCGTACACCGTGATCTCGCCGTCGTCAATCTCCGCCACGCGGGTGACGATGCGATTCATGAACTCGCGGTCGTGTGAAGTCATGAACAGCGCGCCCGTCATCGTCTTCAGGAACGTCTCGAGCCAGATAATCGATTCGATATCAAGATGGTTCGTCGGCTCATCCAGCAGCAGCACGTCCGGCCGGCCGAGCAGGACACGCGCCATCGCCACCCGCATCTTCCAGCCGCCCGACAACGCCCCGACGTCACCATCAATCCGGTCGTCGGTGAAACCAAGGCCATGAAGCACCTCGCGGGCCTGGCTTTCGAGGCCGTAGCCCCCGAGGTGGTCGTACTCCTCCTGCACGTCGCCGAAACGCGCCAGGATGCGGTCCAGGTCCTCAGCCCGCGCCGGATCGCCCATGTCCTGCTGGAGGGCCTCCAGTTCATGGTGGAGATCGCCCAGGCGCCCGCTGCCGGCAATCGCCTCGTCGAGAACGGAACGGCCGGACATCTCCTCCACGTCCTGGCGGAAATAGCCGACGGTCAATCTCCTGGGCACCGTGACTTCGCCGTCTTCGGGGCCTTCTTCTCCGACAATCATCCGGAACAGCGTGGTCTTCCCCGAGCCGTTCGGCCCGACGAGACCAACCTTGTCGCCCGGATTGAGCTGGAAATTGGCGTCGACGAAGAGAATCTGCCGACCGTACTGTTTTGAGATGTTGGAGAACGTGATCACACGTTGATCAAATCACAGGACGGAAACCAGGGAGGGGTCCGAAGTGCCGGACCGAGGGAGCGCGGAGGTGCGGCTCTTCCCGTCTTTTGCTCTTTCCGACGTACCCTGCTAACCTTGAGGTCCGCTGAAGGTTGGCCTCCGAGCTATGCCCGCGTTGGAAGTACTGATATCAGAACCCCCACGTGATCGCCTACGCAAGTGGAACGGGAGTCCGTTCCGGCTGTTCTTCCGCGAACTACTGATCGGGCATTCAGCCTGATGAGGCGCCGGACCCGAAGGGGTCGTCTTGGCGCAGGAGTCGATCATGGGTCGTAAACTGTACGTCGGTAATCTCCCTTACACCACCACGGAGGACGAGCTTCGTGATTTGTTCGCCCAAGCTGGTGCCGTTGACACTGTCAACGTCGTTCGCGACAACGCCACGGGCCGTGCCCGCGGGTTTGCCTTCGTCGAAATGGCCACTGACGACGAAGCGCAGAAGGCAATTGAGCAGTTCAATGAGCAGCCACTGGGCGGCCGCAACCTCGCGGTGAATGAAGCTCGTCCGAAGCCGCAGTTCGGCGGCGGTGGGGGCGGATACGGCGGCGGCGCCGGTGGCGGCGGCAATCGTCGTCGCGAGCCGCGCTGGTAGCAGGCGGGAAAGATCTTCTGGACCCGGTCGCCTTGCGCGACCGGGTCATTCGTTTTTCAGGACTTCCCCGGCAGGGGTTCTCGGAGGTTTCCCGTGAAGGTGTACTCAAAGGGCGCGCGCGTGGCACAGCCGAACTACGGGCCTGGGACGGTTACTGACGCTGATTCCCATCACACCGTGATCGACTTCGACAATCACGGATTGAAACGTTTTGTGACTACGATGGTGGTGCTTTCACCGACCAGTGAGCCGGCGCCTGAGAAGGCCAAGGCCACTCGCCGGAAGAAGGCTGTGAAGGCCGCCAAGACACCCAAGGCGCCGAAGGCCGCCAAGGCACCGAAGGCCGCCAAGGCCCCGAAAGCCGCCAAGGCACCGAAAGCTGCCAAGGCGACCAAGGCTGCCAAAGCCGCCAGCTCGTAGACCCGTTCCTTTCAGAAGCGTTCCGGACGCTGCTGCCGCCGCCAGTATCGCGGCTGCCCGCCACGGCACATCTATCCTCGCGTGGTGCCGCTAAACGTCCCTGAGCAACTGCCCGCGGTGGAAGTCAGCCAGCGTGCGCCGAACGCCGCAAGTCCCGGCTTGACGCAACGGCCGACTTCCACCACCGGCCACTAGTGCCCGCCGCCCCCGCCGGCAGCCTTCTTCTGCTCTTCCCGCGCCTTGAGACGCCCGTCGATGTGTTCTTCCATCTCCAGGCTTGGCACGCCGTCTTTCCACCAATCCGGCGCCGGCGCATCCTTGAGCAAATGGTCGAAGAACTCCTTCATTCGAACCGTGTAGTCCTGCTGGTTGGCAGGCCGCGCCAGGCCGTGGTTCTCACCCGGATACTCGAGCATGACGACCGGCTTGTTCAGCCGGCGGAGCGTGTTGAAGTACTCGACGCCCTGCGTGAAGTCCACAGCGCCGTCCTCGTCGTTGTGCAGGATGACCAGCGGAGTCTTCACGTTCTTGGCGTACGCGACTGGGGAGTTGCGCGTGTAGGCCTCCCAGTTGTCCCACGGACCCGACGTGAACCGCCCCTGACTGCTCTCGAAAATCGATCCGTTGGTGCCGCCACTGTTCTTGTAGATGATGCTGTACATGCTGATCATGTCGGTCAACGGCGCACCGGCAATGGCGGCGGCGAATACGTCCGACTGCGTGATCACAAATGCGGTCTGATACCCGCCCCACGAATGACCGTGCAACCCGACGCGCTTCGGATCCACAACGCCTGTCGCGACCGCGGCCTTGACGGCGGCCGGCAGCGTCCATGCCGCTGACATGCCTGGGTCGTTGATGTAGTACTTGATGTCCGGCTGCAGCACGGCATACCCGTTGCTGGTGTACGCCTGCCGGCTGAAGCCGTTCGAGCCGGGACGGCCGTACTGGTAGTGGCCCTGCGTCAACCGCTCATAGATGTAGACAATCGTCGGGTACTGTTTGCCTTCCTCATAGTTGGCAGGCAGATACAACGATGCCTGAAGCCGCTCTCCCTTGTCGTTCTTGAACTCAATCAGCCGGGCGCCAGAAGACCAGGCGATCGCGTCGGCCGAAGACGCCATGTCGACGATCTTGCGGCCGGCGGTCAGGCTGGCGTCGGTGATGAAGATCTGAGGGGCCTCGGTGGGCGTCTCGCGGCGGTACATCCAGATGTCGCTCTTCTCAGCCTTGGCCAGACCGGTGATCGAAGCATCTTCCCAGAGCAGCATCTTCAGGCCGGTCCGGCCCGGCTCGAGAATGCCGTACCCGTCGCGTTTGGTCCATTCGGCCATCGCCGAGAAGTACTGAGGCTTGGCCAAATCAATGCCGCGCTCGTCTTCATAGATCCCGGTCACGCGACCCTGGTATCGAATCTGATCCTTCTTGCCGTTGACGGTCAGATTCACGGCCGACTCACCTGCTGCCACGGGCACCTTCCAGATGTCCCATCGATCGGAGATCAACACGTAGTTGTTGTCCGATGTCCAGCCCACGACCTGCGTCGGCGGATCCACGATGTTGTGATCGTCTTCCACATTCACAAACGACGTCGGCACTTTCTCCGAGATGTTGCGAGCGGATCCGGTCGTCACGTCGAACACGTAGAAGTGCTTGTTCTCGTAGTAGAGGTACTTCGTGGTATCCGGTGAGGCACTGTTCGTCCACCGCAGGTTCTTCTTGATCACGGTCTTGCGGCCGGTCGTGGTGTCAATGGCATACACGTCACGGAACCGCTGGCCATTGAGATTCCCCATCAACTCATATGCCTGATCGCTGACGCCAATGGCCCACCGGCCACGGCCGGAGATCTGAATATCCGGCACCTCGTCGTCGGCGATGCGGACCATGGTGTTGTCACCAGGCCGATACATGGTGACGTAGTTGAAATTGCGGTCGGCGTTGCGCTGGACCTGCTGCTGCGACTGCAGGCGCGGGTCCTTGTAATGCCAGACCACGAGATTCGGTCGTTCGGCGGCATCCGGAGCAGGACCTGCGCCCCGCTCGCCGGCACTTTCGCCTTCCGCCGCACCCCCGCGCCCCGCGCGCGGCGGCACTTTCGTCAGTTCAGCGATGCCGAAAATCAGGGCGTCACGGCTCTCCGTCCACGTCGGTGTGCGATTGCCGCTGATCGACATGTCGGCCGGGAACGTCTGATCCTGCTTCGGATCGTAGGCAACCTTCTTCGGCGCGCCGCTGCCGAAACCGGTAAACCCCACCACGGAATAGAGGCGCTCGCGAAACGCGCGGTCGTCAGTGCCCTTCAACATCGAGATCGCGTCGCCCTCTGACGTCCATGCCATTCGCTCGTAGAACGCCTTGTCCGTCTCGAGTGACGTGATCGTGCCTGCGGACATGTCACGGATTTGCAGACCGTTGCCGGCCTGGTCCGCCGCATCGATGTTCAGCGCCAGGAACTTCCCGGACTTGTTGAATTCGAACTCGAACACGTTGCCGACGTTGAGTTCAACACCGGTGCCGAGTTCCCGCAGGATCAAGTCAGTGCCACGGGGCCGCGTGTCGCGCGGAGCGGCCGGGTCGCTGGAGGCGGCGCCGCGCCCCCGACCGCCCGCGGCCGGCGCAGCACCACCCGCGGCGTCTGGACCGTAGCGATGCATCGCAATCCAACCACCCATTTCTCCGGCGAACGCGAACCGCCGGATCTTCGGCACGGTGACCGTCTCGCCGTTCGCGAGATTCACAATCAATGCTGAATTCTGAACGGGCCGGCGCGCCCGCCGGGCGGCCTCGGCCTCTTCCCGCGTCAAAGACGTCGCCGCGCCGAACCACATGGAGTCGCTGGAAAAGGTCAGCGGCCCGCCGCCTGATCCCGCCGGGAATCGCCACTCCTGGGCGCCGACGGTGCTGCGGACGATGACCTCGCCGTTCCCCTCCTGTGGCGTGACCCTGTAGGCGAACCACTTGCCATCCGGCGAGAAGCTCGTCGTGGTCATGGCACGGAAGGACAAGATGTCATCAAGGGACATGGGCCGTTTGGCCGTGTTCTGTGCCGACAACGGCACGAGCACGGCGGCCACGAAGACGAAGGGAAGAGCGAGGACGACGCGGCGGCGCATCCGTTTCATGACTGGACCTCCAGAAAGCGCGTGAGAGAAGGAAAACTCGTGAAATGGTAGCACCACGGGTGGAATCTTTGGCGCTGCCGGGAGAATCAGCCGACGGCCTGATTCGCTGGGGCCTATGGGGCCGGGGAAACGAAGTTGGTCAGTCCGCGAACGACCCGGCGCGCCACGAATGCCAGCATGACGAACAGCGTCAGCACAATCCCGGCCGCCAGGAAGGGATACTGCGTCGCGAACCCAGCCAGAACCAGCGCGATGACATCCTCGACCATGCTCAGGCTGAAGTTGGACACCGGTTCGGGTGAGGCACTGACTGCAGCCCGAATGGTCGTCTTCCCCGCGTGGGCAAAAAGCGCCAGCATTGCGCCTACCGCACCAGCCGCCAGTTGCACGGGGGGATCAAGCATCGGCAGCGCTGCGTACGCCAGGAACGCGGCCACCGGGACCCGCACAAACGTCTGGAGGACGTTCCACACGAGGTCAACAAGGGGAATCTTGTCGGTGGTGAACTCAATCGCAAAAAGAACCAGGCAGGCGCCAATGACCCACGGACTCTGGATCACACCCAGTTCGCCCGGCAGCACGACGAGACCGGCGCGCGCGACGAGACCAAGCGTCGCGACCGTGCCGTAGACATTCAAACCGGCAGCAAAACAAACCGCGATCAGGAACGCAGCGACGTGTCCGGGAGAAGCCACCACACATCCATATTATCCCCGGCTGGTCCGGGACTCCAGAGGCGGATTCTTTGGCGCCTGATCGGCCACGCCGGAATGTGACCTCAGACGGGAAATCAAGTGCCCGGAGGGTCCGGTGCGGCAGCCGTCTGCCGCTCCACCTTCAGGTAGATCGGACCCACGCCGAGGGTCGCCACCAGGGCATAGGTGCCCCAGCCCGCGCGATTGGTCACAAGAAACCGGGCGTGTTCGCCTGGCTTCAACGCTACCGGCACCGTCTTCCACACCAGGGTGTTGTTGAAGCGCAGCCGATGGGTCCCGGCCGGCACTGCCTTGGTGACACTGTCGCCATTGAGCAGGACGCAGAAGTCCCGCCCGTCAAGGGTGACGATGACCTGGCGAATTCCGACATCGTCCGGCGCCTGTCTGGCAACGGTGAGCGTGGCGGCTTCGGGCTCGGGTGCGGTCGCAAGAGTCATCGACACCAACGATCATGACACGCCCCGGACGGTCACGCCCGGTGAGTCCTATTTCACCATCCGCGCGGCGGTGACCGCGTCGCCAAGTTCCAGGCGGTCGACGACGTCCATGCCACGAACGACGATTCCGAGCGCGGTGAAGTCGCCTTCGTTGTGCGGCTGTGGCGTACTGCCCAGTGTGTAACCGGGTCTTCCGGTATCCAGGCCTGAGGAAGCCCACGCCAGGTTGCCGCGGGTCAAACCAAGCCGGCTCACTTCATCGCGAAGTCTGTTCGCGCCCTGAATCGTCGCTTGCTGCGCCACGAAATTCGGCACCACCCGGCTGAACACGGTCCCGACAATGTCGCCAGTTTCAGTCAGCCGGACCAACTCCTCCATCCCGAGCGGCGCTTCGCCCGCGTGCAATTCCATTTCGATCTCGCCCCTGGGTGTGGTCCACACGGCGCGCGGTGCGGGGGCGCCATTGTACGCGGGCACCACCCATCGCTCGACAATCGCGCGGTAGTCGGCATCGGTCCGGACGGGCGCAACGGCCACCGGCGGCCGCCCGGAACCGGCCGCACGGCCTCCGCCCTGGCGGCCACCACGGCCGGCGCCGGCGCCGCGCCCGGTAGCCTGAACCGGCGGCGCGGTCAGTCTCGCCAGTTGCTGGCGTGCGACGGTGCGCAGCGCTTCAGGCCGGGATTCATCGGTCGCCGCCGTGAGCTTCGGCTCCACCACGGCTGCGCGATCCTGGAAGCGTCCAAGGCCCTCAGCCGCCGACACCGACATCCACGTGTCGGGATCCTCCAGCGCGGCCAACACCACGGCGAACGACGCATCATCGTCATACCCGACAAGCGCGCGCAGTGCCTCCGTGCGCACCCGGCGGTCAGGGTCTTCCACGGCGGCACGCAGCCGC
>JAHEFO010000285.1 GCA_024640135.1 Acidobacteriota bacterium
GCGATACGCGCGGTCGAGAGCCGGGACGGCATGACTGCCGATTGGGCTCGACTGCCGCATGAGTTGCTGGCCACCATTTCGTCACGAATCGTGAACGAGGTTCGGGGCGTGAACCGGGTCGTGTACGACATCAGCTCGAAGCCCCCGGCAACGATTGAGTGGGAGTGAGGATGGCCGAGTTCGTCCATCTGCACCTGCACACGGAGTTTTCGCTGCTCGACGGGGCGTGCCGCATCGGGGAGATGCTCGATCGGGCCGTGGAGCTCAAGATGCCGGCGGTGGCGGTGACCGAGCACGGCAACATGTTCTCGGCCGTCACGTTCTTTGATGAGGCCCGGAAGCGCGGGATCAAGCCGATCCTCGGATGCGAGGTCTATGTCGCGCCGGGAGATCGGCGCGAGAAGTCCGGCACCCCTGGCGAGACCGCGAACCATCTCGTCCTGTTGTCGGAAACCACGGAGGGCTTCCACAACCTGATGCGGCTGGTGTCATCGGGATACACGGAAGGGTTCTACTACAAGCCCCGCATCGACAAGGATCTGCTGGCCAGCCACGCCAAGGGCCTCATTGGGCTCAGCAGTTGCCTCAAAGGCGAGGTTGCCACCGGTCTGCGCACGGACCAGGCGCGCAAGGCGCTCGATGCGGCCGCCCGGTACCGCGACATCCTCGGACCCGACAATTTCTTTCTCGAGATGCAGTACCAGGGCATCGAGGAACAGCGCATCGTCAACACCGGCCTGGGCCCGATCGCGCGGGAGCTCGGCCTGCCTTTGGTCGCCACGAATGACGTGCACTACCTTCAGCACACGGACCAGCATCCTCATGACATCTTGCTGTGCATTGGCACGGGAAAGAACGTCAGCGATGAGAAGCGGCTTAGGTACCACGGAGACCAGTTCTTCCTCAAGACGCCGGAGGAGATGGAGGCTGTCTTCGGGGAGCATCCCGAGGCCCTCGCGAACACGCTCAGGATCGCCGAGCGCTGTGCCGTGGACATTCCGAAGGGAATCCACCATCTGCCGGACTTCGATGTGCCACCGGGGTTCACGGCCCAGTCGTTCTTCGAACACACCGTCCGCGAGGGATTCAAGGAACGGCTGACACGCTGGCGGCAGCTGAGCGAACGCGGGGAACTGCGCCACACGCTCGAGGAGTATGAGCACCGGCTGCAGTACGAGCTCGACATGATCAAGCAGATGAAGTACGACGGGTACTTCCTGATTGTGTGGGACTTCATTCGGTATGCCAGGGACCAGGGAATTCCCGTGGGACCTGGTCGCGGGTCCGCCGCCGGCAGCCTTGTGGCGTATTGCATGCGTATCACCGATGTGGACCCGCTGCATTTCGATCTGTACTTCGAGCGGTTTCTGAATCCCGAGCGCGTCAGTCTTCCGGACATCGATATCGATTTCTGCGAGCGGCGACGCGCCGAAGTCATCCACTACGTCACGCAGAAGTACGGGCGCGAGAACGTGGCCCAGATCATCACGTTTGGCACGATGAAGGCACGCGCGGTCGTGCGCGACGTCGGGCGGGTGATGGAGTTCCCGATTTCCGAGGTCGACCGCGTCGCGAAGTTGATCCCCGGCACGCTCGACATGAGCCTGGACAAGGCGATCGACGAAGTGCCTGCGCTGGCGGACCTGGATCGCAAGGATGAACGGGTGCGGGAACTGCTCAAGGTGGCCCGACGACTCGAGGGCATGACGCGCCACGCGTCCGTGCATGCCGCAGGCGTGGTGATTGCGCCGCGACCGGTCGTCGAGTTCGCGCCCCTGTACCGCAGCCAGAAGGATGAAATCACGACCCAGTGGGCGATGAAGGAAATCGAGCGCGTTGGGCTGCTCAAGATGGACTTCCTGGGACTGAGCACTCTGACGCTGC
This sequence comes from Acidobacteriota bacterium, assembly GCA_024640135.1. Classification (GTDB taxonomy): domain Bacteria; phylum Acidobacteriota; class Vicinamibacteria; order Vicinamibacterales; family SCN-69-37; genus SYFT01. Next base: position 1,885 of record JAHEFO010000285.1, read on the forward strand.
TCGACGACGCGGTCGAGCACATCAGGGAGACGACCGGCGATGTCGTGGATCTCGATCACCTGCCGCTTGACGACGCGAAGACCTACGAGTTGTTTGCGAGCGGACAGACCCATGGCGTCTTCCAGTTTGAGAGCTCCGGCATGCGAGAGGTCCTGCGGAAGGCAAAACCCCAGTGCCTGGAGGATCTCATCGCCCTGAACGCCTTGTACCGCCCCGGCCCGCTGCGTGGCGGCGTTGTCGATGATTACATCCAGCGCAAGCACGGGCGCGTGGAGATCAAGTATGAGCTCCCGCAGATGGAGCCCGTTCTCAAAGAGACCTACGGTGTTATCGCCTATCAGGAACAAGTCATGCGGCTGGCCAGCGACCTGGCCGGCTTCACCCTTGGGCAGGCGGATGAGCTCCGCCGGGCCATGGGCAAGAAGGACGAAAAGAAGATGGAGGCCACCCGCGAACGATTCATGTCGGGGTGCGCTGAGCGGGGAATCTCGGCCAAGAAGGCGGCCAAGATTTTCCAATTCATCGATTATTTTGCCGGCTACGGCTTCAACAAGTCCCACTCCACGGCCTACGCGCTGTTGGCCTATCAGACCGGCTATCTGAAGGCGAACTATCCGCAGCATTTCATGGCCGCGCTGCTGACGATTGAGTCCCAGACCTCGGACAAGGTGGCGCTGTATCTGAACGAGTGCCGGGATCTCGGCGTTCCGGTGCGCCCGCCGGACATCAACAGCAGCGAGTTGTTCTTTACTGTTCAGGGATCCGACGGGCAGCCCGGCGGCGTCCGATTCGGCCTCGGCGCCGTGAAGGGCGCCGGTGAAGGCGCGATTCGATCCCTCCTGGAAGCCCGCAAGACACTGGACGGGACGATTACATCGTTGTTCACACTGGCCGAACACCTGGACCTTCGGCTGGTGAACAAGAAGGTCATGGAGAGCCTGATCAAGGCCGGCGCCTGCGACAGCCTGGCGCCCGGCGGCAGTACCGAATACCTGGCCTGGCGGGCGCGCCTGCTGGCCAGCGTGGATCGCATCCTCGATCACGGCAGCCGTCATCAGCGGGACAGGGACCAGGGCCAGACGCAGTTGTTTGGTGACAGCGACAAGGATGCGGCGGCATCGGGAGACGCCTCGAGCCTGCCCGACGCCGCGCCGTGGAGTGAAGCCCAGGCACTGAGTTTCGAGAAGGAGGCATTGGGTCTCTACATGAGCGGCCATCCGCTTCAGCGATATGCGGACGTCATCGCCGCAGTTGGAGCCCAGACGGTTTCGGCGATGAGCCAGTCCCAGCCTGATTGCCAGGTGGCCGGCGTGGTGACGGGCCTGCGGCAGTTGAAGACGAAGCGGGGCGACCGCATGGCCGCGTTTGACCTCGAGGATGAGGCCGGCAAGCTCGAAGTCGTGGTGTTTCCGGAAGCCTACGGAAAGTTCGGTCGCCTGCTCTCTGATGATGCCATGCTGATTGTCCGGGGGAAATTCGAGTGCGACGAGGAGACCAGCAAGATGGTCGCGGCCGAGTTGAGCACCCTCGAAGCCGCCCGGGAGCGCACTGTCCGGGAGGTGCAAATCCACCTGGAGCGAGAGACCGGATCGCGTGAGGCGCTGCAGCCCCTGGTCCAGGTGTTTGAAAGACACCCGGGAGACCGGCGCGTGTCGTTCGTAGTCGAAGTAAAGGGACATGATGGTGGCTTGCGCGTGCGGACCGCGACGTCATATCGAATCCGCCCCAGCGAGGGATTCGTGCGCGATGTCGAGTCTGTGTGCGGGGCGGGCACTGTCAGTCTGAAGTGAGGAACTATGTCGGTTGACCCACTGGAATTTGAAGAACCTGTGACAATCCTGCTCAAGGAGATCCAGGTCATGCGATTGATGCCGCAGACGCCCGAGCGGGCGGCGACGATCGAGCGTCTGGACGCCCGCGCGCAGGAACTTCGCGCGGAACTGTTCGCCAACCTCACACCGTGGCAGCGGGTACTCGTGGCCCGGCACGCCGCCCGGCCCGTCATGCTGGATTACGTGGGCCGGTTGTTCTCGGGATTCACCGAGTTGCATGGCGACCGGCGGTTTGGCGACGACAAGGCCATCGTGACCGGCATGGCGCACTTCCATGGGCAGCCCGTCTTCATTGTGGGGCACCAGAAGGGCACTGACACGAAGCAGAAGATCTACCGCAATTTCGGGTATGCGAAGCCAGAAGGGTACCGCAAGGCGCTCCGTGTCATGCGACTGGCCGAGAAGTTCAAGCAACCCGTGATCGTGTTCGTCGACACGCCGGCGGCCTTCCCAGGTGTCGAATCCGAAGAACGCGGCGTGGCAGAAGCGATCGCGCTCAACCTGCGGGAAATGGCCCTGCTCGACACGCCGATTGTCGTGGTGGTCTGCGGAGAGGGAGGGTCTGGAGGCGCGTTGGGAATCGCGATTGGCGATCGAGTGCTGATGCAGGAGTTCGCGGTCTACAGCGTGATTCCTCCAGAGGGCTGTGCGGCAATCCTGTGGCGAGACCCCGCCCGCCGCGTGGACGCGGCCGAAGCGCTGAAGATTACGGCGCCCGACCTGCTGTCGATGCAAATCATCGATGAGATCGTGCCTGAACCTGTGGGTGGGGCGCATCAGGATCACGCGGCCGCGACGGCCCTGCTTGACGAGGCGTTGTCTCGCCACCTGGCGGAGGTCTCCCGCATGGCCGGCGCCGACAGGCTCGAAGCGCGGTACCAGAAATTCCGATCGATCGGACGACTCGGCCACGCCTTCACCGACGGCGGTGCCGACGCGCCGCCGGGGCAGTGATGGTACGCAAGATCTGGGATGAAGTGCCGTCAGACCGGGACGGCGCCTCCCAGCTCGCCGCCCGGCTGGGCATCCCGGCGGTGGTCGCGCGGTTGCTTCACCAACGCGGCCTTTCGGATCCCGACGCGGCGCAGCGCTTTCTGGATCCTGAACTTAGCCATCTGCACGATCCCTTCCTCCTCCTGGACATGCGACCCGCGGTCGCGCGTCTTCGTGCCGCCATCGAGCGGCGCGAACGCGTGGTCATCCACGGCGACTACGACGCAGA
>JAHEFO010000060.1 GCA_024640135.1 Acidobacteriota bacterium
CATCTGGGCAGAGCCGTCCACCGTGGACGCCGCGGCCCGGGAGTTTGAAGACACGGAACAGATGGTGACGGCGACCGAGACCCTGTACGGGCCCTATCGCTGGGGCCGGTATGACCTGCTGGTGCTGCCGCCGTCGTTTCCCTTCGGCGGCATGGAGAATCCCCGGCTCACGTTCGCGACTCCCACCGTCATTGCCGGCGACAAGTCCCTGGTGTCGCTGGTGGCGCACGAACTGGCCCATTCCTGGTCCGGCAACCTGGTCACCAACGCCACATGGCATGACTTCTGGCTGAACGAAGGCTTCACGACCTATCTCGAACGCCGCATCATCGAAGCGGTGTACGGCAGACCCCGCGCCGACATGGAAGCAATGATCGGCGTGTCCGACCTGGCTGATTCCCGGTCGACGCTCACCGTGCCTCAGGACAAGACACTCCTGCCCGACATGTCAGGCCGCGACCCGGATGACGCCTACTCTTCCGTCCCGTATGAACAGGGCGCCTTGTTTCTCAGGTTCCTGGAAGACAAATTCGGACGTACGGAGTTCGACACCTTCCTTCGTCTCTGGTTCGACACCCACGCGTTCCAGAGCGCGACCACCGACAGTTTCCTGGCGTTCCTGGACACAGAACTCATGGCCAGACATCCCGGAGTCGTCACCGACTCACAAGTGCAGGAATGGCTGCACACGGAGACTGTTCCGGCATTCGCCGTTCTCCCCACGTCCGACGCATTCGTGAAAGTCGAGAACGCTCGCGATGCCTGGCTCTCCGGCGGACCGATAGACGCGCTCACGTCGACATCAGACGCCTGGTCTGCCCAGGAGTGGATTCACTTCGTTGATGCGCTGCCGCGCACGCTGACGCTGGCCCAAATGGGCGCGCTCGATCGGCAATTCGAATTCACAAGGTCTGGAAACGCGGAAATCGCGCACGTCTGGTTCCGGCTGGCAATCAAGACGCGATACGAACCCTCGTACGCCGCAATGGAGGACTACATGGTTCGCATCGGCCGGCGGAAGCTGGTCCTTCCGCTGTATCGCGATCTGGCCGCGACCCCGGAGGGCAAGGCGATGGCGCAGCGGATCTTTGCCAGCGCCCGCGACGGCTATCATCCGATGACGAAGGGAGCCGTCGAGGAAGTGGTCAAGGGGTCGTGAGACTTGGGTCTTGAGTCCGGACCCCGGACCCTGGACTCAGGGCCCCGGACTCAGGACTCTGATCTCGTACACTTGTGGCCACTTCTTGCCGGTCACGAAGATGCGCTTGCCTCCGGGGTCGTAGGCGATGCCGTTCAGGACGTCGGCTGATGGAGTGCGCCTGGTCAGGGGCCAGAGCGTCGTCAGATCCACCCAGGCACTGATCACACCCGTCGCCGGCGTGATTCGGGCAATCCGATCGGTCATCCAGACATTGGCCCAGACTTCGCCCTCGATCCATTCCAGTTCATTCAACTGCCCGACGCTGCGACCAGCGTCGGTCACCCTCACGGTCCTGGTGATCGCGTAGGTCTCTGGATCGAGGAAGAAGAGTTGATCGGTGCCGTCGCTCATCACGAGGCCGCTCTTGGCGTCATAGGCGATGCCCCATCCTTCCGTCTGGTAGGGAAACGTGCGGCGCTGGCTGAACGACTTCCGGTCGTACACAAACCCGATCTTGTGTTGCCATGTCAGTTGCACCAGGGCGTCACCAACCAGGGCCAGTCCCTCGGCGAAATACTGTGGGTCGATCGTCTTTCGCTGCAGCACCTTTCCGGTGGCAATCTCCACCCGGCGCAGCGACGACTCGCCGTGCAGGCCCGTGCTCTCATAGAACTCGCCGTCGGCGTACACCAGTCCCTGGGTGAAGGCGTTCGGATCGTGCGGCAAGGTCCTGACGACGGTGAAGCTCTGGACTGGAGCCGTCCGCCGCTGAGCATCGTCACCATCACTCTCGCGCCTGACGCCGCTGACCTTCGCGGCCGCGACGACGACCGTGACGGACAAGGCGGCCAGCGCCAAGCCTCGAGTGATCTTCTGTCGGCTCATGACGCCAGCATCGCACACCGCTGTCGCGACAACAACGCCGGAGGGGAGGTGCTACGTGCTGGGTGCTGGGTGCTGGGTGCTGGTCTAGCTCCTGGACCAGGCGTGGATGGCGCTGTACGCCCCGTGGCCTGTCTCGGCGATCCACTCGTCCCCTTGAAGGGTCATATCGCCCCGGGTGTTGCCAAAACCATATCGGGCGACGCACATCGCGGTGCCCGCACGCCGGGCGGTCTGCACGTCCACCATCGAGTCGCCGACAAGCATCGTGGACGAAGGTCCGACTCCGGCCAACGACATCAACTGCCGAAGACCAGCCGGGTCCGGCTTTCGCGGCGCTTCGCCATCGCCACCGATGATGGAAATGAAATGGGATGACCAGCCAAATGCCTCAATCAGACGCTGCGCCGGCGCCAGTGGCTTGTTCGTCAGCACGGCCAGTTCGGCCAACGTCGCGGCGCGGCTCAGCATTTCGTCGATGCCGTCGTACGGCCGGGTGGTGGCCAACAGTCTCAGACGATAGCAGGCATGAAACCGGTCCAGAGCCTCATCCACGCCAGCCTCGTCCCGCTCGAGCCCAGCGGCCGTCAGAGCCCGCTGCACCAGGACCCGCGCCCCCTCACCCACCATCATTACCACGCGTTCGAGCGGGAGGGGCGCCGCGCCATAGGACTTGAGCACCGCATTCGTGCTCTCCGCCAGATCCTGACGGGAATCGACGAGCGTCCCATCGAGATCAAACACCACAAGCGCCATCAACAAGGCCTCATTTTTGCTTAGGATACCTCTATGGCCCTTCGCCGACCTCTTTCGGTGACGAATATCGCTCTGGGAGTGTGTCTCGTGGCGACGTTGACAGGCACGCCGGCTGGCGCGGTCGAAGACCAACAGCAGGCCCCGATGTTCCGGTCGGCCACGCGGACGGTCCCCGTCTACGCCACGGTGACGGACGCCTCGGGTCGCCTGGTGCCGGGTCTCGAGGAAGACGACTTCGAGATCTGGGACAACGGCAAGCAGATGGACATCGCCCTCTTCGAGAATTCCGTCCAGCCCATCACGGTCGTTGTCATGCTCGACACCAGCGGCAGCATGACGATGAACCTGGATCTGTTGAAGCAGGCGGCCACGCAATTCGTGATTCGCCTGCTGCCCGGCGACCGCGCACGAGTCGGGAGCTTCAGCGACAAGATTCAAGTGGCTCCGGCGGATTTCACGAACGACCGCGACGAACTGATTCGTATCCTGCGCGAAGACATTCAGTACGGCAATCCCACGGCCCTGTGGGACGCCACCGAGGTCAGCATGGAGGCCCTGAAGGATCTTCAGGGGCGCCGGGTGGTGCTGGTGTTTACCGATGGCGCTGACAACTACAGCCGTCGCGACCAGGGAGACATCCTGACCAGGGCCCGCAACGAGGAGTTCCTGATCTACGCGATCGGCCTGCGATCGCGGACGCGCGGACAGGGCGTGACCCGGCCAGACCGCGGACTGCGAAAAGTCGCGGAGGAAACCGGGGGCGGGTACTTCGAGCTGACCCGCGCCGACGAACTCAACACGACCTTTACCCGCGTCGCTTCGGAACTTCACAGTCAATATCTCCTCGGCTTCACGCCGCCCGCCGTGGACGGCAAGATTCACAAGCTCGAGATTCGCATCAAGAGGCCGGGCCTGGTGGCCCGGGCCAGAAAGAGTTACGTTTCCAAATGACCCGTCCCACCACACTCGTCGTGACACTTGCCACCTTCCTCGTCGGAGGCCTTGCGGGACTCTCCGGGTCGTCCGTCGCACTGACACCGTTGGCCCCCCAACAACAGCCGACGTTCAGGTCCGGCACACGCACGGTGCCGGTCTATGCGACCGTGCTCGACTCTGACGGCCGGCTGGTCCCCGGTCTCACGAAAGCCGACTTCGAGATTTACGACGACGGCAAGAAGCAGGACATCACCATCTTTGACAACCAGGCCGTGCCCTTTTCCGCCGCCTTGACGCTCGATTCGAGCATCAGCATGGAGATGAACCTTCCGCTGGTCCAGGACGCGGCCGTCCAGTTCGTGATCCGGTTGGCGCCTGAGGACCGGGGTGTGGTCGGTTTCTTCAACTCCAAGATCCAGTTCAGTCCGGGATTGACGGATGATCGGGACGGTCTGATCAGCTACATCCGGAACAACATGACGCGTGGCAACTCCACGCAGTTATGGGACGCCCTTAACAGCGCCATGGATCAACTGGCAGACACGACCGGTCGCCGCGTGGTGGTGGCCTTGACCGATGGGGGGGACTTTGGCAGCGTCCTCAGCCAAGACGACGTCATGAACCGGGCCCAGGACGAAGACGTCATGATCTACGCCATCGGCATCGAGTCGTACTACCACAACGGCATGGAGTGGACGCGGACGCGCCCTGGGGGCTCGTTCAAGCGTCTGGCGTCCGAGACCGGAGGCGGGTACTTCGAGTTGAAGAGGTCTGCCGAACTCAACTCGACGTTCACGCGAGTTATCCAGGAGTTGCACAGTCAATATGCGCTCGGGTTCTCGCCGCAGACCACCGACGGCAAGACGCACAAACTCGAGGTAAAGCTCGTCAAGCGCGGCCTCACGGCCCGCGCCCGCAAGAATTACGTCGCCAAATGAGAGCTCCGGAGGGGGACGGGTGTGTTTTTCACACCAACGGTAGTCTTGGGAGCAGGCGTCGGGTAGACTTCGTCGGAACACCTATCGCCAATGGGCCTGATTTTCTGAGAGGCAGAGCATTGTGACCGACCAGCCTCCTGGCTGATCGGTCATCCAGGGAGGACCGATGACCAGGCAACTGACAACCAGCATCATCGCCATCGCCGTGATGGCATCGGCGTGCGGCAGCAGTACAGACCAACAGCAGGCTGAAGAGGCGGCCGCAGCAGTCGCGCAGGCGGCAAAGGACGGTGCCAGCCAGATGGCAGAGGGCGCCGCAACCATGGCCGGAGGACTGGAGGCCCTGGCCAAAGGCGTAAGTCAGGCCGGCGGCAATGTTGAAGTCGTGGACTTCGAGGTCCTCGGCGCCACCTTCCCTGAGGTCAGCGGCTGGCAGCGAGGTGAAGTCACCGGCAGCACCACGAATTTTCCGATGGCAATGTCGCAGTCCGAGGTCAACTATCGGAATGGCGACGCGCGCGTGAAATTGACCATCGTCGACACCGCACTCAATCAGATGCTGGTCGCACCGTTTGCCATGTATCTTGCTGCCAATTTCAGCGAGCGAACATCTGACGGATACAAGAAGGGCGTGTCCGTCAAAGGCGAGCCAGGATTCGAGGATGTCAACACCAGGCGGGAGACGGCCACCGTCACCGTTGTCGTCGGCAAGCGCTTCATCGTGACAGCGGACGGCTCCGGGGGCGCCGGCATCGAACCCGTGCGCGCCGTGCTCGAGCAGATGGACTTCAGTAAATTGACGGCTGCGAAGTGATGCGTCGGCTTTCGCTGCTCCTGACGGCCGCCGCACTGACCGCTGGCGCGGTCGCCTGCGGGAGCGAGGGAGCACAGGCTCCGGCCGACACGCCTCCGGGCCCGCCGCCGGTGGCGCTGATCTCGCCTGAGGACCTGCGCGCGGCGGTTCCTCAGTTGACGGGCTGGACCCGGGGAGACCTGACCACGCAGGAGGGCACGACGCTCGATCGGTCCACCCACGTGCTGGTCACGTTCCTGCGGGGTTCGGAGAAGCTCGAGCTGGAGATTGCCGATACGGGCGGTGACGAGCGTGCGATCGAGGCGCTGGAACACATGGCCGGCTCCGACGTGAATCGGACGCTGGACAACGGATACTTCAAGGGCACGATGGTGGCGACCTTTCCGGCCGTGGAGTCCTGGAACACCGCGGAGAGCCTGGGCGAACTCAACGTCCTGATCCGCCGGCGGTTCGTCATCCACATCGCGGGTTCCGGACTGGCGGACGCCGCACCGATGCGAGCACTGGCTGAAGCCGTGGATACGTCCCGGCTGCGCGGACCGAACGACGGCAGGTAACTGCACGAGACATGACGGCACGCCAGTGACCACTGGCCCCTGAGTTCCTGCGGGCCCATCACGCATCGTGTGCACCCTAGATCCGAAAGCCGTCGCTCAAGACGTCTTCCGGTTCGACGAAGAAGGTGTGCTCCCCGGTGATCGACGCCGCGCCGGTCAACTCCGGCACGATGGCCGCATGTTCACCCACGGTCAGGCGAGACAAGACACGCGCACTGAACGTGGTGCCGATGATGCTTTCATGAACGAATGGCGCGTCCTCGGCGGTCAAGCCCATGGCGTCGAGCACTGCGAGGACCGCGCAGGTGCCGGTTCCGCAGGGTGACCGGTCAACTTCGTGGTCGGCGAAGATGGTGACATTGCGCAGATGCGCGTCCGCACTGCTCGGAGGGCCGGTGAAGATCGTGCCGTATACGCCGGATAGCCCGGGTTCGATCGGGTGCGCGACCGTGATGACACGTTCAACCTCTCGGGCGATGGCCATCCCAAGTGTCTTCAAATCCGCCAGCCGCTCTCGCACTACCGCCAGGCCCGCGCTCTCGGCGTCGACGACCGCGTAGAACGCGCCGCCAAACGCCACGTCCACGCGGATGTCACGGCCGGCGACGTGAACGGGCACGCCGGCGGCGAGAACGAATGAGGGCACATTCACAAACGAGACCCGCGCCACCCGCGAGCCCTCCATGAACGCGCGTGCACGAATCTGGCCGGCCGGCGTATCCAGCACCAGCGTCTGCCGGCCGTCAGCATGGGTCATTAGCGCTCGTTCGAACGCGATCGTCGTGACAGCGATGATCCCGTGGCCGCACATGGTGCTGTAGCCCTCGTTGTGCATGAACAGGACCCCGACGTCAGAATCCTCGCGTTCAGGCTCCGTCAGTAACGCCCCGTACATGTCGGCATGCCCCCGCGGTTCCAGCATGAGCAGCCGTCGCAGGTGGTCCTGATGTTCTCGAGCCCACTCGCAGCGCTCCAGCATCGTGACGCCCTCCGGGGCCGGCCAGCCGCCCACCACCAGCCGGAGCGGTTCCCCGGCCGTATGGGCATCAATCGTGCGTAAGATGAAGGACGACATGCCCCTATTGTTATCGGAACACGATGTACGACGCGTCCTGCCCATGCCCGATCTGATTCAGGCGATGGCATCGGCGTTATCAGAACACTCCGCGGGCCGCGTCTCCCAACCGGTGCGCACGGTCATCGAGGTTGGACCGGATCGGGCGTACTTCGGCGTCATGCCGGCCGTCATCGATGCGCCGGCGGCAATGGGCGCCAAACTCGTGACGGTTTATGAAGGGAACCTCGCACGTGGCCTGACCTCGCACCTGGCGACGATTCTGCTGCTGGATCCCTCCACCGGCGCGCTCGTGGCGTTGCTGGACGGCCGGTACATTACCGAGGCACGAACGGCCGCGGTCTCCGCGGTGTCGGTGGACACTCTGGCGCGCCCTGACGCGACACGCCTGGCGGTGATCGGCAGCGGCGTCCAGGCGGGCAGTCACATCGATGCGATACGGCACGTCCGGCCGATTGATGACGTCCGCGTGTGGAGTCCGAACACCGGTCGCTGCGAGGCGTTCGCGCAAGCCGCCTCGCGCGAAACCGGCCTGCCGGTCCATGCCGTTGCGGACGCCTCACACGCGGTCAGGGACGCCGACATCGTCGTGCTCGTCACTGCCTCATCCACGTCAGTGATTCGCGACGAGGATGTTGCGCCGGGCGCCCACATCTGCGCGATTGGCGCCTGTCGGCCTGCCCAGCGCGAAATGCCGACGGCGCTCGTGGCGCGTTCGCGCCTGTTTGTGGATTCGCGCGCGGCCGCGTTGGTGGAGGCCGGAGACATCGTGTTGCCGATCGCGGAAGGGGCCTTTGGACCTGACCACATCGCCGGAGAACTCGGTGCCGTGGTGCTGCAGCAGTGCAGCGGCCGGCGTTCCGCGGACGAGGTCACGATCTTCAAGTCCCTCGGCATGGCGGTGGAAGACCTCGTCGCCGCACGGCTCGCCGTCGAGCGGGCCGACTCCGCCGGCCTGGGAACGAGGTTCTCTTTCTAGTGTCGTGTCGCTCTGCCGGCATGCTCACTCGTCGCGCCTTGCGCGGCGGGCTCGTGCTGGCATTGGTCGTGGCCATTCCAGTCAGAATTCCCGCGCAGGCGGGAAAACAGGCGCGCGCGGACGTCACTGGTGAGGCCTACAACGCGGCGTACAACCTGAACTACGAGGAGGCCCTTCGCCAGGCGCGTCAGGATGTCGTGGCCCGGCCGGATGACCCAGTGGCCCATCGCATGCTGGCCACGATCCTCTGGATGCACATCCTGTTCATCAGGGGCGGGGCGACACTGGACCACTACCTTGGGGGCCTGACGTCATCAACCATCACATTGCCGCCGCCTCCGCCAGGACCGGACGCGGAATTCAGGGAACATCTGCAACGTGCAATCACGCTGGCGGAGGCGGCGGTCAAGCGCGACTCGAAGGACGTCGACGCGCGGTACGACCTGGGCGCCGCCTACGGCCTGCAGGCGTCGTATATCGCCACGGTCGAGGGGAATGTGCGACAGGCGTTTGGCTCTGCGCGCCGGGCGTACAGTTCGCACGAGTGGGTGCTCGATCACGCGCCTGATCGGCGCGACGCGGGCCTGGTGGTAGGCACCTACCGGTATGCGGTGGCCGCATTGTCGATGCCGAAGCGGCTGATCGCTTACCTCGCTGGCTTTGGCGGCGGGAAGGAACGCGGGCTGGAATTGGTCGAGGCCGCCGCCACGCACCCGCTGACCCGCACAGACGCCGGTGTCGGGCTGGCGCTGATGTACAGCCGCGAAGGCCGGCACGCCGATGCGCTTGCCGTTCTCAGGCGGCTCTTCTCCGAGTACCCTCAGAACCGGCTCCTGCAATTGGAGATTGGATCGGCGGCGTGGCGCGCCGGCCTTCCGGCAGAGGCAGAGGCCGAGTTGACTGCTGGTCTCGCCTGGCACGATCGCGATCCCCGCCCAAAGACCCCTGGAGAACGGGCCTTGTGGATCTACAAACGTGGCATGACCCGGGTCTCCCTCAACCACCTCGACGACGCGGTGGCTGATCTCCAGCTGGCGCTGAATGAGTCACCGGTGGGATGGGTCGAAGGCCGCATTCACCTCGAACTTGGCAAAGTCGCCGATCTCCGGCTGCAGCGATCGGCCGCACTGACCGAATACCTGGTCGCCACAGAGCTGTGCCGGACCCATCGGGATCCCTGGTGCATGGAGGATGCGGGTCGCTGGAGGCAAAAGCCGTTCACTTTCCGTCCAATCTCATAGACTTAGCAAAGCGCTCAATGTCCTCTGCCAAGACCTGGTTCAAAATCGTGCTCGTGCTCATCTTCCTGGGCATGCTGGGGATGTGCGCCATTGCCGGCGCGGGCGTGTATTTTGTGTCACAGCACGTCGACACGCAGCGTGTCTCCAGCGGTGGCGCGTTGAAGCAGTTCGATGAGGCGCTGGCCCGGTTCAAGGATCAGAGACCGATCATTGAGATCGATGCCGACGAAAATGTGCGCAAAGTCCGGGACCTGGCAGACCTCCCGACTGCCCCGGCCAGGGCCACCAACCTCGTCGTCATGGCGTGGGATCCCGACGCGGGCCGAATCGTCAATTTCACCCTGCCGCTCTGGGTTTTGACGATGGGGCAGAAGAAGGTGGACCTCGGGATCGGCGCTGAAAGCCTGGACCTGCAACGGCTGAATCTCGACGTCAAGGAGATCGCACGGGTCGGGCCGCAGTTGGTGGTCGACATCCTCACGCGTTCGGGTGAGCGGGTGCTGATCTGGACTGAATAGGGGACGCCACTGGGGGCATCGCTGCGGCTGAGCGGCGGCCGAGCCCCAAAGAAACGACAGATTTTTCGGCACGGCGCTTGCACTGTGACTGGTCAAGGAGGTCGCTATGACTGTCACACGTGGACTGCTCCTGGTTTTGACACTACTGGTCGCCGCGCCGGCGGCCGCCCAATCGAGGGACGATCAGCGACGACCCGATCCGCGACGTGATGATCAGCGACGCGATGATCAGCGACCAGGCCGGCTCGATCAGCGCGATAGCCGTGACGCCTGGGATCGTCGCGCGGTACCGAGGTTCGACCTGGCGTTCCGACGCGGATTGGACGACGGCTATGAGGCCGGCCTCCGAGACCGGCGTAAGGGCGATCGGTTCGACCCTGTGGGCGAACGCCGCTACCGGTCAGGCGACGACGGCTACGACCGCCGCTACGGGCCTCGCGATCTCTACAAGAACCGGTATCGCGACGGTTTCCGCCGAGGCTATCAGCAGGGATATGCGGATGGGCGGTCTGATCGACGCGGCCCTCCCTGGTGGTGGCCTTTCAGGTGAGCAGAGCTGCGTCATGATGGAGTGGCGAAAGTGAAGAGATGGGACGAGTGGCCTGTCCGCGCCATGTGTAGCGCGCCTAGGCGAGCTTGAAGAATCTTCTCATCCGCGCCAGGAGCGACGCTTTGGCGGCCGCCCGCGCTGCCCCTGGCGCGGACTTGACGGCATCGAGTTCCGCCCGCCTGGCGACGGCGGCGTCGGCGAGGGCCTCCAGCAGCGCCGGGTGGCTGCGAACGTGGGCGCCGAACGCCTCGGCTGACACCTCCAGGAGAACGGTGTCACGCCGCGCCGTGACCGTCGCCGAACGGGCATCCCCGGTGAGCAGCGACATCTCACCGAAGTAGCCACCGCTTTCGGTCACGGCGACTTCACGCCGATCCGGTCCGACGGTGATGACCACCGTGCCGTCCACCACCAGGAACATCGACTCGCCGGGGTCACCTTCTCTGACGATCACTTCGCCGCGCCCGAAGAGTCGTGAGCGCGCGGACGCCGCCAGTGCGGCATGCGCGTCGGGTCCCAGAGCGGAGAGAATCGGCACCGTGGCTATCTGCGTTTGATGCCTCGCATGGTCCACTTCCGGATCCTTCGGAACGTCCTCGCGACGGTAGTTGACCTGGATGGGCCAGGGAATCTCAATGCCCTGCCGATGGAACTCGTAGTAGATTGCCGTGCGCACTTCGTCTCTGGCGCGCTCGTCCTGCTCAAAATCATTGATCCAGAACCGCGCCTTGAAGATCAACGCCGACGCACCAAAGTCCACCATCAGCACATCGGCGTCGGGCGTCTTGAGCACGTGCGGGCACCGCGACAAGGCCACCATGATCGCGCTCCGGACCAGATTCGGCGGAATGAGATAACTGGTGCCTACTTCCACGAACAACCGCGTCGGCGACAGCGGCTCGGAGTAGTTCGTGATGGCCTCTTTTCCAACGACGTTGTTGGGCACCACGATGAGATTGCCCGGCTTGGTCCGAATCTTGGTGGCGCGCCAGGTGATGTCAGTCACCCTGCCCTGAAAGGGCCCCACTTCGATCCAGTCACCCGGTTTGAATGGCCGGTCGATCTGCAGCGCCACGCCAGCGAAGAAGTTGCCCAGGGTGTCCTGAAGCGCGAATCCAATCACCACCGCGCCGACCGCGGAAGCAGCCAGGAGCTGGTCCGGAAAGACCAGTGTGACCACGAGCAGAAACACACCAATGACAAGTGCGCCCTGAACAATCCCCGGCGCCCGTTCGGTCGCGCGATCGCTGAACCACGGGTGGAACAACAGCGTGATGACGCCCTGGATCGCCGCCAACGTGAGCAGCAGCTTTTCGACCGTGAAGATGTTGTCGAGGTACGCCGTCGGGACGAACCCGCCCATCAGGGCCATGTGGGCCGCCACGGCGGTGATGGCCACGCCGAGCGTGATCCTGAGCCGCCGACGCAGCGCGGGATTGCGGGTCGCGACAAAAAGCGCCAGCGTGGCCACGGACATGGCCACGCCGGCGATGAAGTGCGGGCTGGTCAGACGGGCTGTATCCACGTCGTCAACCCGAGATCCCCCTGCGGAACGCCTCGATTTGCGCCGGCGTGATCGTCACGATGACAATGCGCGAATTCGCGCCCCCTTTGGCGTCGCGGTCCGGATTGACGCCGCGCGAGCCGGCCGAAGCCACCGTGCCGGTGTTCGCCTTGTCGGGGCCCAGCTTCGAGGTCAACCCGCCCAGGCCGAACTTGCTCTTCGTGGCAGGGGTTGGAGTCGCGGCCTTCTTTGCGTCGGGGCTCTCGGCCAGACTCGATGCGCCTTCGCCGCCGACGATAGAGGTGACAGGCAAAGGCGCATACGAAATCGACGCCGTGTACCGCGCCTCGACCGTGGCGGTGGAGGTCAACTTCTCGGACGTGATTTGTTTCGTCAGCCGATCCACACGCGACCTGGTCGCCGGATGCGAGGCGAAGACGCCGCTGGGTTCCTTCAAGTCCTTGTTCCGCTCAGACAGACGCGTGAGAAACGACCCCAGCCCATCCGGCGCATAGCCGGCGGTGTTCGCCAGGCGGATACCGATCTGATCGGACGCCGTCTCGTCCTTCTGGTCATATTGATTCTCCAGGAGATTGTCGTACGCCTGGTTGACGAGATACTCCAGGACGTCGCTGCGAGTGGCGGACTCGGCGACAGCGCCTTTGACCTTCGACTTCTTGATCGCATTGATCGTGTGTTTCGCGGTCACGTGGGTGATCTCGTGGCCGAGCACCCCGGCCAACTCCGCCTCGTTGTCAATCAACGCAAGGGCGCCTCGCGTGATGTGGACATAGCCGCCCGGCGCCGCAAAGGCGTTGACGCCGTCGGTGTCCAGCACGATGAATGTCCAGCCCAGATTGGGTCGATCGCTTGACGCGGCGACGACACGGCCCACCAGTGACACATAGGTGTGCACCGGCGCGCTCTGCACCACGCCGTACTTCTCCCTCAGGCGGGCACTGAGCGCCTCGCCCATGTCCTTCTCCTCCTGCTCGGTGATCACGAAGTCCTTGAGCTGGTCGGCCAGGCTCTCAACCTTGTTGGCCGCCCGGCCCAGTCTGCCGAGGATCCCCTGCGCTGACGCGGGTCCCGCAATCCCGAATACCAACACGCCGACACACAGCAGTCGTTTCATGGACGTTCTCCCAACACCTCGTGAACCATCACCGCCTTGGTCTTGCCCTTCACGGAGATTTCACCAATTTCCCTGACACGGACGGCCTCCGTCAACCTGGACCGCACGGCCTCGCTGATGAGAATCCTCGCGCCATGGTCCTTGGTCGCCGACTCCAGCCGCGCCCCCAGATTCACTGCGTCTCCGATAACGGTATAACTCATCACCGTGCTGGAGCCGATGTTACCCGCAATCATCTCCCCGGAGTTGATTCCGATCCCAATGTCCATCGTGGGCCGTCCCTCAGCCGCCCAGCCGGCGTTCAGCCGCTCCAGTTCACGCAACATCTCGAGCGCGGCCGCCACCGCATGGTCGGCATGTTTCGGATCGGCCACGGGCGCACCGAACAGCCCCATCACCATGTCCCCGACAAACTTGTCCAGGGTCCCCTGATGGCGGAACAACACCGCGACCATGGCCGAAAAATACTCGTTGAGCTGTGCCACCACCGCCTCCGGCGTGGCCTTTTCGGAGGCGGTCGTGAAACCACGAATGTCCGAGAACAACACCGTCATTTCACGGCGTTCGCCACCGAGCCTGGCCGACGAGGGGTCCGCCACCAGATGCGCGAAGATGTCCGGCGAGACGTACCGGCCGAACAACTGCTTCATCAGGCGCTTCTGACGTCCTTCCACGAAGTACTGCCACGCCGTCCCCCCAAAGGTGGCCAGCGCCAGGCCCAGCACCGGCGTCACCACGCCGACCCACAGGCCGGCGCCAATCGCCGCGGTCGCCGCCCACACCAGGATCACACCCACGCCGACCACCAACGCGACCGCCCACCCGACGGGCAGCATCACGGCCGCGAGGCCGGCGACCAGACTGGCGGCACCGGTCGTCAGCGCGTCGACCATGACGGTTGCCCGGCGCATGAAGCGCCGCGACAACAGGTCATCGACCGTGGCCGCGTGGAGTTGAACGCCGGTCATGGCGGCGCCGCCGAATGGCGAGGCATACGTGTCCTTGAGGCCAGGGGCGGCGGTGCCGATGAAGACGTACTTGTCGCGGAACTCCGCGGGGTCGACGAGCGGTGCCGCCCCATTGAGCAGAAGGTCTTCCGACCGCAGCAGGTCGACAAACGAGTAGGTCGGATACGTGCGCGTCCCATCCTGGTCCGCGTACGGCCCCTGCAGCCGCAACAACATCTGGCGTGACGGCGTCTCGTCGCCGTTGGCGTCCATCGCGGGAACTGCCAGCAGTGGAATGCGCGCCTCACCGACATTCAGGAACGACCCTTCAACCCTGACGGCCGACGCAGGCACCTGATCGGCCACGAGTGCCGCCGACAACCCGAGCCAGGGCACAGGTCGTCCCTGCGCAACCACAAACGGCAGCACGCGACGCGCAGTGCCATCCGGGTCGAGTTCCAGAACCGTGTGTCCAACCCCGGCGCTCACGGCGGCAAGGTCGGCAAACGGCAGGCGGAGATGCGGCCTGACGAAGAACCCCGGTCCCGGATCGAAGTTCGTGCCTGGCAGGGACGGCCCCATCGGCGCCTGGGTGTCGTCAGACGACGACCCCTCGAACACCGCCTCTGCCGCAAGCACGACGTTCCCGGCAAGACGCACACTCTCAACGAGGGCCGCGTCGGACTCCGCGCCGGACATGACCATCCCGCTGTCTCCCAGGGGGAAGGCGCTTCGAAGATCGCGATCCACGAACAATACGTCGTAGGCGATGACTCTGGCCTGCCCTCTGGTGAGAAAATCCACGACCGCCGAGTGCACAATCCGTGGCCACGGCCAGCGGCCAAACGTCGGTTCCAGCAGACGCAGCGACGACTCGTCGATTTCGACGATGGCGAGATCGTCTCGCGCGGCCTCACCACCGCCAGCGCCGGCCGTCTGGGCTGCCACCAGACGCCGGTCGTACGTGGAGAGTTCCTGATCCTCGAACACGCCAAGCCGTCCGAGCCCGGACGCCAGTACCCAGGCCGAGAGACCAATCGCGAGGCCTACCGCAGTCTTTCGCATGGAGTCATAAGGGTAGCCCCATTTCACCCAAAAGCCACCTGCGAGGCTGCTCGTACAGCCACATGCTGATGGTCAGTGGATAGAGGGGGCTGGATTGTAGCGGATGGGCGGCGCGAGGACAGGCGGACGCCGGTGGCGGGTGGCCTGCTCGTAGGCGTAGGAGAGTTGCAGCACCCGCCCATCGGCCCAGGCGCGCCCCATGAACGACAAGCCCACGGGCAATCCCTCCACTGAAAAGCCCATCGGCACGGAGATGGCCGGAAAGCCCGAAGCCGTCGAGAATCTCAGGGATTGCCCCGCTTCCTGAGACACGATTTGGTAGGTGAGCTGCGGGAGCTGACTCCAGGTTGGGTAGACCACCGCATCCAGGCGGTGCTTCTCCATCATGGCCACAATGGCGGCGGCAAAGGCCGTCCGGTACGCGGCATTCGCATCGCACGCCTCGCTGCCCGGGCCCTGCGGGTCGACGGCCTGCATCGCCAGAATATCCTCCTGGATTGACGGGTCGTACCGTCGGCTGGAGACGATCTCCGCAAGGGTGTGCACGGACACGCGAGATCCCTGGCTCGCCAGGTATTCGTTCAGGTCGTACTTCAAACCGCGGCAGCGCTCGGCAATCGGCGATGACGCCACCCGGTCAATGGCCACGGAGTCGACCACCTTCACCTCGAGGCTGTCCAGGTCCGCCAGGGCGCGCTCGAAGATCTTCTCAACCTGCTTGTCGGTCTTGAGCGGGCCACCTTGGAACGCCTGACGCAGCACACCAACACGCATACCCTCGAGGCCGTCAGTCAGTGTTGCCTCGATCTGCGGTGCGGCGGGCAACTGTCGCAGCACGTCTGTCGCAGGATCAGTCTCATCCCAGCCAGCCAGCACCTCCAGCACGGCAGCGGCATCCTCAACAGTACGGGCCATCGGGCCGATGACATCCGACAACACGTCGAGGGGAACCATCCCCGTGCGGCTCGTCAGCCCCATCGTGGGCCGGATGCCGACGATCGATGCATGCGCGGCTGGACCGCGCACGGAGTTGCCCGTATCGGTCCCCAGACCCACGAGGCCGAAGTTGGCCGCGATGGCAGCGGCTGTGCCTCCACTCGACCCGGCAGGCACCCGATCGAGCGCATAGGGATTCTTCGTGCGTCCGTGAATCAGATTCACGGTCGTGAGCGCGTTCAGCGCCAAATCAGCCATGTTGGACTTGGCCAGGATGATCGCGCCCGCCGCCTTCAGCCTGACGATTGCCGTCGCGTCACGCACGGGAACAAAACCCTTCAGCGCCAGAGACCCCGCGGTCGTTTCCCAGCCCAGCGTCTCGATGTTGTCCTTGACGATCACGGGCACGCAGTGGAGCGGGCCGGTCAGGCCCTGCTCGGCGAACAGAAGGTCCAGGCGGTCGGCTTCCTCCACCGCCAGGGGATTGATGCTGGCGATGGCGTTGAGCTTCGGTCCCTCCTGGTCGAATCTCTCGATTCGTGCGAGGTAGGTGTCCACGAGGTGGCGGCACGTGAGAGTACCGGTCTTGAAGGCCGTGTGCACCTGGGCAATGGTCGTCTCCTCCACGACGAAGCTCCGTTCACCCGAGGACCGGGCGACCGCCTGGACGCAAAGGCCCAGTGAGAAGGTCAGCAGGCAGACAACGACAACGCGAGGGAGTGGCACAATAACTGCTCTTTCGCGTTTACGCCGCCAGTGGTTCAGGCGTTTAGGGTAGTCAGCGGCATCGCCAGTCCCGCCTGCCGGGCTGCCTCTGCCGGGAGCCACAGCCAGCATCCGCTTCAGGCCCTGGCGCTGCTGTTGTCAGCCGTTGGCGGCGCGTCTCAGATGGACGACCGGAGCCGCACGCCGAGGCTCGGTGCCCTGCATGACCCTCCGTGTCCGGACGGGCGGGGGCTCAGCGTTGGAGATGGCCTGTCCGAGGGACTCTTTCAGGGTCTGGGCCGTTTCCAGGTCAGCGACGGCCAGGACCTTCTCCACCGCCAGCCGCCGCCGCTCCTCGGCCTTGGCATATGCAGCCTCAAGTTCCCTGGCCGCCTGCTTCGCCGCTTCCTCGCGGGCCTTGGCCACCTCGGATTCCAGCAGGCGCCGGGCCTCATCACGCGACTGTTCCCATTCCGCCTCGGCCCTGGCAAACCTCGAATCAGCCTCAGCTTCCGCAGTACGGAGGGCAGCAGCCAGTCGCTCCTCTGATTGCGACTCAAACTCTGCCAACTGCTGGACGAGCCGGGCTTCTGCTTCCGTATGGGCCTGGGCCTGCTGCGCCATCTCAGCCCGCACCAGAGCGAGGTCACTGGCATGGCGTTCCGCGCTCCGGGTCTGCCCCTGAGCGCTGGCCGCCTCCGCCTCGGCGCGGATCACCTCGAGATCGGCCTGGTGCCTGGCGTCAGACTCGCGACGTGCCTGCTCGACCCGGTTGAGATCTTGTTGCACGGCCTCGAGGGCCGCCGCCCCGCGCGCCTCGGTCTCCGCCAGCGTGGCCGCCTGCGCAGTGGCCTCCTCGCGACGCGCCTGCTCCACCCGGCCCAGGTCCTGCTGCAAGGTCTCGAGAGCCGCCGCCCCGCGCGCTTCGGTCTCCGCCAGTTTGGCGGTCAGCGCCGTGGCCTCCTCGCGACGCGCCTGCTCCACCCGGTTCAAATCC
>JAHEFO010000286.1 GCA_024640135.1 Acidobacteriota bacterium
AACGGGATACATGGGCCGCTTCAGTTCGGGATGGTCAGTGGCGAAGGATTTCAATTCGACCAGCGTTCGTCCTGTGCGGGCCAGCGCCTCCGCCCACTCCTTCCGCGCTTTCGTGCGCGCCGTGCCAAGCGCCATCTGCACGCGGCTGTGGGCGATGACCTCGCCATCACCGGATGTTTCGATGGGCAGGAAGAGCATGCTGGGAAACTGCTCGATGACCTTTGCCTGGACGCCGTCCGACTGAGTGCTGGGCATGCACATGAACGGTTTCACGCTCAGCGTCATGTGGCAGAGGTGGTGCTGGTGATGGTAGATGTTCTCGGCGATCTCCAGGTGGCTCTCGCCCGATGAGGTGCGCCAGTTCCAGTACGGCCGGGCGAGGCGCTCCAGTTCGTACTGGCTCACGAGGGGATGAAGCGTGCCTCCCATGGCCTTCAGGAGACGGTTGTTCTCGCGCCTGAGGATCTGCTCGGCCAGGGTCAGGACTCCGCGCTTCTTGTAGTACGCGAAACGGTTGCCCTGCAGTCCCTTTCGGTCCCGCGCGGCCTGCTTGTGCAGGTGAAGCAGGTACGTCAGGCGTGTGAACAGCGAACGGCCCACGTCCACTTCAGCGCCTTCCTTCTCGAGGAAGCGGTGCATATGGAAGTTGCCCGGGCCGTCGGTGAGCTGGGCCCAGAACTCGCCAACGAACTTCACCACCGGCTTGACCCTGAACGGGTCCAGCATCACCTCGTCGTACATTCCGGCCACGGCGGCCATCTCGGTCGTCAGGTCCTGCCGTCGCAGTTCAGACAGGATCTTCCCGAGAAAACTCGATGGCTTCTCGAAACGGGTGGACGAGAGTCCTCGCGCCCACGAGTCCGAGAGCTCGAAGCGCTTGCGGTGCTCGAAGAACGAAGCGAACCGGATCAGCGCCTGTTCGGTCACTCGGTCCACAGCCCCCGCCTGGACTTCGTAGGGGCGAATCGTATGAAGGAATTCGTTGAGGGTGTCGCCGACGTTGAACGCGCCGATGATTCCCAGGAAGAAATCCAGGTTCGGCTCGAAGCCGGCCTTCAGGCTCGTGGTCTGGTCGATGCCATCGTCCGTCCCGAACAGGATCACGCGGAAGCCGTCGAACCCGGCATGGCGCAGTGCGAGCCGGTATTCGGCCTCGTACATCCCGAACCGGCAGGTGCCGCACGATCCGGCGGTCAGGAAGACGTGCCTGGCGATGATGTCCTGACGGCTCATGCCCCCGGCATGCAGATCCAGCAGGTACTTGATGAGGTTGCCCACCGTGAAATACGTCGGGTTGCACAACCCGTTGTTGCCGTACTCCTTGGCCAGCTCGTAGCCCTCGAGCGACACATTGGGAAGCGCGTGAGCGTGGTAGCCCAGCCCTCTGAGGACTCCCTCCATGAGCCGGTCGTGGCGAGGTGACAGGCCGCCGAACAGGACCGTGGTGTCTTCACGCTGGCTGGCGGTGAACGGATGCTCCACCGGACGCCGGAAGTGCCTCGTCAGGTTCGGCGACACGCTGCCGGCGCCAGACCGGGGCAGGCCAGGATCGGCGCGGCGGAACGTCGCTGTGGCACGAGGATAGCCTCCACTGGCTTCTGCTTGCGATAGTCCATGCGCCGCGAACGAATCAGTCATGGCTCACTCCTTTCAGAAGGAGGATGCGCCGGTCGAGGCTGTCAAGTCGTGAGGAAGTCCTGAGGAAAGGCTGAAAGATCGGTGCCCTGGTGGGGCATCCTCCTTGCTGGCCGGCACTCGGCCCGTCGCCGGCCCACTGGAACGTCAGCCGGGCTTGTTCGCTGACAACACGTGGGACGCCATCCGCCCCATCGTCTGTCCATCTTGACTCAATTCACCGAGGAGTGTCGTCAGGGCATGGCGGAACTCGCGTTGTTGCTCTTCCGGGAGTGCGCGAAGCTTCGGCCCAATCGGCGTCGCGTAGGCCACTTGGACCGCTTCGGGCACACCCTGGTCGATCGTGAACGGCAGTTGTTCCTGTCTGACGTGCACGTGCTCGAAACCCGACGCCTCAAAATACGAGGCCAGTTCTGCTGCGGGCATGAAGTCAAACGGCACGCGCATCATGTCTGAGACCGCAACCTCTCCGACCCGACGGAGTGCCTCACAGATTGCCCCGAAGTACTCGCAGTCGGCCACGGGACACCAGGTGGTCACGATGACGCGGCCGCCGCCGCGCAACACGCGGAAGATTTCCGTCGCCGCCGCCATCTTGTCTGGAAAGAACTGGAAGCCCTGCTGGCACACGACTACGGAGACGGACGCGTCAGGCATGCCCAGCGACTGCGCGGACGCCTCGATGAATTCGACGGGCGGCGTGGCGCCGGCGCACCGCTGCCTGGCCAGCGCCAGCATTTCGGCGTTGATGTCGGCGCCAGTGACCTGGCCTGCCGGGCCGACATGGCCGGCGAGCATGTCGGCCACGACGCCGGTTCCCGTGGCGAGATCCAGGACGGTCAACCCGTGCCAGGGCTTGAAGCGTTCGACGAGTTGCGTGGCCCACGGTGTGAAGAGGAGGGGCACCAGGACGTTGTCGTACGAGGCCGCCACGGATTGATCGCCGAAACTGAAATCGGGTCGCTCTTCCACTCGCTCCTCCACTGTCGCCATCGGCAGCCCGTCAGACCAGAGTGGCCGCGGCGCCACCACGCCTTGATGATGTGCGCGAATACCCGCATTGTAGGCCAGCAGGGTCGCGAAAAGACCGGCCAGGAACGACGCAGGCGAGGCCCTGACCCGGGCTGAACTGCGGGTCAGGGCAGACGAAGTGCCCTCGACTTACGGTCTCAACCCACGGCGAGTCGTGAGGTAGGTGGCAAAGCTGCCGAGCCAGTGCCCGCCTTCGTAGTGCTCTCCGGTCACGGCCTCCAGTCCGCTCGTCGCGTGAGTTCTGGCCGCAGCCAGCAGGGCCAGTCGGCGCGGGTCGTCTCCGGGCAGACCGGACGCAATCCCTTCCAGCATCCAGGCGCGACTGAGGTTGAGGCCGTCCAGGTGCGCCAGTTTCCCGTCACTCTTGTCGGTCACCACGCCAATGGGCAGCCACGCGTCAGTGGCCGTTGCCGGCAGGCGCGGCAACAGACCCGTGAGCCAGGTCGCGAATTCGGCTGGCGGCAGGACGCGCCGCATGACGTCGGCCTCGCCAAGGCAGGGCGACACGAAATCCTGGCCGGACGGCTCGTAGCCCATCGGACAATCACGGTCGTTGAGGTGGAACTCGCGGACCTTGCCGGCCACCACATCGGCCAGGGCGGGATCGTTGGCGCGGGCGTAGTCAAGGATCAGCCCGAACGCAAACGCCGTCTGCGCGTGCTCGCCTTCACGAATGGGATAGGCCAGCTTCGGCAGCCACGCGTTGAGGCGGTCAACGACCGCGGCCTCCAGCGGCGCCAGCGCCGTCGACAGCCGGGTGGCCTCAGGCGATTGCCACTCCCGAAGCTCCGCAGCCAGTTGCAGCAGCCACGCGAGGCCGTACGGCCGCTCGAACGACTCGCGGCCGGCGCCGTTCACGTACGTGACCTCGGCGGTGATGTGTTCCGGCGTGATGTTCGTCTCGAGCGCCGTGAGCGCGTCCGCCGCGAACGGCGCGGTCGGGAACGTCCGGGCGAGCCGTGCCAGCAGCCAATGTCCGTGCACCGACGAATGCCAGTCGAAGCATCCGTAAAACGCCGGCGTCAACTCCCGCGGTCCCTTCACATCGTCCGGCGAACTCAGGACGTGGGAAATCTTGTTCGGGTACTCCTTCTGCACACACGCCAGCGCGAGCGCCGCAAACCGCCCGGCCGTGTCGGCCGTCAACTCCGGGACTATCGGCTCGGCCGGTCCCGGCGGCCCGGTTGGGACAGATGGCTCGGAGACCGGATCAACTGGCGCGGCGCACCCGCACGCCAGCACGAAAACCACCACAGAGACGAGTTGCTTGAAGGCTCTCACAGGGCCGGACTCTATCATCTCAGCACCTGTCCGATGAGAGACGTATGACCGGCGTGCGCCCTCAATCGAGGAGATCGATTGTGGCCCGGCCCGCAGTGCGCTCCCGGATCTCTGACACCAGTGCGTCGACATGCTGATTCGGAACCGCGAAGGTCTGCGTGACCACCTCGGCAAACCCCGAATCGAGCGGCGGAATGCCGTGGGCGGCGACAACCGATTGGACCGCGCCCTGTAACTCGTAGGGCACGATGACTCGCATGCGTCGGGTCGGCACCACCTCGACCACTCGCGATGCGTCGAGCACGGCACCGGCAGCCGCCGAGTAGGCGCGGACCAGGCCCCCCACCCCCAACTTGGTGCCGCCGAAGATCCGCGTGACCACGACGAACGTCCGGTCGAGGCCGTGACCGTCAATGCGCTGCAGGATCGGCCGCCCTGCTGAGCCCGACGGCTCGCCATCGTCTGCGTAGCGGAATCGCTCGCCCGATCGCCACGCGTAGCAGTGATGATTCGCCTCGGGGAACTCACCGGCCAGGCGCGCGATGACCGCAGCCAGGCTGTCGTCATCGCCGTACGGACCGGCGGTGGCGATGAACCGGGACCCCCTGATTTTCGGGATTTCGTGCCGGGCCTCGGTGTTGACGGTGCGGTAGGCGCCTTCCACGGCGGCAGCATAGCTGATGCCGCACGCCCGGTGTGGAGCCCGCGCGCTACTGATAGCGGAAGGCCCGGGCACTGGCAGCGCCCATCAGGAGGGCGCCCACCAGCAGGGCCGCGGTGTGGGGAAGGACCGCCGACCCGGTGTCACCGAAGCTGATCAGGCGGTGCATCGCGTCCATGGCCCATCCTGTCGGCAGGAGCATGGCGAAGCTCTGGGCCCACGCCGGCGTGACCTCGATCGGCCACCAGCAGCCGCCCAGCGCCGCCAGCACCATCGTGGTGAGGACCCCGATGCCTGACATCTGCGCCGGCGTTCT
>JAHEFO010000287.1 GCA_024640135.1 Acidobacteriota bacterium
GCTGGCAGAAGACGAATGGATCGGCCTTCGGCTCAGGACCCGGGCGGAATAGCGTCCCCCCTCAACGCGACTGCTGCTCCGTCCCGGCGTGGCCCTACCATCCCCATGCCGACGACAGGAGCGTCAGCGCCACCGTCGGTGCTGTTTCCGCGCGCAGGGTTCGCGGGCCCAGGCTCATCAGGCGGGCACCGGCCGACAAGGCCTGATCCACTTCCCCGACGGACCATCCACCCTCGGGTCCGATCAGCACCTGGACTGAGTCGGGCGGAGCGATCGACTGCCAGTCGTCACGCTGGTCCAGCAGTCCAGGCTCCACGCAAAGCAGTCGCAGTCCCGCCGGCTCGCTGAGGCACGTGGCGAGATCGCTGACCTGACGTACGTCCGGCACGACCGCCCGGCGGCACTGGACAGCCGACGCCACTGCGACACGCTGCCACCGTTCGCGGGCCGCCCCGCTCTGCCACGCTCTGGAGGGCACGGTCACATGTGCCGTCCGCATCGGCGCAATCGCGGCCACGCCAAGCATGGTGGCGTCACGAACCACGGTGTCCATCTGATCGCCTTTGAGGAGGCCGACGGCGAGTGTCACCGAGATACTCGACTCAGCGACCGGCGTGGCGGACACAAGTTTGTGCAGTTGTACGCCCTGCTTCGTCACGGCACCAACCTGGCCAACCCATTCCCGCCCGCAGCCATCGAAGACGCCAACGGAATCTCCCACAGCTGCGCGCAAGACCTGACGCAGGTGGTGCGCGTCATGAGCGCCAAGGAACACGATCCCGTCCTCCGGCACTCCGGCCGGCCAGTACACACGATGAAAGGACACGGCGTCATTGTACGACTACCCTCCATCGAAGAACCCGCACCGTGAGGCCTCGGCACCTCTGATATCCTCAAACCGACAATGGTCTTTCGCGGTCAGACACTCGGCAAGTACAAAATCATCGAACCACTGGGCAGCGGCGGGTTTGCGACCGTCTACCTGGCGGAGGACACCTGGATCGACAAACGCGTCGCCTTGAAGGTGCCCCATCGCCAGAACCTCGACTTCGGCGAACTGCTCAAAGAGCCGCGTTTGCTGGCGTCGCTCGGCCATCCCAATATCGTGACGGTGATCACTGCCGAGAAGCAGGACAACGTCTTCTTCATCGTGATGGAGTATGTGCCGGGCGACACGCTGGAGACGATCATCATCGAGCGTGGCCCCATGGAGTTGATGCGGGCGCTCGACTACACCGCACAAATCTGCAACGCCGTCGAGCACGCACACAAGCACAACGTGCTGCACCGCGACTTGCGGCCGGCGAACGTCTTCGTCACTGACAAGGGCCTGCTCAAGGTCGGTGATTTCGGTACCGCGCGAGTGATTGAGATCGCCGCGCACGGCACCACGGTGATCGGCAGTCCGCCCTACATGGCACCCGAACAATTCGAGGGCCGCGCAGTGTTTTCGTCGGACCTCTATTCAATCGGCGTAACGGCCTACCAGATGCTGACGGGATCTCTGCCATACGAGTCACCGATTCCCGCTGACCTGCCGCGGCTCAAACGTGGAGAACTCGTCGAGCCCATGCGCGGGCGCAACTCGTCCATTCCGAAAGTGATCGACGACATCGTGATGAAGGCGCTGGCGCCAGATGTCGGCAGGCGCTACCAGCAGGCGGACCACCTCCTGAACGACCTGCTGGCCGCCAGGCGAGACCTGGTCCGTCGGCCCCCGCCGTTGGTCGCACCGGCACCGGCCGCCGCCGGTGCCGGTGCGGAATTCCGGCCCCAGTCCCGCAGGCCCGGCCCGACGCCGACACGTCTGCGGCCGCGGGAGGCACCAACGGCGCGCTTTTGCCGCCAGTGCCGCAAACCACTGCCCGCGCGTGGTCCCGTCTGCCCCTTTTGTGGTGAAACGCAGTAGATCGTACTGCTAGGATCTTAGCTGGCTTTATACAGGAGTGCAGCATGTCATTCAGTGGTACCGGCAAAGTGTGGATGAACGGCACGCTCGTCAATTGGGCGGACGCGACGATGCACGTGGCATCGCACATCATCCATTACGGGTCTGGTGTCTTTGAAGGGGCTCGCTGCTACAAGACGCCGAAAGGTTCGGCCTGCTTCCGGCTCGACGACCACATGCGGCGCCTGTACGACTCGGCTCGGATTTACCGCATGCAGTACCACCTCGATCAGGCCGCTCTGACGACCGCCGTGATCGATACGATCAAAGCCAACGGCCTGGCGGCATGCTACATCCGGCCGTTGATCTACCGCGGCTGCAACACCCTTGGCGTCAATCCACTGCCCTGCCCAACCGAGGCCCTGATTCTGGTGTGGGAATGGGGGGCCTATCTGGGCGCCGATGCCCTGGAGAACGGCGTAGACGTTCGCGTCAGTTCTTGGACGCGCAGCGCACCGAACACGTTTCCGGCCATGGCCAAGTCTGTCGCCAACTACGCCAATTCCGGCCTCATCAAGATGGAAGCGGTCCTCGAAGGGTACAGCGAAGGCATCGCCCTCAACCCTGACGGCAACCTGAGCGAGGGCAGCGGTCAGAACCTGTTCATCGTACGGAACGACGTGATTTACACGCCGCCCCTGGCCGCATCGGTCCTGCCGGGCATTACCCGGGACACAATCATCACCTTGGCGCAGGACATGGGCTTCCAGGTCAAGGAACAGAATTTGCCCCGCGAGATGCTCTACGTCGCGGATGAGGCCTTCTTCTGCGGCACGGCTGCCGAGATCACGCCGATTCGATCTGTGGACAAGATCCCGGTCGGGGCCGGAAAGCGCGGACCGATTGCCACGGCGCTGCAGCAGGCGTTCTTTGACGCCATCAATGGAGCCGTCCCGGACCGCCACGGCTGGCTGACGTATGTCGACGTGCCTGTCGGCACGCCCTGAGCGCTATGAGCCGGGCGCGGACGACGGCTCTGCGGCTCCTCACACGGCGGGACTACACCGCAACTGAATTGCGCGCGAAGCTCCTGGATCGCGAGTTTGCTGAATCCGAGGTCGCGTCGGCGCTCGCGGACCTCATTCACGACGGATTGCTGAGCGATCGCCGCGTGGCGGAGTCCTTCGTCCGTGTGGCGACCACCGTCAAGGGCCGGGGACGGCACCGCATCGAGCGGGAACTCCAGCAGCGCGGGGTCGACCGCGGCATCATCCGCGAGATCCTCGGCGGGTTGCCAGAGGCCACCGAGCGCGCATCGATTCGGCGGTTCCTGGAGCGCAAGCGCCTCCCGGCGCGCCTGACCCCAGCAGAACACCGCCGCGTCTTCAGCCAGCTCGTGCGACGGGGGTTCTCTGCCGACCTCATCGCGACGATGCTCAGGTCTGGAGGGGCAATCGACGAAGACGAACAGTAGGGGCGCGGACGGAGCGCACCGCAGCTTGTACAATGACACGTCGCCATGACTGCTCGAGATATTCGCCAGAGTTTCCTTGACTACTTCGCCAAACACGGCCACCAGGTCGTGTCCTCCTCGTCGCTTGTCCCGAGTGAGGATCCGACCCTGCTGTTCACCAACGCCGGAATGAACCAGTTCAAGGATGCGTTCCTGGGAACGGACCACCGGGAGTACACCAGGGCCGCGACCGTGCAGAAGTGCATGCGGGTCAGCGGCAAGCACAACGACCTCGAGAACGTCGGGCCATCCCTGCGCCACCATACGTTCTTCGAAATGCTCGGAAACTTCTCCTTCGGTGACTACTTCAAGGCCGACGCGATTCCCCTGGCCTGGAATCTGCTGACCAGGGAGTGGGGTCTGCCCGAAGACCGATTGTTCCCCACCATCTTCAAGGGCGCCGCCGGAATTCCCCGCGATGACGAGGCCTTCGAACTGTGGACCAAGGTTGTTCCGGCCAGCCGCATTACCGAACTGGGCCTGGAAGAGAACTTCTGGCAGATGGGAGACACCGGGCCCTGCGGACGATGCTCGGAGATCCACTACTTCAGGGGAGCGGATCTGCCGTGCGCTGAACCGGCGTGCCTCGGCGTGGAGTGCAGTTGCCAGCGATACGTCGAAATCTGGAACAACGTGTTCATGGAATTCCAGCGCGACAGTTCGGGTGTCCTGACTCCTCTGCCGGCGCCGTCGATTGACACGGGCATGGGCCTGGAGCGCATCGCCGCCGTGATTCAGGGGCACCTGTCGAACTACGACACGGACCTCTTTACACCCATTCTCAGCGCCATTGGGGCACGTGCGGGCCGGTCGTATGCCGCCAGCACGGAGCCTGACCATCCTGACGTCTCGATGCGGGTCATCGCGGACCATCTCCGTGCCATGACGTTTCTCATCGGGGACGGCGTGGTGCCGTCCAACGAATGGCGTGGGTATGTCCTGCGGAAAATCATGCGACGCGCCATGCGGCATGGCAAGAAACTGGGGTTCACCGAGCCGACTCTGCACACCCTGGTCGACGCCGTCATCGACGAAATGGGCGACGCGTACCCGGAACTGCGCAAGGAACGCTCCGCGATCATCCGTACGGTGAAGGCCGAGGAGGTACGGTTTGAGGTGGTCCTGACCACTGGACTTCCCAAGCTGGAGGCCTTGCTCGATCGTGTGCAGGCCTCCGGACAGGCGGTTGTGCCAGGCGAAGAAGTCTTCCGGCTGTATGACTCCCTGGGCGTGCCGATCGACTTCTCCCAGGATCTGGCCGAACACCGTGGACTGACCATTGACACCCAGGCCGTCGATGCCGCGATGGAGGGCCAGCGCGATCAGGCGCGAGCCGGCGCGAAGTTCAAACGTGGCGCGGTCGCGGAGATTCCTGCCGGGATCCGGGAGGCGCTTCAAGGAATCGGGGATGCCTTCACAGGATACGACACGTTGGACGAGCCAGAGGCGCGCGTGGTTGAGATCTTCGCGG
>JAHEFO010000288.1 GCA_024640135.1 Acidobacteriota bacterium
CCAATTTCGCCCTCCACGTCGGAGCCCTCCTGTCGGCCCGACCGGCCTCGATCTCCGTGAACAGGAGGGTCGAGTCATGAACACGTCTCACCTCTCGCTCGGCATCGACGTCGGCTCCACCACGGTGAAGGCCGTGCTGATGGAGACGGACACCAACCACATTCTCTGGAAGGACTATCAGCGCCACGAAGGCGAACAACTCTCCAGGCTCCTGGCGCTTCTGAAGAAACTGGAAGCGGACGTTCCGGAGGTTCGGGCAGGCGCGCTCCACGCCTTCGCCACCGGCAGCGGCGCGGGACCGCTCGAAGAGCTCATCGGCGCCAAGTACGTGCAGGAGGTCAATGCGGTCGCACTGGCCGTGGAGCGCCTCTTTCCGCAGGTGGGCTCGGTCGTGGAGCTCGGCGGACAGGACGCGAAGATCATCATCTTCAAGGACGACCCTGTGCTTGGCGTCAAGAAGAAGATTCCGTCGATGAACGACAAGTGCGCCGGCGGCACCGGCGCGGTGCTGGACAAGATCAGCGCGAAGCTCGGCATTCCGGCGGCCCAACTCGCCGAACAGCGCTACGACGGCATCAAGTTGCACCACGTCGCTGGCAAATGCGGCGTCTTCGCCGAGACCGACATCAACAGCCTGCAACTGGTGGGGATTCCCAGGGACCAGCTCATGGCAAGCCTCTTCGACGCGATCGTGGGGCAGAACCTGTCGGTGCTGACGCGCGGCCACACGCTGCGTCCCTGGGTGCTGCTCCTGGGCGGGCCGAATACGTTCATCAAGGGCATGCTCGAGGCCTGGCGGGCCAATATCCCTCCGCTGTGGCGGGAACGGGGCATCGTCCTCCCTGAGGGTGTCGACCCGAAGGACCTCATCATCGTGCCTGACGACGCACAGTACTTCGCCGCCATGGGCTCCGTGGAGTACGGGAAGGAAGAGGCTGAGGACGCGGGCAGGTACGCCGGACTCGAAGCACTCCAGAGGCATGTGGAAACCGGAGCCTCCGATCACGGCATCGTCTTTTCCAACGCGCTCAGCGAAAGTCCTGAGGAACTTGCGGCATTCAAGAAGCAGTACCGCAAGGAGGCCTTCAGGCCTGCGACGTTTGCGCGCGGCGAGGTGGTGCGGGCGTTTCTGGGTCTCGACGGAGGCTCAACGTCTACCAAGGCCGTCCTGATGGACCGTGCCGGCCGCGTGCTCCAGAAGGCCTACCAACTCTCGAAGGGCAACCCCATCGAGGACACCAAGGACGTCATCGCGCGACTGCGACGTTCCGTGGAAGACCAGGGCGCCAGCCTGGACATCGAGGGATTCGGCGTGACCGGCTACGCCAAGGACATCCTCAAGGACGCGTTCGGCGCCGACGTCGCCATCGTCGAGACGGTGGCTCACACCGCATCCGCGCTCCACTTCTACCAGCACGCCGACGTCATCTGCGACGTGGGCGGGCAGGACATCAAGATCATCGTCCTCAAGGACGGGCAGGTGAAGGACTTCAAGCTGAATACGCAGTGCTCGGCGGGAAATGGATACTTCCTTCAGAGCACGGCACAGGCCCTTGGCGTATCGGTGGATGAGTACGCCGACGTGGCCTTCGCGGCCGATTCGATGCCGGTGTTCAGTTACGGGTGCGCGGTCTTTCTTCAGTCCGACATCGTCAATTTCCAGCGACAGGGCTGGACCCCAAAGCAGATCCTCGCCGGGCTGGCGGCAGTGCTGCCCAAGAACATCTGGTTGTACGTGGCGCAGATACCCAACCTCGCGCGCCTGGGCTCGACGATCGTGCTTCAGGGAGGGACGCAGCACAACCTGGCCGTGGTCAAAGCTCAGGTGGATTTCATCCGGTCGCACTTCCGCAGCGACTCGGCCGAGCCGCGGATCATCGTTCATGAACACTGTGGTGAAAGCGGCGCGATTGGCGCCGCGCTCGAGGCGATGCGCCTTCAGGCGGATGGCCGGCTCTCAGCCTTCGTGGGATTGGAGCACACGGCGCAGACCCGCTACACCACCAGGACCAGCGAGGACACCCGCTGCCATTTCTGCAGGAACACCTGCCTGCGTACGTTCATCGATATCGACGTGGCGGACCAACGCGCCGGAACCCGGCGCCTCGTCGTAGGAAACTCATGCGAGAAGGGACTCGTCGAGGACGTCACTGCCATGCGAGCGATCAAGAAGCAGGTTGATGCCACGATCGCCGACACACCGAACCTCGTGGACATCCAGGCGACGGAGGCCTTCAAGTCCTACGCGCCGCCATCGATCTCCGACCCGGTCCCGCAATGGGCGCTGACGACCGCCCGGAGACGGCGGAACGCACGGATGCGGAAACGCGACAGCCTGAGAATCGGCATTCCCAGAGTGCTGGGCATGTACTCGGTAGCGCCTCTGTTCCGGACCTATTTTGAAAGCCTCGGTGTTTCGTCGAAGAACATCGTCTTTTCCGATGTCACGTCGCCGGCACTGTACAGGGACGGGGCCAGGCGCGGCGCGATCGATCCGTGCTTCCCCAGCAAGCTCGCCATCCCGCACGTGCACAACCTCATCTACGTCAAGCACGAGAAACGCCCACTGGACATGGTGTTCTTCCCGATGATTGACGACGCACCCTCGGAGGTGGTGAACGCCAGTGGCTGCCGCCTCTGCCCCACCATCACCGCGACGCCGGAAGCCACTCGCGCGGCGTTCACAAAGGAGGAGGACGTCTTCGCCAAGAAGGGCATCCGCTTTGTGAACACATTCGTGAACATCGGGCAACGGACGCTGTTCGAGCGGCAGATGTATCTGGACTTCAGGGACATTCTGGGCGTCTCTGCGGACGAGAACCGCCGGGCCATCGCCCTTGGCTTTGCGGCCTTGGAGACCTTTCAGGGGCACCTGCGAGAGCAGACCCGCGCGGAACTCGAGCGCCTCGAGCGCGAAGACAGGATGGGCATCGTCCTCCTTGGGCGTCCGTACCACAGCGACGAGGGCGTCAATCACGGGATCCTGGCTGAATTCCAGAAGCGCCACTATCCAATCTTCACGCCCTCGAGCCTTCCGATTGACGAGGACATTCTGGACCGTCTCTTCGGCGACGAAGTCCGTGCCGGAGTCATCCGCCATCCGCGGGAGATCCGCGACGTGTGGAAGAACGACTACAGCGCCAATTCGAACGCGAAGATCTGGGCGGCGAAGTTCGCCGCCCGACATCCGAATCTCATCGCCATGGAGATCAGTTCCTTCCGCTGCGGCCACGACGCGCCGATCGCGGCCGCCATTGAGAGCATCGTCGAACACTCCGGAACGCCGTTCTTCTGCTTCCGCGACCTCGACGAGAACAAGTCGGCAGGGTCGATCAAGATACGAGTGGAGACGATTCACTACTTCCTGAAGCGATATCGGGAAGGACTGGTGAGCGAAGATGAGTTCCGGCAGGCGATGCAGCGGGAGTTCTGGCCCCACCTCCAGCCCCCGGAGGTTGATTCAGCGACGGCAACGTTCTTCTGACCGAGAGACGGCGTATCATGCCCCCGGGGAGAAATCATGAATCGTTACGTCACGATGGCGCTCGTCGCCGCAGGCGTGGTTGTCGCCGGCCAGGGCCTGCTCGACGCCCAGCGAGGCCAGGGGCGGGGAAACCAGACTCCGACCGTCCGGCAACTCGCCTGGGTCGATCGGGCCGGAAACGTCCAGGGCCCGATCGGCCCGGAAATGAACTCGATCCTCGATCCCTCCATCTCCCCTGATGGCGCCAGCGTGGCCGTCCGGGGCCGGCAGGTCGCGGGCGAGACGGACCACCTGTATGTGCTCAGGGGCTCGGCCGCGACCCGGCTGACGACGAACGAGGGCGCGGAGCGCCACATGATCTATTCGCCGGACGGATCGCGCATCGCGTATTCGATTCAGAACTCCGGGGGCGTGTCCAACCTGTACGTCCGCCCGTCGAGTGGCGCCGGCGCGGACCTGCCACTCATGGAGAGCGAGGGCATGCACAAGTGGTATCCCTCCTGGTCCCCGGACGCGTCCACCATCGTCTTTCACACAAACGACGTCGACACGCAGGCCAGGGACCTCTGGTTTCTCGATGTCGCCACGGGCCGGACCGGTGTGCTGGTGGACGATGAGGGAATCCAGGCCCTGGCGCGGATGTCTCGGGACGGACAGTTCGTCGCCTACCAGTCCGACCAGGACGGACAGGCGGAGATCTACGTCACGACGTTCCCGAAGTCCGCCGCGCGGTGGAAGGTGTCGACCCGTGGCGGCACGTGGCCCAAGTGGAGCAACGACGAACTGTTCTACTGGGAAGGCAACACGCTCATGGCGGTCGCCGTCCCCAGAGACGGCGGCTTCAAGGCCGCAGCGCCGCGAAAGATGTTCACCGGGGAGCAGGTGGGCATGGGGGCTGCCAACACGATGTCTTCCTACAATCCGGAGTACGACGTCAGCGCCGATGGGACGCGGTTTGTCGTGACGCAGCGGATAGAACGGTAGTCAGCAGGCCGCATCGACAGGGGAAGATCCACCAATCCCCATGACACTCAAGGAATAGTCCGCACACCTGGCGCAGGTCCGCCCTCCAAACCCGGGCCTCAGCCGCGGCACCGCCTTTGCTATAGAAACTCCATAATCGCCCGTCGTCACGGAGGAACTCCCATGCCCGCGCACTCGTCAACTGCTTCCGATTTGGCCGCCACGCTGACCTTCGACGGCAAGAAGATCACTTTGCCCGTCGTGACCGGCAGCGAGGGCGAAACGTCCGTCGACATCCGGAAACTGAGGGCCACGACCGGCCTCGTCACGCTGGACCCGGGTTTCGGCAACACCGGCGCCTGCCGAAGCGCGATCACGTTCATCAATGGCGAGGAGGGGATCCTGCGCTATCGCGGCTACGA
>JAHEFO010000061.1 GCA_024640135.1 Acidobacteriota bacterium
GCTTTGGCGTGCGTGTGATCCATGGCGGCGTCTGGGGCTTTGCCAGCAGTCCGATCGTGACCGAGGATGAAATCCGCCGGATTGCGCGGCTGGCGACCGAGGTCGCGCGGGCCAGCGCGATCGCAAAGAAGATCGACGTGCGACTCGCGCCGGTCCCGCCCTATCAGGTCTTTTGGCGCACGGAGATGGCCATGGATCCGGTCACGATGTCTGAGTCGGCTCAACAGTCGGCGCTGCAGGCCGCCGTTGACGCAGCAATCACCCATAAGGATGTCGTCGGCGCGACGGCTTCAGCGAACTTCAACACCGAGTGGAAGTACTTCGCCTCGTCCGAAGGTTCCTACATCGAGCAGGAACTGTTCAACACGTCAGCCAACTTCAACGTCAGCGCCAAGCGCGGTGACGTCACCGCGTCTCGGTCACTCGGCATCCCTGGCGGCATGGGCGGTTGGGAACTGGTCGAAACGGATCGGATGCGGGCGAATGTCGACCGATTGGTGGAGGAGGCGCTGGAATTGACTGCCGCGACGCCGATGTCGGCCGGCGTCAGGGACCTCGTGCTGGCGCCGTCGCACCTGGCGCTGACCATTCATGAAATCGTCGCGCATGCCACGGAACTCGATCGGATCGTGGGTTACGAGGCCAACTACGCGGGCACCAGCTTCATCAAGGTTGGCGATATCGGCAAGCTGAAGTACGGCTCCAAGCTCTTCAACGTGACCGGCGACAAGGTGCGACCGGGCGGCCGGGCCACCGTCGGCTATGACGATGATGGCGTGAAGACGACGCAGTTTCCGATCGTGCGGGACGGCATTCTGGTGGGAGTGTCGAGCAACCGCGAGACCGCGCATTACATTGGCGACAAGGAAAGCCGTGGGTGCACCCAGGCCAGCTCGTGGCGCGACTATCCGTTCCTCCGGATGCCCAACGTGCACGTTGAGCCGGGCCCGCCGGGATCGCCCTCCCCCGAAGAGATCATCGCCGACACGAAGGACGGCGTGCTGATTGAAGGGTCAGGAAGCTTCTCCATCGATCAGCAGCGCTACAACGGTCAGTTTGGCGGCCAGGCATTCTGGGAAATCAAGAATGGCAAGAAGACGCGCGCGGTGACCAATGTGACCTACAACGCCATCACCACGGACTTCTGGGCCAACCTCAATGCCATTTCCGGGCCGGAACACTGGCAGCAGTTCGGCGTCGGCGGTGACGCCAAAGGCCAGCCCACGCAGGGGCAGGCTGTCTCGCATGGTTCACCGTGGTTGCGGATCGGGAAGGTCCTGGTTGGAGCGGCGTTTCAATAGGGGCCAGGCGTCCCGGTCGCCTGTGCCGCGAAGGCCTCGGCGATTTTCAGCGCCACAGACGCCGTGTCCGCGAACGAAATGTTCGACGCCAGGGCGACGACGAGGCCGCGTTCGGGAAACATCATGAGTGATGTGGTGCTCCCGATGATGAATTCGCTGTCATGGCCCACCGTCTGC
The DNA here is from genome assembly GCA_024640135.1 of Acidobacteriota bacterium. GTDB lineage: Bacteria > Acidobacteriota > Vicinamibacteria > Vicinamibacterales > SCN-69-37 > SYFT01. Next base: position 1,479 of record JAHEFO010000061.1, read on the forward strand.
GTAGTCTGGCCCACGAGCGACACGTTCTCGATGTCCCAGCCAAGGCCGTAGGCCGTTTGCTCGCCTGAGGTCAGCTGTTGTGGCGTCTGGAGCATTGTGACCGTGGCGGGTTGCAGCAGCGTTCCGCTGTGGATCGCCAGCCCGAAGCGGACCAGATCCGACGGTGTGGACAGAAACGCGCCGGCCCCCGCGAAACAGGAGTAGTCGCCCTCGCGGGCCGACTCGGGGCCGTAGCGGGTATCCGCCGCGAACCTCGGGTAGTAGAACGTCGGCCTGTTCGTGATCGGATCCCTCGCATCGTCGACCGTCGTGTCGTTCATACCCAGCGGCTCGAAAACGTGTCTGCGCATGAACGTGAAGAACCGCTCGTGCGAGGCTGCCTCGACGGCCGCGCTCACGACGATCCAGCCATAGGTCGAATAGCGGAACTGCGTCCCGGGCTCGAACAGCAGCGGACGATCCGCGAAGCGCTCCAGGCCGTCGACCGTCAGTTCGCAGCGCGCCAGCAACGGTTCCTCGTCCCCGGCGTCGTTCCTGACACCAGCCAGATGTCCCATCAATTGGCGCAGTGACACGGGCCATGGTTTCTTCGGGAATTCGGGTACGTACCGCTGAATCTCGTCGTCGAGGTTCAGGGCGTCTTCCTCCACCAACAGGCCGACCGCGGCTGACGTGAGCGCATTGGAGGCGCCACCTATCCTGAAGCGGGTCTCAGGCGTGACGGTCACCTTTGTGTCGAGATCCGCGTACCCGAAGCCCTCGGCCCACGCGATGTCGCCGCTCGTGCCAACGGCGACCGAGAGCGCCGGGAGGTTCTGATCGGTGAGCGCCGCACGGACGATGTTCCGTGCCTGCTCGACTGCGTCGGCCCACTGGGGCGACGGGGTTGAATACATCACGGACGGTACCGCCTGCGGGTCCGGGTGCAAGGGCGTCGCCGTGCCGCTCATGTACGCAAACAGGCCCATGATCGCCGCGAGCAGCGCGCCGGCGGACAACACGACCAGTGCGAGCCATGTGTGATTCCGATTCTTGGACACGATCCCTCCAGATTCGCTCCCGGCCCTTGGCAGGGCATCGGTGTAGAGCACTTTGTATCATAAAGTGAAGTGCCTTCGCTTTCCCACCGCTCCCGATCGAACAGATCACCAGGCCGGGTTCACTGGAGATGAAGCCGCTTGCGCAGGGCCTGGAGCCTGATGTCGTGAGGGCGTCTTCAAACCCGCCCCCATTGAACTGGACCCACCGCAGTTCCCGAAGCACCATAGGCGAGAGTGGATCCATGGTCAGTGCTTCCTCGAGACACTGAAGCGCCTTGTCCAGCTGTCCGGTAGGGATGAGCGTCGTCTGTGCATGGTTGACCAGAATCTGCTGGAGAGACGGATTGCGCTGGAGCGCGGTTCAACGTGGTGACCTCGCTCCGCTGAACCCTCCGACGGGCCGGCAACCCCGGCGCCCGTGTCAGCCGTCCTTTGGATCGTGGAAGAGATCGCCGGCGAGGTACTTCAGGCCGGTGTCGACGGCGACGGTGGCGACCACTCTGCCCGGACCCAGTTCCACCGCGAGTTGGACGGCAGCCGCGATGTTGAGTCCGCTCGAGGTGCCAACGAGCAAGCCCTCATCCCGAGCCAGACGCCTCACCATCGCGCGCCCGATCCCTTCGTCAATCGCCCGGGCCTCGTCGTATGGGCGATCGCTCATGTGCGGCGGGATAGTACCGGTCGCTGTTCCCTCGACACGGTGGGCGCCGCCGTGTCCTGCTGTCATCGCCGGCGACGATGCTGGTTCGAGGGCGACGATGCGCGTCCGGCTCCCGGCATCCTTGAAAGCCTGAGCCACGCCCAGCAACATGCCGCCCGTGCCAACGGCCCCGCAGAATACGTCGATCGGGCCGCTGGCCTGCGTCAGCAGTTCGCTCCCGATACCCATGTAGCCCCGCAGGGCATCCTGGTTATGGAATTGATCGGTCCAGAACGTATCCGGCTCGCTCGCGAGGACGGCGATGTCCTTCTTGAACTGGTCGAACAGGGCTGGTGTGACCTTGCCGCCCTCGCTCGGCACGAGACGCAGTTCCGCACCGAACGCCTCCATCGTCAGCAGCTTCTCCCGCGCGAAGGCGTCCGAGGACAGCACCACAAATCGATAGCCCTTCGCCGCGCAGACCATCGCCAGCGATGAGCCGGTGCTGCCGCCAGTAAACTCGACGACCCGCATCCCCGTCCGGAGTCGGCCGTCGGACTCCGCGCCTTCGATCATCGCCAGGGCCATCCGGTCCTTGTACGAGCCGGTCGGGTTGACGAACTCCAACTTCACGAGGACCTCGGCCGCGCCGGCAGGGACCACCCGACGCAGCCGGGCGACCGGGGTCCCGCCAATCGCGTTCAGCACAGAACCACTTGCGGAGGACGTCGGCATAGGTCAAGGAGGCTACCACGCACCGGCGTTCCCTGCCCCGCCTGCAAGATTTCCCGGCTGTCTCGTTCAAGGTAACGAGGTGACAAATGATTCGACGACTGCTTGTTCTTCCCTTGTGGATGCTTGCTCTATTCCTCCTGGTGGCGGCACCCAGCGGCGCTCCGCCTGACCAGAAACCCGGCGTTCAGATTTCCGGAACCGTTGTTGACGGCGGACTTTCGCCCCTGGCGGGTGTGTCGATCACACTCGAACGTCAAGCCCTCGTGGTCAGTCGGGCCACATCTGACGCTGACGGGCAATTCGTCTTTCGAAATGTCGCACCCGGTGACTATCGCGTACGGGCGACGCACAAGAACCTGCCGGCCCTTGCACGCGACCTCCGAGTGCCGGCCGGAGTGACCACGCTCAAGTTGCCGCTGGTCATGGGACCGATGGCTGCCGCCGCGGACGCAGTCTCGGAGATGGAGCCGGTCTCCACACCACCACTTTCTGCTCCAACCGGGCCGCCGCCTGCGTCGCAACAGGCCGCCAGAGTCGTGGGCGGCGTCGCCACCGCGGGCGCGGGCCGGGGTGCCAGCGTGGGGAACCTGTCCCCGGGGCGCAGGATGGACGAGGCTGTCGTACACGCGCAGCCATACTTCGGATCCGGAGACCGCTACGCGTCGGTCGATCCCAATCGTTTTCAGAGCACACGTGAACAGCCGCTCTCGACATTTGGCGCCGATGTCGACACGGCGTCGTACGCCAACGTTCGACGGTTTCTCTCGTCCGGCCAACTGCCGCCGTCAGACGCGGTTCGGGTGGAAGAGCTGCTGAACTACTTCCACCCCGACTACGGGCAGCCACGCAATGGTCAGCCCATCGCGCTGACAACCGAGGTGGGGCCCTGCCCCTGGGCCCCGTCGCACAGACTCGTGCTCGTGGGCGCCCGCGCGAGACGCTCTGCGCCTCAGGTCCGCGAAGGCCGGAGTATCGTCCTGTTGCTGGACGTGTCCGGATCGATGTCCTCCGCCGATCGGCTCCCTCTTATCAAGACCGCGCTGGGCCTGTTTGTGGATACGCTGAACCCGGACGACCGCATCGCGATTGTGACGTACGCCGGGTCCAGCGGCGTGGCGCTGCCATCGACGCCCGTTCGGCGTCGTGATGTCATTCAGCGCGCCATCGCGCGCCTGGGTGCGAGCGGATCCACCAACGGCGCGCAGGGCATCATCACGGCCTATCGACTCGCCCGCGAGGCGTTCATTCCCGGCGGCGTCAACCGCGTCATGCTGGCGACCGATGGTGATTTCAACGTCGGCATCACCAGTGAACACGATCTGGTCCGGCTCATCGAGCGCGAGCGCGAGTCCGGCGTGTTCCTGTCCATTTTCGGCGTCGGCCGGGGCAATCTGAATGACTCCGCACTGGAGAAGCTGGCCAACAAGGGCAACGGCCACTATGTCTATCTGGATTCGCTGCAGGAAGCCAGACGTGTCCTCCTGCATGAGACCGATTCCACGCTGGAGACGGTGGCGAAGGACGTCAAGTTTCAGGTGGAGTTCAACCCCGCCACGGTCGCCTCGTGGAAACTGATCGGTTATGAGGACCGGCTGTTGGCCGACAAGGACTTCAACGACGACCGCAAGGATGGCGGCGAAATGGGCGCCGGTCACACCGTGACGGTCTTGTACGAAGTCGTGCCGGTGGGGGCGGAATCTTCGGACCCGGGTCGGCCGCGTGTGGACCCGCTCAAGTACCAGCCCAACCCGGTTGTGATCGAGCGGCCGCGAGTGACGACAGGCGCCAGCGGTGAGTTGTTGACGGTGAAAGCGCGCTTCAAGGCGCCGGAAGGCGATGTGAGCGATGTAATCGCGCAGTCCGTGCGCGCCGGTGAACGCGTCCGGCATCTGCCGTTTGTGTCGGCCGTTGCCGAGTTCGGCCTGATGCTCCGTCGAGGCACGTATGACAGCGAACGATGGGACGGACTCGCCAGGCGCGTGAACGCGCTGACGGTCTCCTCCGCCCTGGCCAACGACAAGGCGGACTTTGGGGAGTTGGTTGAGACGGCGCGTGGACTTGCGCAGCTGCACCGGAGCCGTCGCTGACGGGCTGACAGAGCTGACCGCGTGTGGGGCCCTGGCCACACGCGGTCAGCCGCGTACGACTCCGAAGATCGACGGGCCGCTGGAGGCGGTGGCAGGGATAATGGACCCATGATTCGGGTTCACCATAGGCCGCCGACGCTGACGCCAGCCGACGCTGAACGAGTCCTGCGAGACGTTTATGGGCTGCAGGGGCATGTCGACGCCCTGCCCAGTGAGCGCGATCAGAACTTCCGGCTGACGACACCGGACGCCCGCAGGTTCGTGCTCAAGGTGTCGCACGCCGACGAATCACGGTCAGTCCTTGAACAGCAGCATCGGGTTCTCGATCACCTCCGCGCGCGAGTGACAGAGCTGGAAATTCCCCAGGTGGTGCCGACGTTGTCCGGCGACAGCCTCTGCACGATCCACGGGTCGCAAGGTCCAGGAGCCGGCTCCGACAGCCCGGCACACCTTGCGCGGGTGCTGAACTTCGTGCCCGGGAAGGTCTGGGCGCATGTCGCGCCTCACTCCCTGGCCTTGCTCGGCAGCCTGGGCCGTGGTTTGGCTCTGCTGGATGCTGCACTGGTTGACGCACCGGCAGGCGAGACGCATGGTGACTTCAAGTGGGACCTGACCCGCGCGTCCTGGATTCGCGACCACTTCGACTGCCTTCCGGCCAATCGTCAGGCCATCGTCGAACGTTTCCTGCGAGCGTATGAGACCGAAGCGCTTCCGCGGCTGACGTCCCTTCCGTCCGGCCTCCTCTATAACGACGCCAATGACTACAACGTTCTGGTGACTGACGCGATCCGGGTGTCGAGTTTCATCGATTTCGGCGACATGGTGCACGGGCCCAGGATCTGTGACCTTGCCATCGCCAGCACGTATGCAGCCATGGGATCGCCCGAACCAGTGGCAGCCATCGCCCGGATTGCGGCCGGCTACCACGAGGTGTTGCCGCTCACCGGCGATGAGCTCTCGGTGCTCTATCACCTGATCTGTGCGCGCCTCTGTGTGAGCGTGACCAATGCGGCGATGCAACGGACCAGCACGCCGGACAATGACTACCTGCAGATCAGCGAGCGGCCGGCCTGGGCCTTGTTGGAGCGGCTCATGGCGGTGCATCCGCGGTTTGCGCTCTATACGTTTCGCGCAGCGTGTGACATGACTCCGTGCCCGGCGTCTCCTGCCATTGTCGACTGGCTGTCGCGATCCGCCGGCGCGTGTGGTCCTGTTGTCGACATCGATCTTGAAAGGGAAGCGGTGGTGCTCGATGCGAGCGTTGGCACGCTCGAGTGGGGGACGCTGGCGGAGATTCGGAATATCGAGGGCTTGTCGAAACGTGTCGGCTATCGTCTGGCTGCGGCTGGTGCCAGGGTGGCCATTGGCCGATACAACGAGGCGCGACTGTTGTACGCCGGCGACCGGTTTGTCGTGCCTGGAATTGACGGCCCCGAGCGGAGGACGGTGCATCTGGGCATCGACGTGTTTGCGGCCCCAGGAACGGAAGTGTTTGCGCCGTGCGACGGCATCGTGCACAGCATTGCCGACAACGAGGGCGCGCTCGACTATGGGCCCACGGTCGTTCTGGAGCACACGCCGCCTCAGGGCCCGGTGTTCTACACCTTGTACGGTCACCTTGGCCGGGCCTCGCTGAAGGAACTGTCGCCGGGTCAATCAATTCCGAAGGGCCGGCCCATTGCCACCATTGGCACGCCTGATGAGAATGGTGGCTGGCCGCCGCACCTGCACTTTCAGATCATCGCGGACATGCTGGATCAGCTCGGGGAGTTTCGCGGCGTCGCGGCGGCCAGCCGGCGATCGGTCTGGACGAGCCTGTGCCCGGATCCCAACCTCATTCTCAAGATCCCTCAGGCCTGCTTTCCGCCGGAGCCGGACACGGCTTCGAGCATCGCGGCGACACGGCGCCAGCACCTGGGCGGCAGCCTCAGTGTGGCTTACGAACGCCCGCTGCACATCGTCAGGGGCTTTCTGCAGCATCTGTATGACGCCGATGGCCGGCAGTACCTGGACGCCGTGAACAACGTCCCGCACGTCGGTCACTGTCACCCACGGGTCGTTCACGCGGGTCAGGCGCAGATGGCCGTGCTCAATACCAACACCAGGTACCTGCATCAGAACATCACCCGCTACGTCGAGCGGTTGTGCGCGACGTTTCCCGAGCCGCTTCGCGTGTGCTTTTTCGTGAACTCAGGCAGTGAGGCCGGCGAACTCGCGCTGCGTCTCGCCCGGGCCCACACAGGGAGCCGTGCCACGGTGGTGCTCGATGGCGCCTACCACGGCAATACCCAGAGCATGGTTGCGATCAGTCCGTACAAGTACGACGGACCTGGCGGTGCCGGCCGGGCCGACTTCGTTCGAAAGATTCCAATGCCCGATACCTATCGGGGACCGCATCGACGCACGGACTCCGCCGCTGGTGCGAAGTACGGCGGGTACGTACGCAGCGCCGTGGCCGACCTGATGTCTGGCGGACTCAAGAGGCCGGCCTTCATCGCCGAGTCGCTCATGGGTTCGAGCGGGCAGATCGAACTGCCCGAGGGTTTTCTCCGGGAAGCGTACGGGCATATCCGGGAGGTTGACGGCGTCTGTATCGCCGATGAGGTGCAGGTGGGCTTCGGCCGGGTCGGGTCCCACTTCTGGGGGTTCCAAACTCAGGCGGTCGTGCCGGACATCGTGGTGTTGGGCAAACCCATGGGGAATGGCCATCCGATGGGCGCGGTCGTGACGACCCCGGAAATAGCTGCGTCGTTCGACAACGGAATGGAGTACTTCAGCACGTTTGGCGGCAACCCCGTGTCCTGTGCGATTGGTCTGGCTGTGCTCGATGTGCTCTCCGGCGAGTCATTGCAGGCGAACGCGCTGGAGACAGGGGCGTACTTCCGCCGGGGACTTGAAGGCCTGGCGGAGCGGCACCTGTTGATTGGTGACGTTCGCGGCCGCGGCCTCTTTCTTGGTGTGGAATGCGTGGCTGATCGGCACACGCTTCAACCCGCTGGCCGGCAGACGGCCTATGTCTGCAATCGCCTCAGGGACCGCGGTGTGCTGACCAGCGTGGATGGACCGCTCCACAATGTGTTGAAGATCAAGCCGCCGATGGTGTTCACCCGGGCTGATGCCGACCGGTTCGTCGAGACACTGGACGGGATCCTCGGCGAGGATCTGGCTCAGCCATAACAATTGAACCTTGACAGGCCGATGCCCGTGCGGGAATATATCTATTATGGACATGTCCAAAATGGGAATCGCGACGCTCAAACCAGCCGTCTTCCACATCTTGTTGGCCCTGGCCGAGGGCGACAGCCACGGCTACGCCATCATGCAAACGGTCCGCGAGCAGTCAGGCGGCCGAGTGCCCCTGCAGACCGGCTCGTTCTATCGACACCTGAGCGGGCTGATCGACGCGGGACTTGTGGCTGAGGCGCCCGCGCCACGACAGCCCGAAGATCCCCGGCGCGGGACGCACTATCGCCTCACACCACTCGGCCGGGAGGCGCTCGAACGCGAACGGCAGCATCTGGCGGCCCTCGTCTCCTCGATGAACACCATCAGAAAAGGCGCGCGATGACTGACACACAAAGGGGGGCCTGGTGTTACCGCGCGTTGTTGCGCGCGTATCCGCCGCACTATCGCACGAGGTTTGCGGACGACATGCTGGACACGTTCCTGTGCGACCATGCGCGGGTCACACAGCGCGGGTTGATGTCGGTCATGGCGTTCTGGGTCGTGACGGTTGTACAGGCGGTCTGGTTCGGTTCACGCGAACGCCGGTCCGGCGGTGCTCCCAGCGGAGTTCCCACGCCTCCTGGTGGATCTCGATTCTCCGTGTGGCCCGACATCCGGCATGCGGGCCGCCTGCTCGCCCGCAGTCCGCTGTTCGCGGTGACATCGATTCTGTCGCTTGCGCTTGGCCTGGCGGCCACCACTGTCATCTTCACGCTGACTGACTCCCTGGTCATGCAGCAAAGTCCGGGCGTCCGGGAGGCCGGCCGCCTGGTGGATATCGGTCGATCGTCGAACGGGTCGGGTTTCGACAACATGTCGTATCCGGTCTTCCAGTACCTGCGCGATCACGCCCAGACTCTGGAATCTGTTTCCGCGACGTCGTTCTCACCAGTTCCGCTCAGCCTCGCGACGGACGATCGCGCCGAGCGCATCTTCGGCCAACTGGTCTCCGCCTCATTCTTTGACGTCGTCAAGGTTCAGCCCGCGGCGGGCCGCTTCTTCCGGCCAGAGGAGGACGACAATCCCGACAACGCGTCGGTCGTGGTGCTGACCCACCGGATCTGGACCGAACGCTTTGCAGGCGATCCAGGGATCGTCGGAAGGACGCTTCGCCTCAACAATCACGACTTTCTGGTCGTTGGAGTCGCCGAACGCGGTTTCGAAGGTCCCACGATGCTCGGCACCGATGTGTGGACGCCGGTGGGCTCCGTCGGCGTTGTTCGCGGGGAGGCACAGTCGACACTTCTGACCACTCCCCGGGCGGTCTGGCACACCGCGATTGGCCGCCTTGCACCCGACGCGACGGCCGACCAGGCACAGGCGGAACTTCAAACACTGCTGGCGACCTTCAGGGCCGATACACCCTCGGTTCCCGATGACCATGGCATCGCCGTCGCCCCCACGGGGCGACTGCCTGCAGCCATTCGACTGCCGTTCAGCGTCTTCTTTGGCTTGCTCTTCGCCTTGACTGGCGGCCTTCTTGCCATCGCCTGCAGCAACGTCGCCGGCATGTTGCTGGCTCGAGCGACGGCCCGCCACCGCGAGATCGCGACCCGCCTCGCCCTCGGCGCGAGCCGGCGCCAACTGCTGGCCCAATTGATGACTGAAACACTGGTGCTGTTCGTGGTCTCCGCCGTCGTCGCCGTGCCCATCGCGATGTGGCTGGCCGGTTTCCTTCAGGCGTCACTGCCTGCACTCCCGGTCCCAGTCGAGCTCGATCTGGCGGTCGGGGGGCGGGCGCTGGTCTTCGCGCTGGGTCTTTCCCTGGTTGCGGGCCTGTTCTTCGGGCTGGCTCCCGCGCGCCACGCCCTGCGCACGGATCTGGCCGGCGCACTCCACGGCCACGCGTCGACCGTCTCACGAAGCAGGTTCCGGACGCGTCATGTGCTGGTTGTCGCTCAAGTGGCGTTGTCGCTCACGTTGGTCGTGACGGCAGGCCTTTTCGTTCGGACACTTGCCGCCGCCGCCGACATCAGTCCGGGATACCGGATTGCGAACGTCGACGTCGTGTCGCTCGACACGACACTTGCCGGTGCTGAAGGCGAGCAGGCCGTCCGTCTCATCGAGCGTGTCGTCGAGGAACTTCGCACCGTGCCCGGCGTCGTCCGGGTAGGACACTCGCGGATGGTGCCGCTGCAGGGCGGCGGCATGGGTCTTGGCGGCGTGCGGATCCCCGGCTTGCCCGACGACGCCAGTGACCGGCTGAACGACGCTGACTGGGACATCGTCTCGCCCACCTATTTCGACACCCTCGAGATGCCGGTCGTTGAGGGGCGGGCGTTCGACTCGGCCGATCGCGTCGGCCGCCCGCTCGTGGCCATTGTGAACGAGACCTTCGCGCGCACGGCCTGGCCCGGCCAGTCCGGGGTTGGTCAGCGGTTCTGGCAGACGGATGGCATCGACGATGAAGGCAGGCCGCTGGAGGTTGTCGGCGTCGTGCGCGACGCCAAGTACCGCTCGATCAGCGAACCGCAGGCTCCCTTCATCTATGTGCCGTTCGCCCAGCAACAGCAACCAGACAACGAAGTGTCCCTGTTTATCTCCTTCGGCGGTGCGCCCGATCTAGGCCCGTCAGTGCGCCAGGCGATCGCCCGTGTTGATCCAGGGCTGCCGGTTGTGCAACACCAGTCGTTCCGCGAAGCGACGACCATCGGACTGCTGCCGCAGCGGATCGCCGCCTGGGTGGCCGGCATCGTCGGAAGCGTGGGATTATTCCTCGCGGCGCTGGGGCTCTATGGACTGACCGCGTTTCTGGTGGCCCAGCGCGGCCACGAAATCGCCATCCGCATGGCGTTGGGTGCCACGCTCGGACAGGTTCAGGGTATGGTGCTGCGTCAGGCCGGCCGTCTGGCAGTCATCGGCGGTGTGATTGGCCTGGTGCTGGCCGCTGGTGTGGGTCGGGTCGTGCAAAGTCTGAGTCTGCTGGTGGACGTGCGCGCGACTGATCCGATGACGTTTGGTGGCGTCGTGGTGTTGATGGCGGTAATTCTGCTGCTTGCCAGCTTGTTTCCCGCCAGGCGAGCCGCCCGCACCGACCCCGCGCTGGCGCTGCGGTCGGAGTAGCCTCCGCCTGCGCGGAAGATGCCCGATTTCGGGACGAATGGGACCATCAGAAGCCGCCGAACGTCTGTTACGGTAGAGGTGAACCATGACCTTCCTGTCGATCACCGGCGTGGCTACGGTCGTTCTCTTGTCTGCCGGTTCCGTGTCTGCTCGAACTCCGCAGGACGTGTCCCGAGGTCAAGCGCCGAAACTGGTGGTGACGCCGGCCTTGAAGGCGGCCGTCGGCCGTTTGGACTTTGGTCTGAGAGAGGCGAAGAAGACGTTGCCTGCCGGCCAGTGGCGTGTCGTCACGCCGCGTCCTCAGCCGGCCACGCCGTTTTCACCGGCGCTGCTGTCGGTTGCTCCGGCAGAGCCGATGGATTGCAGGATGGTGAAATCCCATCGCGATGATCTGTTTCCGGCGATGAAGGTGATCACGCCTCGGCCGGACGTGAAGCACCACCTCCAGATCATTACCGTGCCGCCTTGTCCGGGCCGGTAGCGGCGGTTCAGTTGAGGCGCCAGACGCGCCGAATCGTGACAGGCGCGGACAGGTTCTGCCCGTCCACCGGCTGTTGCTGGATCTTCTTCACCACGTCGAGACCTGACAGGACGCGTCCAAACGCTCCGCCTCCCTGACCATCGTCGAATCGAAGGCCGCCGTAGTCGAGTGACGGCTGGTCATCCAGCAGAATGAAGAAGTCCGACGTGGCGGTATCGGCGCTCGTGCCCCGCGCCATGGAAACCACGCCGGTGACATGGGTGATGCCCGTCACATTCGTGCGTTCGAGGGGAATTGCGGGGAAACCCTCACTCCGCTTCGCCGGGTTGATGCCGCCCTGAATGATGTTCATCATGGGACGGTTCGGCGGTGACGGTGTGTAGTTGTCCGGCCGGGTGGCGCGATGGAAGCGACCCCAGTCGTACAGGCCGGCATCGACGTACTTGAGGAAGTTGCTCGCGGTCACGGGCGCGCGCCTGGTATCGACTGCGATGTAGAACGAGCCAAGTGAGGTCTCGATTCCGACTGCGACTTCGCCCTCCGGCAAGTCGACCTTGAGATCCGGAGCAGGCCGCGGGCCGTCTGCGCCCGCCGGAGGCTCCGCTTCGAGCGAAACGGTCATGACGCGAGTCTGCCCCGCGGTGAACGGGAGCCGCGCGCGACTGTACGGCATGAAACCTTTGAGGTCGAAACGGACCGTGTACGTCCCCGGCCCAACCTTCCCGAACCGATAGGTCCCGTCGCTTCCCGTGACGATGCTGCGGTTCGCGGCAGGCGGGAGAGCCTCGAGTGTCACGATCACATCGGGCAATCCGCCGCCGTCCCGATCGATTACCCTCCCGGTCAACTCCGCCGTCGCGGGTGGAGTGGTCGCTTGCTGCAGTCCCAGGACGGGCACCAGTAATAGAGCAACTCGAAGGATGTGGGACACGGCCTGATCCTATTCCTGCGGTGTGTGATGTCCAAATGGAAGACGTTGGCAGCCAGAAACATACCGCAAACAGGCCCTGCTGCACGCCCGACGTCCGGAGAGCCCGTGCAAGGCCCGGCGAGTTGTGCCCTGGGAGGTGTCATAAAATCACCGGATATGCTCCTCACCTCCTCGCTCGCTCTCCTGCTGTTGCTGGCCCCCGCCTGGCAGGCGCCGGACTGGACTGCCATCGCCGCCGAGGCGGTTGCGACTCTCCAGGGCTACGTGCGCACGGACACGTCCAATCCGCCAGGCGATGTCACAAAGGCGGCAGACTTCCTGACCGGCATTCTCACGCGCGAAGGCATCGAGGTGAAGCGGTTCGAATCCGCCCCGGGGCGCGTGATCGTGCTCGCCCGATTGAAGGGCGACGGCACTGGCGGCAAGGCCATTCTCCTCGAGAGCCACATGGACGTGGTCCCGACCGATCCCGCGCGCTGGACGAAAGACCCGTTCGGTGCCGAGATTTCGGACGGCAGGATCTGGGGCCGAGGCACGATCGACATGAAGGGCATCGGCACGTCCTACCTGTATGCGTTCATCATGCTGCACCGGCAGAAGGTGCCGCTGACTCGGGACGTCCTGCTCATGTTCGTGCCGGACGAGGAGATTGGCGGAGAACTGGGCGCCAAGTGGATGCTGAAGAACCACTACGACGAGCTCGATCCCGAGTACGTCATCGACGAGGGCGGCTTCGGCAGCCGCGACATGTTCACGGCCGGCAAGCTGGTGTTCGGGATTTCGGTCGCCGAGAAGAAGCTCATCTGGCTTCGGCTCCGCGCCGAGGGCGTCGCCGGCCATGGGTCGCAACCCCATAATCAGAATCCGAACGACCACCTGATGAAGGCGCTGTCTCGCCTGTTCGCCGAACCCATCGCGGCCGCGCCCTTTCCGGTGGTCGCAACCATGAAAGAGCGTATCGGCGGCCCGCTCACGGACAACAAGTTCAACAATGCGATTCAGCAGTCCACGATGTCGCTGACCAGTCTGCGGTCGGGCGTTGGAGACCCGCCGAAAGCCAACGTCATTCCATCGGTGGCGGAAGCCACGATCGATTGCCGATTATTGCCCGGGACGACGGAGGCACAGTGGATTGCGGAAGTGAAGCGGCGCCTTGCGGACCCGACGATCTCGGTCGAGGTCATCAACGCCAGCGACGATCCGGTCGTCACCCCGCAGGATACGCCGATGTACCGCGCGCTGGAGGCCGCCATCATCCGCCGGCATCCCGATGCTGTGGTCACACCGATGACCGTGCCCTACGGCACTGATGGCAACGCGTATCGGCCGCGAGGTGTGAAGAGCTACGGGATCTTTACCGGCATCATTCCCGCCGAGTCGATTCTGTCGATGCACGGCGATTCGGAGTTCATCCCGGTCGACGCAATCGGGCCCGCCATCCAAATCCTGTTCGAGGCGTTGCGGGACACGGCAACGACACGCAAGTAAACCAGGAGCGACGGCACCGTGAACGTGCTGGACCTCGGCCTGGTCAGGGCGCACGGCGATGGCCTTCAGGTTTGGGCGAACTCACCGGCCATCAGCGCCCCTGGATCTCGCTTGATCGAACCGGGGAAGCGCAGAAGTCGGCTCATGGCACCTGAACTGGTTCACAATACATCTCATGAGACGCCTGTCACACCTGCTCACGTCCGCTCTGGTTCTGGCCGTCGCGACTGCCGGAATACTCGCCGCACAGCAAACGAAGATCTACTGGGGTGACGAGGTGCCGTCCGGGTGGGCAGGGAAGTGGTCGCCGGACCTGCTCACCGTGCCCGAGCGCACGGACTTCACGAGGACGATGTCCACGTTGCAGTTGCATGAATGGATCGCGGCGCTGAAGCTCAAGACTGAAAACCTGCACGTCATCCAGATGTTCACCAGCCCATTGAGGAAAGTCGCACCGGCGATGGTGTTGTCGAACCCGCGGGTCACATCTCCACAGCAGGCGCGGTCTTCCGGCAAGCCGGTCGTGTTCCTGATGGGCAATATCCATCCGCCTGAGGCCGAAGCCGCAGAGGCGCTGCTGATGGTGGCGCGCGACCTGGCCGCCGGCAAGCACAAGGCCATTCTCGACAACCTGACCGTCATGATTGCACCCGTCTTCAACGTCGATGGCACCGACACCTTCGTGACGCAGAACGGCGGCCTGGGCAGTGAAACGCCGCACATCCTCGGTGTGCGCGAGAACTCGGAAGGACTGGACCTGAACCGCGAAGGCGTCAAACTGGTCAGCGTTGAGGCCAACGGTCTTTATCGCACGTTGAATCAATGGGATCCCATCCTGTTTCTTGACGGGCACCTGATGAGCCGTGTGTCGCATGGATACGCCAACACGTATGGCACGACCACCGTGCCTGCCGCGGCGCCCGGCCCTCGTACATACATGGAAGAGACGCTGTTTCCCGCCGTCCGAGACGCCGTCAGGAGCAACTTCGGCCTTGAAGTGTTCACCCACTCGCTGGCCACCCCGAACACCTGGCCGCCAAGGGCCTGGAGTCACGATCGCGCGGCCTGGACGGTGGAAGCCAAATTCGTCGTCAATGACTTCGGCCTGCGAAACCGGTTCGCCATCATCACCGAGACGCCGGGGCAACCGACCTTCGAACGCCGGATCTATGCGCAGTACGCATACTTCATCGCCCTGCTTCAATACACCAGCGCGCACGCCGCCGAAATGCAGGCGGTGGTCAAGAAAGCCGATGACGATACCGTGGCCGCGGTGCTGGCCGGCGCCGAGGCCGGGACGCTGACGAACTTTCTGGACGGCGAGTATCAGTCCGCCGGCAAGATCGAGTTGCTCGCGTATCGCACGAACGAAGCCCAGTACAAGCCTGGCACCAGCCTGATGAGCACGAAGCCCGGCACGGCATCGGGCCCGCCGGAGGTCGTGCCGGATGTGGACGACCTGACCAAGCCGGTCGGCACGCGATCGGCCACCGTCCCGCGCTACTATCTGCTGCCGCCGGATCTGGCGGACATCGCAGACAAGTTGCGCGCCCACAACATTCGCGTGACCACCCTCGACAAGGCCGTGCGTATGGAAGGCGAGCAGTTCACGATCGACCGGATGTACCCCACGCGCCGATCGGGCTACGACATGACGACCCTGGATGGAACGTTTTCCCCGCTCATCACGAAAGAGTTTCCGGCCGGATCGTTCCAGGTGGACATGGCACAGCCGATGGCCAATGCCGCGTTCTATTACCTCGAGCCGCAGGCCCGGGACGGCTTCGTGGGCTGGGGCGTGATGGACGACGTGCTGAAAGCACTGGGCGCGGGCGAGCGGTCCGCCGTGTATCCCGTCTTCAAGGGCCGGCGTATTGCACCTTGACGGCTGGCCTGAAGACGCCGCCTGGCCCGAAGCTCTCCATACGGCGCACTCTTTGAGGCCTCCTGCCGGCCGACTTATAATCAGCATCCTTGTCTCTGCAACCCGGTGACCGTCTCGGCTCGTACGAAATCGTCTCTGCCCTTGGTGCAGGCGGCATGGGCGAGGTCTACCGGGCTCGTGATACGAAGCTCGATCGCGACGTGGCGCTGAAGATCCTGCCCGAGTCGTTCGCGAGTGATCCGGATCGGCTGATGCGATTTGAGCGCGAGGCAAAGACGCTGGCCTCGCTGAGTCATCCCAACATTGCGCAGATCTATGGGATAGAAGACGGGCCAGTGTATGGGGACGGGGCTTCCCGATCCCTGACCGACGCCCGTCCCCGCGCTCTGGTCATGGAACTG
>JAHEFO010000289.1 GCA_024640135.1 Acidobacteriota bacterium
CACCACACCGGGACAGACCTCGGGCGTAATCTTCACCTCACACCACACCTCGCCCAGCGCGTTGAACACACGCACCGAATCCGCTTCTTCAATTCCGCGGGGCCGCGCGTCGTCCGGATGCATGGCGACCTTCGCGAGGCCGGGCCGGAACTCGCCGAGCGTGGAAGAGATCGTGTTCGCACTGGCCGGCGAGATCAGCGCCAGCGGGTACGCGTCAGTCCCGGGGTCCGGCTGGAAGGCGTAGAGGCCCGCCGCAGTGGCCAGGTCTTCGGGAAACAGATGGACCCTGGTATCCGGCGTCTTCGGGTGGACATCCACGAACTGGATCGGAGCTCCGCCAGCCGGTCCCCTGGCCGCGCCACCGTCGTGAACGACGCGGGCCAGCTCGTCCGGCAGATGGGACGTCACTTCGAGCAGGGCCTCGGTCTGGCCCAGCGCTTCCTCTTCGTCTTCCGGCTGGCGTTGACCGAGCCGGACGGCAAGCTCCCGGAAGACCTCGTGATTGGGACGCGCCTCGCCCACGGGCTCAATCGCAGGCTGGACCAGGTGGAAGTGATACGCGCCGTAGCCTCTGGCCAGGTCGTAGTGCTCGAGAAACGTCGTCGCCGGCAAGACGACGTCGGCGTACCGGGCTGAATCAGTCATCGTCTGCTCAAAGACCACGGTGAAGAGGTCTTCGCGTTCAAGTCCGAGTTTCACTCGATTCTGGTCGGGCATCGTCGCCAGGGGATTGCAGTTGTAAACGAACAGGACCTTTACCGGCGGGTCGTCGAACTCGGTGAGCGCCCGGCCCAGCTGGTTCATGTTGACGATGCGCGTATCGGGCAGCGGGGTCTTGATCCAGTTCTCAGCCGTCAGGCCGTACGCGCCTGAGTTGCTCATCGTGTAGCCCCCGCCTCGCACGCCGAATTTTCCGGCCACGGCCGGCAGCGCGAGGATCGCCATCGTCGCGGCGCCGCCGTTGCGATTGCGCTCCTGCCCCCATCCGCACCGGATGACCGCAGGAGTCGCCGTGGCATACCAGTCGGCGAACTGGCGCAAGAGCCCTTCGTCGATGCGTGCCACCTCCGCGGCGCGCGCGAACGTCCAGGCAGAGGCGGCCGCGCGCAGTTCATCGGCGCCGGTGCTGTTGGCCTGGAGGAATGCCTGGTCGGCCCGTCCCGACTCAAAAAGATCACGAATCAGCGCCAGCGCCAGGGCGACATCGGTGCCTGGCGTCACAGGCAGGTGCAGGTCGGCCGTCCGCGCCAGCGGCGTCCGTCGCGGGTCGATCACCACCAGGCGCGCCCCGTTCTTCTGCGCCTGCTTGATGTGAGTCATGAGGTGGATACCCGACGCCGCTGGGTTGGCGCCCCAGACCACGATGAGCTTCGCGTGGGCGTAGTCCTCATACGCCACACCGGCCATCTTTCCGTACATGGCGGCGGCGGCGGCGCTTGTCGGCGCGGCGCAGACGGTGCGCGCCAACTGGGAGGCCCCGAACTGGCGGAAGAGACGGGCGTCTTCCAGTTCGTTGGTGATGAGGCCGTTCGACCCTCCGTAGTAGAAGGGGAGCACCGACGACGGACCGAATTCCTCGCGGGCGAGCTGCATCTGCTCTGCCACACGGTCGAGCGCCTCAGCCCAGGGGACAACCGTGAAGTCACCCCGGCCCTTCGGGCCGCGGCGCACGGCCGGATAGAGCACGCGCTCGGACGAGTACACGCGCTGATCGAACTTGCGCACCTTGCCGCAAATGAACCCACCGGTGGTGGGTGCCGTGTGATCACCGTCGATCTTCTGAATACGGCCGCCCTCCACTGAGACCGACAGACTGCAGGAATCGGGACAGTCCAACGGGCATGCCGTGTGCACGGTGGAGCGACCCCAGGAGGCGGGCGGGCGAACGTCGGTCTCAGCCATAGACAGAAGAGTGTACGATGAGCCATGGCCAGCTTCCAACGGCGCCTCGTCGGCGCGGTTCGACTTGATCCAGCCACGTACGAGGACGTCGAGCACGATTCCTCTGCGACCTGGCAGGCCGCGGGGATTGTTGTGGTCGCGAGTTTCACGACGAGCGTGGCCTGGTATATCGGGCTGGGCAGTGCCAGTTGGATCGTTCATGGTGCGCTGCAGGCGCTGGTGGCGTGGCTGGCTGGATCTGCCGTGCTGTGGTTCATCGGCACCAGGATTCTCCCGGGCCGGAAGACCGAAGCGACCGTGGGCCAGTTGTTGCGGACGCTCGGATTCGCTCAGTCTCCAGGGCTCTTCGGCGTGTTGGCCGTGGTGCCGCTTGTCGGGCTGTTCGTCCCGTTCATCGTGTCGTTCTGGCTCATTGCGGCGACGTTCGTGGCCGTCCGGCAGGCGTTGGATTACGACAGCACGTTCAGGGCCATCATGGTGTGTCTCCTGGGCTGGCTGGTTGGCGTGGTGGTCATCTATCTGACGGGATTCGGCGCGACGGCGCTGCACTGATTGCCGGATGGGTCGCCCACGAGTCGTCATCATCGGAGGTGGTTTCGGCGGGCTGAGCGCCGCGCGGACCTTGGCGAACGCCGAGGTCGACGTGGTTGTGCTCGATCGCAGGAACCATCACCTCTTTCAGCCATTGCTGTACCAGGTGGCTGCAGCGGCCCTGTCGCCTGGGGACATCGCGTCCCCGATCCGCTGGATTCTCCGGGATCAGGCCAACGTTCAGGTGTGGCTGGCTGACGCGACCCGCATTGACGTGGAGCGGCGGGTGGTGCATCTGGCTGACGGGCCGGGCGAAGTCGCCTACGACGCGTTGATCCTGGCGGCGGGCGTCACCCACGCCTACTTTGGTCACGACGAGTGGCGGGAACACGCTCCGGGTCTGAAGACGCTGGAGGATGCGTTGGCCATTCGCGCCAGGGTGTTGATGGCATTTGAGCTGGCGGAGCGGGAAAAGGATCAGGCCGTGCAGCGGCGGTTGCTCACGTTCGTGGTGATCGGAGGCGGACCGACAGGCGTCGAGTTGGCGGGCGCGCTTGCGGAGATCTCACGCCACGCGCTGGTCAACGACTTTCGCACCATCGACCCGGAGGCCGCGCGGATCATCCTTGTCGAGGGCGGCGCTGAGGTCTTGCAGACGTATCCGCAGCCCCTCACGGCATTTGCCCGCCGCGCGCTTGAAAGGCTCGGTGTGTCCGTGCGGACCGGAAAGCCGGTCACGCGTGTTGAGGCCGATCGCGTCATGGTTGGCGAAGACTCGATTGAGGCTGGAACGATTCTTTGGGCCGCGGGGGTGGCCGCGTCGCCACTGGGCTCATCGCTCGGTGTGCCACTGGACTCCGCCGGCCGGGTCATTGTCGGTCGCGACCTCACCATTCCCGGTCATCCCGAGGTGGCGGTCATTGGCGACCTGGCCTCCTTCCAGACGGAGGAGGGGCACACGTTGCCCGGTGTGGCTCAGGTGGCGATGCAGCAGGGTGCTCATGCTGCTCGAGGGGCGCTTGCGGCGCTCGCGGGCCGGCCGCGAGATCCATTCCATTACCGGTTCTACGGCAATATGGCGACGATTGGCCGAAACTCGGCGATTGGCGATTTTGGGTGGGTGCGGCTCAAGGGGTACCCGGCCTGGCTCGCCTGGCTGTTCATTCACCTCATGCAACTCGTCGGATTCCGCAATCGTTTTTCGGTCCTGATTCAGTGGGCCGTGTCCTACCTGACCTACCAGCGAAGCGTCCGGTTGATTACCGGTCCTTCGCGAGAGCCCTCATGAGCCGGGTGCGCGTGCGGGGGTGGTGGGCAGTTCCCGCCCTGGTGCTCGTCATCATGGCGATCCCGTGGCCCGGGTGGCTGGTTGAGGCGGTGTACTCGCGCGGGATTTATCCGAGGCTGCAGTGGGCGCTGACGAGCATCAGCAACACTGTGGGGTGGGCCGTGATGGACGTGCTCCTGGCCGCCGCGGCGCTCTATGTGCTGTGGAGACTGGGGCAGGCTATTTCGACCGGTCGCCGGCGGGGCGTCCTTTCGGCACTCTGGGAACTGACTCGCCGGCTCGTTCGGACCACCGCGATGATCGCCCTCGTCTTCCTCGGTACCTGGGGACTGAACTACCGGCGTGTTTCGCTCGAGGAGACGCTGCGCGGCGAAGCGGGCGGCACGGTCTCGGCTGAAGACATCAAGGCGCTGGCCGATCAGGCTTCGGCCGGCTCGGGGTCGACCCGGCCTCCAGATGATGGAGGCGGGGACCGATCATTCGCATCGGTTGCGGATCGCCTGGCTGTTCCGTTTGAACAGGCCCTTCGCCAGCTTGGGATGCCGGCGCACATTCGGCCTGGCCGCCCAAAGGTGTCCGTGGTCCTGACGCCGTTCTTCACGGCGGCGGGCGTCACCGGCATGGTGAATCCGCTGGTGCTGGAATCCATCGTGTACCCGGAGTTGCTGCCGTTCGAGCGGCCGATGGTGCTGGCGCACGAATGGGCCCACCTGGCGGGTTTTGCCGATGAGGCTGACGCGTCGGCCGTCGCGTGGCTGGCGTGCACGTTGGGGGGCGGGGACCTGGCGTACAGCGCCCATGTGTTCGTGGTCATCGAGACGTCAGGGGCGATGCCGCGATCGGTCTGGCAGGGCGTGCGCGCTGGACTCCATCCCGGTGTGGTCCGCGACCTGGAGGCGCTGACGGCGCGCCTCGCCCTGCAGAAGCCGGCCGTGCGGGAGCGGGCGTTTGCCGTGTACGACGGGTACCTGCGATCGAATCGGGTGGCCGATGGGGTGCGCAGCTACTCACGCGTCCTGCGCGTGCTGACCGCCATGCGCGACCGACACCTGAGACCATAAGCACCCAGCACCCAGCACCCAGCACCCAGCACCCAGCACCCAGCAC
>JAHEFO010000290.1 GCA_024640135.1 Acidobacteriota bacterium
AGGCATATGCCCGAGGCGCTCGTGCACGAGGCGGTGCGTGCGAATATTCGTGCGTCGGTGGACCACCTTCGGCATGGCTCGGAAGTCCTGGAGAACTTGATCGAGCGCGACCGGCTCCTGATTGTCGGAGCGGAGTACTCCCTGGAAACGGGCGGGGTGGACTTCTTCGACATGCCTTCCAACGCCAGAGCCTGAGCGGACTTGCGCCTCCGGATCCCGGCGCCGAAGCTGCGCCCTTGCCGGGGTGCCGAAGTGGCCGCGCCGAGGTCAGCGAGATGGACCTTGACTCTTTGTGAAAGATTTCACATAATGCCCCCATCGTTCCCGGCCCGACTACTGTATGTGACCCGCACGGCTTCCCTTCCCAGGAAGCTGCATGTCAACGTAAGACGAATGTCCCGCCTTGGTTATTACTTCCTCATAGCTCTCTTCCTTAATACCTGGGCCGGGAACGAGCTACTTCTTGGGGCCCCCGGAGGGCCCCGCGCAAACCCACAAGAACGAAGCGGCGAATGGGTTGCCCGTCAGGTGCAGAATCGCGACACGGGCGACGACGCCCGTTCCACCATGCGGATGCGCCTGTTCGACCGGCAAGATCGAGTGCGCGAGCGCGTCCTGTCTGCCCTGAACCTGAAGGGCGGCCAGGGCCGTCCAGTCCCGGGTGACCGCTCCCTGACCAGATTCACTTATCCCAACGACATCAACGGTACCGGCTTTCTGGTCTGGGAAGACCCGGACGGAGACGACGAACGGTTCCTGTATCTGCCGTCGCTGGGCCGGGTGCGCCGCATCGCGGGCAGCGAGACACAGGACAGCTTCGTCGGCAGCGATTTCACCTACGAGGACATCGGTGGCCGGGAGTTCAACGACTACACCTACACCCGGCTTGACGATCCAGATCCCTGGACAGCGCCCGACGGATCCACTCATGCGGTCTACCAGCTCGAGTCGCGCGCCAAGGAGCCATCCGCCCGGTTTCCCCGGGTCGTCTCACTGGTTCGCCAGGACAACTTCGTCGTCGTTCACGCCGAGATCCACAACAAGCGGGACGAATTGCAGAAGACGTTTGACGTCAAGAAGGTCGACAAGGTGGCCGGCATCTGGACGGTGCTTGAGATGGTGATGGTCGACGCAATCCAGCGCACCCGCACGGAACTGGTTGTGGAGAAGATGGAATACAACGTCGGCCTGAAGGCTTCAGACTTCAGCCGTCGGGAGCTCGAGCGGGGCTCCGCTCGTTGAGTCTTCGGGCGGCGAAGTTCATCTATCGCTGGCGCCTTCTTCTTTCGGGCGCGATTGTCATCGGGGCGCTGGTCCTGTCGCCCAGAGCCCAGATTCAGACCATCGATAATGACCTGACGGCGTGGTTCTCCGCCGATGATCCGGTGTACCAGGACTACGTGCGTTTCCGCGACGAATTCGGCGGCACACGCACGGTTATTGTCGCCATTGAGGCACCGAGCCGTGAGCGCCTGTTCAGCGCGGAAGGGTTTGCGTTCCTGGAGAACATCAGCGACGACATCGAGCGCGTGCAGGTCGTCACCCGTGTCAGCAGCCTCGCAACCGCCACGGTTGTTGACTCCCTTCCATCGTCCGGTCCCGACGATGACGGGGGCCTCCGTGTCAGGCGCCTCATCAAGGATCTGGACCGGACGACTCCGGCGGCCGTGGGCCAGCGGGCGCTCGACGACGAGTTGTTCCGCGGCGATCTGATCTCCGGGGACGGCGCCGTGACGGCGGTGATTGTCTTCTTCGACGAGACAAGGATCGATGATGTGCGCGCCGAGGTCCTGACCGAGATTCGCGGGCTGGTCGATTCGCAGCTGCCGGCCGGCTTCAAGGCCCACTACAACGGCAGTCTCGAAATCTCCGAGTGGTACAACCGGGTCACGCTGGCGAATCAGCTGACATTTACGCCGCCGATTCTGGCACTCACCCTTCTCGCGCTGTTCGTGATGTTCCGTTCGGTGAAGAAGACGCTGCTGACGTTTGCGGCGATTGGCGTCAGTCTGCTGTGGACTCTCGGGCTCTACGATCTCTTCGGCTTCAGCTACAACGTGCTGAGCAGCATGATCATCCCGCTGGTGGTGGTGCTGGCGGTGGCCGACGATGTACATATTCTTCAGCACTATGGACTCGCCTGCCGCACTGAGTCCCGCGAAGACGCGTTCGTCAGCACGATCAGGCATTTGCTGGCGCCACTGTTCGGCGCCAGCGTCACGACCGCCCTTGGAATGCTGTCGTTGGCCACCAGTCAGGTAGTGGCCGTGCGGGAGTTCGGAATGGGCGCGGCCGCCGGAGTCATGGTCGATTTTGCCATCTCGATCGTATTGGTGCCGACCATGCTCGGGTGGGTCAGGGAAGAGCCGGAGACAGTGCCCCAGGAAGCCTGGTTCCTTGAGCCGCTACGCAAGGTGGCGATGTTCTCCACGCGGCGTGCGCCGCAGGTGATGGCCGTGGTCGGCCTGCTTGTGGTGCTGGCCGGAGTCGGCATGTCGCGCCTGCGGGTCGATACCAATCACATCAACTTCTTCAGCGAACACCACGAGCTGTACACGTCCGCGCAGGTGATCGACCAGCGACTGTCCGGCATCTACACTTTCCAGGTCTTTCTCGAGGGCGCGCCCGAATCGATGCGGCAGCCGGATGTTCTCAAACGCATGGATCGTCTGAGCCAGAGGCTCGAAGCACTGCCGTTCGTCAAGAAGACCACGTCCATGGCTGACTACGTCAAGCGAGTCCATCGTGAGCTCAACGACGGCCGGCCAGAAGCCTATCTCATTCCAGACACGTCGGCGGAAATCGCCCAGGAGCTCCTGGTATTCGGCCTGGGTGACGAGGGGAGGGCGGAGCTGGAGCGCATGGCCGCCAGCGACTATTCTCGTGCGCAGGTCACGGTCAAGCTGGCGTCGATGAGCTCCGACCTGGTGTTCCAGCAGGTGATTGAGGCAGACCGGATGGCTCAGGAGATCTTCGCCGGTTCGGGCGTGACGGTCATGGTCACGGGATCGGGACGCTTGTTCAGCGTGCTGGATCGCTACCTGGTGCGGTCACAGATCACCAGTTTCGCCACCGCCTTCATCACCGTCTTTGGCGTGATCTTCCTCGTGTTCCGCTCGTGGAGGTTCGGTCTGCTTTCGATTGCTCCGAATCTGGTGCCGGTGCTCGCGGTATTTGGCGTCATGGGCTGGCTGGGGATTTCGCTCAACGTGGCAACGGTGATGGTGGCGAGCGTCGCCCTGGGCGTCGTCGATGACGACACCATTCATTTCATCAGCCGCTACCGGCGTGAGACGCGCGGAGGCGCCACCACCGACGAAGCCATAGAAACGGCGACGACACAGGAGGGTCGCGCGGCGCTGACGACCGCCATCGTCAACTGCTGCGCCTTCGCGGTGCTTACCCTCTCGGAGTACCGCCCGAGCGCATGGTTCGGCGGCCTGCTGGCCTTGACGATGGTGATGGCGTTCCTGGCAGAAGTCTTCATTCTTCCGGCCACAATCAAGCTGTTTCCCGCGCTGTTTGGCGCCGAGCGGGTGCATGCGCAGGAGCTGGAACGAGCATGAACAGCTGGTCCCTGATTGCGGCGCTGGTTGCGCAGGGCCTGTCGCCTCAGGTGTCTTCGCCGGTGCCGGCGCGGCCGGGAAGTCTTGCGATCCACGGCGAAGTATCGGCGCTGGCCGATGTGTTTCCGAAGCAGAGGGACACGCGTGAGTTGCGTGCCAGAGCGCTGGTGGATGTCACCGCCGATCCGGCAGGGTGGCTGCAATTGCGTTTCGAGGGAGTGGCCGAAGCGATCGTGGCCGATCGGGCGGGCCGGGTCCACGATGGAACGGTGGATGTGCGCGACGCATGGGTCGAATTGCGAACTGAGGACGCTGATGTCCGGATGGGGTACGGGCGTATCGTGTGGGGCCGGCTCGACGAAGTCATGCCGTCTGATGTGATCAATCCAATCGATACCGCGAAATTCTTTCTCGACGGACGGGCCGATGCGCGATTGCCTCTGGCGTTCGTGCGGAGCCGGGTATTCCTGCCGGCGGAGACGGTCGTTGAAGTGGTGGGTGCGTTGCCGGGCCGCCGGAGCCGTTTTGACGGCCTTGACGAGGCGAGTTCGCCGTTCAGTCTATTGAAAGACCTCGTGTTGCCCGCCGGGGTGGCTGTGCGTCAGGGGGTCCGCCGTGAAACACCGTCAGCCTCATGGAGGAATCTCCAGAGCGGACTTCGGGTGTCCACGACCGTGGGCCGGGTGGACATGAGCGTATCGGCGTGGCGCGGGTTCGATGGATTCGGCGTGGTGACCTTCGAGCCGTCCTTTGACCCCGCAGTCCGGTCTGATCCCGCAGTGTCGGTCGTGGGCGAGCTGGTGGAGCGCTATCCGCGTATCACGATGATTGCGGGTGACGTGGAATTGGTACGTGGCGGATGGGCGATCCGTGGCGAGGCCGCGGCGTTCGTTGACAAGACCCTGAGCGGTCCCCTCGGGCCGGCCGAGGGCAAGGCTGTGGACGCCGGCGCCGGATTCGATCGTGCCGCGGGCAATTACCATCTATTCGGATCTTTCGTCTGGCATCGTGAGTGGTCGGCGGTGGCTTCGTCCTACACGCAGAGTCATGTCAACATCATCGGTTCGATTGAGCGGAGATTCTCTCGTGAGCGACATCTGGCCCGCGTCTTCGGTGTCGTCAATCCCGAAGATCGTTCGGGATTCCTGCGAGGCCTCATATCGTGGAGCGTACGCGACAACGTGGCGGTCGAGGCTTCGGGCGGCCTGTTTCTGGGCGAGGGGAGTGATTCGATCAGCCGCTTCTCCGG
>JAHEFO010000062.1 GCA_024640135.1 Acidobacteriota bacterium
AATAATCGGCATTGTCTGGGGCGCGGTCATTGTGGCGTGGAACTTGTCGAGCGACCAGCCTGTTCCGTAGTCCCACCGTTCCTTGTGGGCGTTCTGGAACCCCCACGACTTGAGCCGCGCTACGGCCCAGTCGCCAGCCTCCTCGAATCCGGGTGAGCCAGTGAGGCGGGGACCGTGCACATCCGTCAGGTAGAACAGGGTGTCCATCACCTGGGACTGACCCAGGCCCTGTTCACGAATCTTGTTGATCGCGGCGGTGTCGACCCGCTCCGGCGCTTGCGCGGCAATCCCCGCGACCGACAACAACAACGACAGGGCCAGTGAGACGCGTTTCATTTCATTCCTCCAGACGCTGGGGAATTCTAGCAGCAGCCGGGTGCGGCATGCCGGGGCCATACAATGGCGGGATGCGAGCACGGACGTTCGGACGACTTGGCTGGCCGGTGTCAGAAGTGGGCTACGGGCTGTGGGGGATGGGGGGATGGACGGGGTCGAATGACACGGAATCCGTCGCGGCGCTGCACCGGGCCATTGAGATGGGCTGCACGTTCTTCGATACGGCCCTCGCGTACGGCGAGGGCAAGAGCGAGCGCCTCCTGTCGCAGGTACTCCCGGCCCATCGCGACAGGAGGGTGTTCGTCGCCACGAAGGTCCCGCCAAAGAACGGCAAGTGGCCGGCGAAACCCGAATACGACCTGGCCGATGTCTTTCCGCCCGACCACGTCATGGAAGCCACTGAGACGAGCCTTCGGAATCTCGGTGTCGAGCGCATCGACCTGCAGCAGTTTCACGTCTGGACCGACGAATGGGCCGAACGCGATGAATGGATGCGCGCAATCGAAGACGTGAAACGGTCAGGCAAGGTTCATGGATTCGGCATCAGCGTCAACCGCTGGGCTCCGGCCAACGTCATCGAGGCGTTGCGCACCGGCCTGGTCGACAGTGTGCAGGTGGCACACAACATTTTCGACCAGTACCCTGAAGAACACCTCTTTCCCTTGTGCCGCGAAATGGGTGTCGCCATCATCGCCCGAGTCCCGCTCGACGAAGGCAGCCTGACAGGAACGCTCACCAAGGAGACACGGTGGCCTGAAGGCGATTTCAGGAATCAGTATTTCCCTCCAGCGCGGCTGGCCGAGGCCGTGGACCGTGTGGAACGACTCAAGGACGAACTGCCAGATGGGATGTCATTGCCGGAGATGGCGCTGCGTTTCATCCTGGCGCACCCGGCGGTCAGCACGGTCATTCCAGGGATGCGCCGCATCGGGCACGTCGAGGCCAACATGGCCGCCGGTGACGGCCCGGGGCTGCCACCGGACCTGGTCGCCAGGCTCAGGACGCACGCGTGGGACCGTGGGTATGTCGTTGAAAAATAAGGACATGGACCTCAGTCCCGGGGTTTTGGGCTCCCGGGCTTCCGGGGCCCAGGTGCTTCTGCTTGGGTCTGTGGGTTATAATCAATGTTTGTCCGTTGGCAAAAGGAGCTGTCTGTGAAGCCAGGTATTCACCCCAAGTACACCGAGACTGACGTGCGATGCGCGTGCGGGGCCACGTGGAAATCGTTCTCCACGAAAGAAGACCTGCATCTCGACATCTGCAACAACTGCCACCCGTTCTACACGGGTCGCCAGAAGCTGGTCGACCCCGAGGGTCGAGTGGAACGGTTCACGAAGCGTTTTGGCGCCCAGACGGCGGAAGGCCGCAAGCTGCAGGCAGCCGCGAACAAGGCGGCCAAGGCCAAGAAATCTGGCGCGAGCGCGTAAGCGGCTCAGCGCGGTCTCAATCGGAATCCAGCAAAGGGGCGGCCTGCGGGTCGCCCTTTTGTTTTTTCTGTTTCCGCGCGATGCGGTTCAGTCGATGCTCAACGCTGGCGACATGGCGCCCACTGGCCTGTCCCTTCACGACCTCGGCATACCGCCTGGCCTCACCCAGATCTCCCGCGCGATGCTCGTGATGAATCGCCAGCGCTTCAGCCGCACGCCGTTCAATTCCGCTGAAGGGCTTTCGTGCGCCAGCCACAAGCCGCAGCCACGCGGCCGCGGCTTCGTCAAACCTCCGCTGACGCCGCAACAACAACGCCTGCCGCTCAAGTGCGCGCCCGCGGACATCGCGGTCGTCAGCCACCCCGGCCAACCCATACGCATCCAGTGCGCGTTCCACATCGCCCTGCCGTTCGTAAAAGGTCCCGAGGCCCAGCTGTTCGGATGGTTCGCGGCACCACTGCGGCCCGTCTTCGGCCAGTCGCAGCGCATGGGCCGTGACTGCGGCCGTTGACACCAGGTCGAGCCTGTTGTGCTCGAGCACCGCCTCGATGGATGCAGGGTCGCCCGTGCGCAGGAATTGGAAGTAGCGCGCCGGAATCTCAAAACCGGGAACGTCACCGACGCGATGGAACCCCAGCACGGATCGCTCGAGCGCGGTGAGACTGCAACTCGTGTCGTCCTCGCGACGGCTCCAGAGGCGACGCGCCGCCGGAAGCATGTCGAGGTGCGGCACTTCTTCCACGGGATTCGACTGACGATGGAACGCCCAGCGCATTTCCATGAACGGCACGTCGAAGGTGCGTCCGTTGAACGTCACCAGGAGGGAGGCGCGACCCAGCGTCCGGGCGAGTGCATCCAGCAGGACAGTTTCGCCCGCCGGCCCGGTCATCAGCCACTGTCGCACCCGGAAGGCATCGGCCTCAAACCACCCGCAACCGACGAGGAACGCGACAGTCCCGGCGCCGCCACTCAAGCCCGTCGTCTCGATATCGAAGAACACCAGGCGCGACGCCCAATCGCTGACAGCCGCCAGTCGCGGCTCGAAGAGCGCAACCGGTGCGTGAGGCGAAACACGACACGCCTCGACCGGGCGACGGCCGTGGTACCGGCTGCAGTCATAGTCGCGGTCCACCACCAGACAGGCGCTATGCTCCTCTTCATGGCCCGCTCCACCCGCCATGGCCGGGACGATGGACCCGCCGAGCGCGGCGGCGACCGCCGCCAGCGCGTCACGATCGGCTGGTCCCGGTGAGACCGCCATTCCGGCGGTCTCGCCGGCTTCGACAGTCGGCTCCAGCCGATTCTCGCGGACGATTGCCCTCAGGCGAGAGGCCAGATCCCTCATTCCGGAATCTGTGCCTCCGTCGTCGGTGACAACAGCCGCAGGAGTTCAGACGCCACCGTCTTGGCCAGGGGCCCCGTGTTGCCTTCAGGCCCCACACAGGACGGACATCCGGATCGACACGGACACCCGTCGATCAGCTCCCGGGTCTTGGCGATCAAGTCCTCATGCATGCCGTATAGCGGCTCACTGAATCCAATGCCGCCGGGATAGTTGTCGTAGATGAAGATGGTCGGAGCGACCGCCCCGGCCGTCCGCGCGGCCTCGTCGGTCGTCACTCCGTCCACCGACAGACCAAGATCGTGACTGTCGCACATCAACAGAAGCGGCGCGACATTCCTCATCGCAAACGCCAGCCCCAGTACCCCATCGCGCCGATCGGCCAAGCCGTACGGCACCTCATCCATCGTCTCTCTGGGAATCGTCACCCAATACGACGACGTGTGCATCTGTTGCTCCGGGAGGTCGAGGTCACCCGAGCCAATGTTCTCGTTCGTGTAGAACTTGATCTTCTTGAAGCCGACCACGCGCGACACCACATGGACCTCCCCATGGTGCGCCGGGGAAGAGGGGTGTGGACTGACGTGGGCCGTCTCTTCCTCTTCGTGGCCTTCCGAAGAGGCACCCGGCGACATGTCGTCAAGAATCGTCACCTTGGTGTAGTCGATGGCGTCGGTGTAGTAGTCACACTCCACGGCGCGCACGAACGCCTTGCGGCCGTCAAAATCCAGCCGCTCCACCTGATAGAGCTGTCCTTCAACGATGTAAATGGCCTTCTCGTGCAGCACGGACGGACCGCTCGTGAAATCAGTCTCCCCAATCACCCGCTCTCCGTGAGTCACGTCGACGATGATGAAGTTGTCTGAACTGACCGAGCGAAGGCTCACCGCGTCGGCCGGGTACGACTCATGGGTCCACTGCCACTGTTCACCTGCCTTCTGGACGAAGCCTTCCTCACTCAGAATCGACAGCATCTCCTGGACGTTGTATGCGCCGAAGGTCGATGTCGACGTGAAGGGCAGCTCAAACGCCGCGCACTTCACATGGTCGAGCAGGATGTGCAGATTGTCCGGATTCACCAGTGCGTGTTCGGCCGACGCGTCAAAGAAATAGTCGGGATTTCTCACGACAAACTGGTCGATCGGCGCACTCGATGCCACCAGCACGGCCGCGGAGCGACCCGATCGGCGTCCCGCCCGTCCCGCACGCTGCCACGTCGCGGCGATCGAACCCGGGTACCCGGCCATGACGGCCACATCCAGCGCGCCGATATCGATGCCCAGCTCCAGCGCGCTCGTCGAGACGACACACCTGACCTCGCCGCTGCGAAGACCACGTTCGATTTCCCTGCGGCGAAGCGGCAAGTACCCTCCCCGATAGCCGCGCACCACATCGGCAGCACCGGGAGGACCGGCAAACGCGTCCTTCATATACGTCGTGAGGATCTCGGTCGACAACCGGCTTTGCGCAAACACGATGATTTGCAGACCGCGCTTGAGAAACTCAATCGCAGCACGACGCGTTTCCGCAAGGTACGAGCGCCGGATGCCAAGTTGCGCGTTCACCACGGGCGGATTCACGAAGATGAAGTACTTCTCCCCTCTTGGCGCGCCGCTTCGTTCAACCAACTCGAACGGCGAACCAGTCAGGCGTTCGGCCAGCTCCCTGGGATTCGCGATGGTGGCCGACGAACAGACAAACGTCGGCGACGACCCATAATGCCGGCACACCCGGTCCAGCCGGCGCAGGATGTTGCCCAGATGACTGCCGAACACTCCGCGATACGCGTGCAGCTCATCGATGATCACGAACTTCAGGTTTTCGAACAGCTTCGCCCAGCGGGGATGGTGCGGCAGAATTCCCGCGTGCAGCATGTCGGGATTGCTCAACACGACGTGCGCGCGGCCGCGTATCGCGCGCCGGGCGTCCTGTGGCGTGTCGCCGTCGTAGGTGAACACGCCGATGTCTCCCCCGCCTTCCGCACCGACAAGTTCCGCCATTTGATGGAGCTCGGCCAGCTGGTCCTGCGCCAGAGCCTTCGTCGGAAACAAGTACAAGGCGCGAGTGGAGGAATCCTTGAGGATCGCGTCCATGACCGGGACGTTGTAGCAAAGCGTCTTGCCCGAGGCCGTTGGCGTGATCGTCACGACGTTCCGCCCGGCCATCGCGTGACCGACGGCCTCCGCCTGGTGGGTATAGAGCTGCGAAATCCCCCGGCTGCTGATGGCCTTCAGCAGGCGAGGGTCCAGCACGTCCGGGAAAGATGCGTACTGGGCCTCGACCGCCTCGAGCCGCCGCACGGCCGTGACGTGGGGGTCGTCCTCGGACGCCCGAACCGCGCGGTCGTGCTCCGAGAGCATCCGCTCGAGCGCCTGACTCAGCGACTCGTCCTTGCTCCTGGCGTCAGCTGGAAGAACGGGGAGGCTCGACATGAGCGGTCATCGTACCAGTCGGGCCGAGGGGCGATCAAGCGGCGAAAATGTTTACCAGATTGCCCGATGACTGCCAGATTGGGGAATTCAGATGTGCAGATAATCGATTACCACCTGCCGATTGCAGATCACCGATTAACCTCTGCCTTTCGCGTAGGCCGCCACAATGCCGCTCAGACCGATCAGGCCGATGACGTTCGGGAACACCTGCAACCCGTTCATCAAGTCACCCCAGGCCCACACCAGCTCGGGCCGCATCACGGCGCCAAAGGGAATCAACAGGCAGTAGATGTACCGATACGGCATGGTGACCGACCGGCCGAGGATGTACTCGAGGAACTGCTCCCCGTAGTAGGCCCAGCCAATCAGCGTCGTGTACCCGAACAGGAATGCACACACCGCGACGATCCACGCACCCACATCGGGGATGGCCATGTTGAAGGCGCTCGCCACGGCCGCCGTGCTGGTCAGAAACTCCCCGCCGGCCGCGCGCGCGGCAATGGACGTCTCGGCCACACCCGACAGCAGAATGGTCATCGCGCTGATCGTGCCGGTGACAAACGACACGATGAACACTTCCATTACCGCTTGCAGTCCCTGCTGAGAGGGCCGGTCGGAACGCGCTGTGCCGTAGGCCACCGCGGCCGTCCCATAACCGGCCTCATTGGCATAGATACCCCGCGCAATGCCGTAGCGCATGGCGGTAAAGATCCCGAAGCCCATTGCCGACTGCATCGTGAATGCTTCGTCGACCACGAGCGACAACACATAGGGCAGCCGATCAATGAACGTGATGATCACGATCGACCCACCCAGCAAGTAGAGACCGACCTTGAGCGGGGACAACTTCTCCACCGCGCGGCCGATCGACTTGATCCCGCCGATGATCACGGCCCAGGTCATGACCGCCAGCGCCAGTCCCGTGAAGAGCGCCGTGCGGCTGACCGCCCCGAGCACGGGCACGACGATGTCGCCACTCGACCACACATGGTCTACCGCCACGGCGATGGAGTTGGGCTGCGTAAACGGCGTGGTCGTCAACGCGGCCACGCCGGCGACCAGGGCATAGATCCAGGCCAGCGACGGCGACTTCAGCCCATCCCGCAGGTAGTACATGGGGCCGGTTCGCACCTCCCCATCCACTTCCTCGCGAAACTTCACGCCCAGCACGGCTTCTGAGAACTTGATCGAGGTGGCGACAAACCCGTACACCCAGATCCAGAACAAGGCTCCTGGACCACCGGAAATGATGGCCGCGGCGACGCCGGCGATATTGCCGGTGCCTATCGAGGCGGCCAGCGCGGTCATGAACGCCTGAAATGGCGAGAGCGCCCCGACGCCGGTGCCGGGCTGCCGGGTGAGCATGGCGCGAAACGCCTCACGAATCCGGCGAACCTGCACTACGTTGAACCGCGCCGTCAGGAACAGCCCCGCCCCCAGCAGGACGACGACGATGTACGGCATGAAGAAGAAGTCGGCGAGAGCCTGAATAGCGTCAGCCATGAAGATGTGTCCTCAGATATTCGAACGCGATTGGCACCCGTCGACGGTGACGCAGGCTCCCGACACCCAACTGGCGCGCGGCGACGCCAGAAACGCAACAAGCGCGCCCACTTCCTCTGCGCGCCCGAACCGGCCGAACGGTAATTCACGCTTGATGAAGTCCGCGATCACGTCAGGCTCCTCCTGCTGCCGCTTCCACCACGAGCCGCCCTCGAATGAGATCGACCCCGGCGCGACGCTGTTCACGCGAATGTTGTCCTTGGCCAGTTGCTGCGCCATGGCTTTGGCCAGGCCGATCTCGGCGGCCTTCACGGCGTTGTAGGTCATCCGTCCGCCTGACTCCCGTCCCCAGATCGAGGCGATCATCAGAATCACGCCCGCTCCGGCGCGCCGCATGTGGGGCACAGCTCCGCGCGACAGGCGAATCGCGGGAAACAACGTCTGGTCAAGGGCGCTCATCCAGTCGTCATCGGTGGTCGACACGATGTCGGTCCCGCCGGCCTTGCCGACGTTGTTGACCAGAATGTCGAGCCGGCCAAACGCATCGATGGTTTGATCCAGCACCGCCGCTGCGCCGACGCTCGTCGATACGTCGGCGGTCACGGCCAGTACGGCATCGTCCCGGCCGGCGAGTGCGCGCAACCGGGTCGCGGCCACCTGCAGAACCTCCTCGCCGCGCGCACACAGCGTGACGCGGGCCCCTTCCTCGATCAGCGCCGTGGCTGCCGCCAGGCCCAGTCCCCGGCTCGATCCCGTGACGATCGCGACCTTGTCGCGCAACTGCAAGTCCATGTCGCCGCGTCTCCTACTGTGAAGTGCCGCCGCCCAGATCGTTCAGGCGCCAGTCATAACTGCCGTACGTCGTGCGGAATGTGTTGAGCGCCAGGAACTCGCGCTCACCCGGAAACAGGTGCGGGTATGCCATCGCGACGATGGCGCGTTCGAGGTCCGACCGATCCGCCCACATCGCTCCACCTGACCCGAACGTCTTGACGAAGAGCGGCTCCCGCCAACCAAAGAGTGGAGTGAATTGCACGATGGCGGCATCCCGGTCGATCTTGAGACAATCCCCACGCGTGACGAATTCCTCTACGGCTTCGTCCAACTGCTCCTCGAGACGCGCACCACGGTACACCTCGGATCGCAGGCGCCCGCTGCCAATGGCGCCGCGCCCCAGGGCCAGGAGCATTCGCGCGTCACCGAATCCGGCGATCACGGTCGTTTCTATTTCATCCAGGGTCAGGACCTGACCTGCCACGTGATGCCTGATTCGATCGAAGCCGCCCGGAATCTGGACGACGCTGGACTCCGGGTAGTCCGCAACCCTGCCACGAATCGGATAGGCGTTGATGACCGTTCGCAGAACGAGAGCGTTGTAGGCATTGAGCCAGAAGGCGCGGGTGTCGGCGTCGCCCAGTCGCGCCAGTTGATCCGGCGACAGGTCGAGCGACGCCACATAACTGTCCAGGTTCGTGCGCTCGGCCTTCAGCGCGGCATAGTAGACATACCCGTCCCGGACGTACACGTCGAGGATACGGTCAAGCAATGCGGAGCGATCTGCTCCCGCGACCGTCTGTGCGCTGGGCACAGCTGTCACGACCATCAGTCCGACCGCCAGAATTGAGAGACACCTCAAGTGCTGCATCAGCGCCCTATGATATCCGGCTGAGGAACCGGGTGAGCGCCTCCGTGAAGGCCATCGGGGCCTCAAGATTCGACAAGTGACCTGCGCCGGGAAGGAGGACCAGAGTCGCGTCTGGAATGGCGGACGCCATCGCTTCACTCTCGGCAGGAGGCGTCAGTGTGTCCTCAGCCCCGCAGATGACCAGGGTCGGACACGCGATCGAGGGCAGCCAGCCGGTGGCGTCCTCCCTGAGTTTCATCGCGCGAACGGCTGAAGCAATTGCCTCAGTCGTGTTCTTCATCACCAGCGCCTTGAGCGCCCCCGCGAGTTCGGGTTGCTCCCGTTGCGTCGTCTCACCGGTCAACCCGGGCAACATCCGATCGGCCACTGCCTCGGGCCCCTGCTCCGAGACCAGAGCGATCATCGCGTCGCGCGCGGCCCGACCCGCTTCGGTGTCCGCAACGGCTTTGGTATCAGCCAGCACCAGCCCGTCAAGGCGCCTGGCCGCGACTCTGGCGACGGCCAGCGCGACATACCCGCCCATCGACAGGCCGCCGACAACCGCACGGTCCAGGTCCAGGTGGTTCATCAAGGCCAGTACGTCCGCCGCGTGCGTCGCCATTGTCGCGGTGTCGAGACCGATGTCCTGATAGGCCTGTCCGATCCCCCGAAAACCGCGCACATCAGGGGCGATCATGCGCCAGCCCGGCGGTACGCGGTGAAGCTGCGGAAGCCACTGGTCCGCACTCAATGGAAACGCATGGAGGAGGATCACCGCCCGCCCACTTCCGGCTTCGTGGTAACGAACGGTGCGATCGAGCAGATGGGCGTATTGGGGCGTCATTTCCAAAGTATCTTCGGTGTCACGATAAGATGGCACACATGATGCGTCGAGTCTCCGTACTTCTGTTTGTGACCATGGGATTGATTGGATGTGCGGGCGGGGAGTTCGCGATCCCCGCCGATGCGCAGAAGACCGCGTCCGGGATCTCGTGGACGATGATCCAGGCCGGCACGGGCACGGCACACCCAACAGCCACGTCCAGAGTCCTCGTCCACTACACAGGGTGGACGCCGGATGGCGAGAAGTTCGACAGCTCTCTCGATCGAGGCGAGCCGGCCCAGTTCCGCCTCAACGAGGTGATCTCAGGCTGGACCGAGGGTGTGCAGTTGATGGTGAAGGGCGAAAAGCGCCGCTTCTGGATTCCCAGCAACCTCGCCTACGACGGAGTCGCGGGACGACCGCAGGGTGTCCTGGTCTTCGATATCGAGCTACTCGACTTCAGGTAGCCATTGCGTGTTCGAAGTCGTCGGCATGCTGCGCGCGCAGCGCGGCTTCGGCGCGTTCGATTGCCCCTGACTTGACGAGGCCGGCCAGGCACTCCTCCAGCGTGAACGAACCCAGTCTGCGCGTGATCGTCATTTCCTGATGCAGGTGCTGCAGGGTAT
Source organism: Acidobacteriota bacterium (assembly GCA_024640135.1). Classification (GTDB taxonomy): domain Bacteria; phylum Acidobacteriota; class Vicinamibacteria; order Vicinamibacterales; family SCN-69-37; genus SYFT01. The sequence continues at coordinate 10,114 of JAHEFO010000062.1, forward strand.
TCCGGCGAATGTGCTGGCGCGCCCCGTAGCTCACCATCAGTGCCTGCGCGGCGGGAATGCGGCCCCCTCCCACGCGAGGCAACAGGGTCTGGACGAAGACGGCCGTCAGTGCCGCGGCGAGCTCCTGACAAATGGTTGCCTGCCGCTCCGCAGGGAACGAATCCGTCAGCCTGGAGATCGTGGACGAGACGTCTGTCGTGTGGAGGGTTGAGAACACCAGATGGCCGGTTTCCCCGGCCGCCAGAGCGATTCGCATCGTCTCTGCGTCTCGCATTTCTCCAATCACGATCACGTCGGGCGCCTGACGCAAGGCCGAACGCAGCGCTGTCGGGAAATCCGGCGCGTCGATCCCGACCTCGACTTGCTGGACGATGCTGCGCTGATTCGTGTGCTCGTACTCGACCGGGTCCTCAATCGTGATGATGTGTTTGGCATCACGGTGATTGATTTCCTCGACCAGTGCAGCCATCGTCGTCGTCTTTCCGGAACCAGTGGCGCCTCCAATCAGCACGAGGCCGTGGTTGAGCCGTGCCAGGGCTTCGGTCCCGGGGGGAAGATTGAGTGACGCCAACCGGGGGACGACCTTGGGCAGCATCCTGAGTACCGCCGCGGCACGAGCGCGCTCCCGATGAAGGTTCACACGAAAGCGGCCGACGCCGGGCAACCGGATCGAGGCATCGGCAATACTCGCATCCCGAAAGGCGCGTTGCGCGTGCACCGGCAGCATGGGCACCACCAGTTGTTCGATGTCGTCCCCATCAAGCAGTGGCGCGTCAGCCCGGCGAACAACGCCGTCCACGCGAAGAGCAGGTGGCTCGCCTGCGACGAGCAGAAGATCGCTGGCGTTCCGCTCGGCCATCAGTCGCAGAAGCGCTTCCAAACCTCCGCCCTGTGGGATGGCTTCCCGATTGACTAGCTCAAGTTCGTCGGCCAGGCGGTCAAGGTCATCTATGGGTTCCATGTGGCTCTCAACAGTACGGCAAAATCGGACTGTGGGTAGTGGGATACTGACGATGCGCAAACCGACGATGATTGTGACGAACCCCCACATCACCCTTGTGCCAGGCGGCCGGGGCTTTCCATTTAGGACGCCAGCTCACCGAAAAGGGCGGACCGACCAGGCCTCTTGAAATGATGGACACAACATCACCAGCCTCGCGGATTCTCGTGCCGCGGGAACACGGAACCTATGGAGAGTTGCTGTTTCCCATGCTGTCGGTCATGGCCATCGGCCAACCTGGCAGGGCCGCCTGGGGCCTGGCGGTTCTGGCGCTTGGCGGATTCCTGGCGCACGAGGGACTCGCCGTGCTGGCGGGGACACGCGGTGTTCGGGCAAGACGCAGTCATCGACGGGCGGCGTGGGGTTCCCTGGCGACGTTCGGCGGCCTCGCCATGATTGGCGCTGCCTGGGCATGGCCGTCCCTCACGCGAGAGACTCTCCTGATGACGGGTGTTGCGGCCATGCTCTCAGTGGCGGCCGTGGCGCTGGCCTGGTTCGGCCGGGAGCACACCCTCGCCGGCGAGTTGATGGCGGTCGTGACACTGAGCGGGTGGTGCGCGCCCGTGGGCCTCTCAGGGGGCCTGACTCCCGCGGTGGCCGGAGCGATTTGGGTGACCTGGGCTGGCGTCTTCGCGATGGCGACGTGTGCGGTGCACGTGGTGGTGGCCCGGACCAGCCGTCGACCGATTGCCCCGGTTCGAGGACTCGGCCTGATCTTCGGCGCCGCGACGGCCGTGGCTCTTGGAGCTTTCGTGAACGCCGGGGTCATGCCAGCCCATGCGCACCTGACGCTCATTCCTGGCGTGGTGGCATTCTTCGTGCTGACCGCCGCGCCGATACGGGCGACGTCTCTTCGAGCGGTCGGCTGGTCGGTGGTGGGCGTCAGTCTGCTGACTCTGGCGCTGATGGTGCTGGTCCTGGCGTAGCGGCGAGGGACGGCCTACCGGCCGAACGTATCGCAGACTTCCATCCGTCCGCTCTCGAGGCCGCGCCGGAACCACTCGACCCGTTGTGCCGAGGAGCCATGCGTGAAAGACTCCGGCACCACCCGTCCCTGCGTCTGCCGCTGCAGACGGTCGTCGCCGATGGCGGCGGCGGCCCGAAGGCCCTCTTCAACGTCATCCGTCTCGACGAGCCCCTGGAGCGCCGCGAAGTGACCCCACACGCCGGCGTAGCAATCGGCCTGAAGTTCCTGCCGCACCGACAGCGCATTCCCCTCGACCGTGCTGGCGCTCCGGCGCGCGGCAGATACCTGATCCGATATTCCTGTCAGCGTCTGCACGTGATGGCCGACCTCATGCGCCACGACATAAGCCTGGGCAAAGTCGCCGGGCGCCCCGAACTGTCGATCGAGTTCCTCAAAGAACGACAAGTCGAGGTACACCTTGCGATCCCCGGGACAGTAGAAGGGCCCCATGGCGGACTGCCCGAGGCCGCAGGCGCTGGGAGTGGACTGGGTGAACAACACCAGCACCGGCGGTTCGTACCTGGCGCCCTGCGCCTGAAACAAGCTGCTCCAGGCGGCTTCGGTGTCGGCCAGGACCACCCGCATGAACCGCGTGGTTTCGTCGTCGGCCGGAGGCCCCGACGACAGGTCGCCGCTTTCCGAGAAGCCGGCCTGGTCGAGCGTCGACAACAGGTCAGCGGGATTCTCACCTGAGAAGTACGAGACCGCCAGCAGGAGCACGAGACCGCCGAGGCCGAGACCCCCGGCCCTCAGTCCCCTGGGACTCCCGCGCCGATCCTCAATGTTCTGACTCTCCCGTCGTCCTCGCCACTTCATGTCCGGATCCCCAAGCGAATTATATCCGCGGGCTTCTATCCCTCGCGAAGAGCTTTGACCGGGTCCAGAGCGGCCGCCCGACGCGCCGGCACCAGGCTTGCCAGGCCGGCTGTCACCACGAGAACTCCAATGGCGGCAAGATAGGCCAGCGGATCCAGAGGCGCCGTGTCGAACAGGAGGGCGCCAACCAGCCGGCCGATCCACATGGCCAGAACGGTGCCGACAGCCGCGCCAAGCCAGACTGGCGCAAGACTGTTGGTCAGGACCTCTCGCCCGAGTCGAACCGGGCTGGCCCCCAGCGACGCGCGCACACCAAACTCCTTCGTCCGCTGCGCCACGGCAAAGCTTGTCACCCCATACACACCCACAATCGTGAGGAGGCCTGTCACAGCTCCGAAGAGCAAGGTGAGGGTGGCAAGGAAGCGGGCGCGGCCATACGTGTGTTCCAGATGCGCCTCCATGGTGCTGATTCCGGAAATCGGCTGCGCCGGATCGACCTTGGCGGCCTCGGCTCGAATGGCAGACACCAGCGCCATCGGATCGCCGTCGGTGCGGACGGCGACGGCCATCATCGCCTGGCCCGTCTGGCTGTACGGCAGATAAAGTTCCGGGCGGGGCGGCTCACCGGGCCCCAGGTGGTTCACGTTGCTGACGACCCCCACGATGCTCAACCATGGAGCCTCGTCCTGGCGCGAGAACTTGAGGCGTTGACCGACAGGGCTTGTGCCGGGCCATTCAAGATCTGCCAGCGCCTGATTGATGATGACCACGCGCGGCGTGTCGCGCGTGTCCTGCGGCGCGAAGTCCCGGCCATCGAGGATGCGCATCCCCAGCGTCGAGAACCACTGGTCCCAGACGACTTGAAATCCGATACGCCGGTCTTCACCGGGGGGCGGAAGCGGTCGGCCCTCGGCAAACGCGGACACGCCAAAATCATCGCCGCCTATCGGGAGCGTGATGGCGCCAGCGGCGCTCCGGACGCCAGGAAGCGCGCGGACGCGATCGAAGAGCCCGCGGTAGAACTCCGTCTGCTTCGGCTCAGACGCGACCCGTTCCCCGGTCAACAGTACGTCGAAGGTGAGCAACTGCCGGGTCTCGAATCCCACATTCACCTGCTGGAGCCGCAGGAGGCTCTGCCCGAACAGCGCGGCCCCCACCAGGAGCATCACAGCCACAGCCACTTCGATGACCACCAACGCCTGTCGGAGTCGTCCTCGCCCACGCTCCGCAATCCCGGAGCCCCGGAGACTGCCGGCAGAACGGTCCCGCCACAGCGCCAGCGCCGAAAGCGCACCCAACAACCAGGCCGTGGCCAGCGTGGCGAGTCCGGTCCAGAAGAGCACGGCGCTGTTAATCGACGCGGTGTCGAGGCGCCCGACGCTGTCGGGCGCCAGCATCACGAGCACACGCAGACCGGCCATGCCGAGCAACACGCCTCCCACCCCGCCTGCCATCGCCAGTAGGGCCGCCTCGATCATCAACTGGCGGACCAGCCTCCACCGGCTGGCGCCAAGTGCGGAACGGATGGAGAGTTCGCGGCGCCGGCCCGCCTGGCGAACCAGAATCAGATTGCCGACATTGACGCAGGCGCAGAGGACCACCAGGCCGCTCGCCAGCAACACAAACCACATTGGCTGCTCAATCGAGCCGAACAACTGGTCCGGAGCAGTCACCAGCAGCACTCTCCGGCCCGCATCGGTCTGGGGAAACTCGCGGCCCAGGTCAGCCGCTACAACGCCGGCTTCTTCGCGGGCGCTCTCGAAGGTCCGGTCCGCCCGGAGACGCGCGACCATTCGGAGGAATCCCATCGTTCGATTCACTGTGATGTCCTCGTCTGACGGCAACGGCCGTTCAGGAACGTCAGGCACAGGCGCACAGGTCCAGAACAGCGGCGGATCATCAGCCAGCGTCTGCGGCGTGATCGACGGCCAGTAGAAGTCCGCCGCCATCACCCCGACCACCGTCCGCGACCGGCCGTTCATCACCAGTCTCTGACCCACCACCGAGGGATCGGCGCCGAATTGATCGACCCACAAGCGGTTCGCCAGCACGACGACATCCCGATCGGGCTCGTCGCGGCGAAATGTCCGTCCCACGGCAGCCGGAGTCTGCAGAACGTCGAAGAAGCTCGAAGACACGCTGGCGCCAAACCAGCGCTGCGCCGGGCCTCGGCCCGTCACCGTCATCGAAATGTGTCCAATGAGCGCCGTTTCTTCAAACGCGCTCATCCGCGCGCGCAGATCCAGTGCCCGCGCCGGCGCCAGGGCTTCCCGATCGAGGTGAGGCGAACCGTTCCAGAGAAACACCACGCGCTCGGGTGCCGCAAATGGCAGAGGTCTGACGAGAACGGCCTCGACCATGCTGTAGATGGCCGTATTGAGGCCAATGGCGAGCGCCAGAATCGACACGACGCCCAGCGCCACCCCAGGCCTCGCCCGATGCATGCGCCAGGCGCTTGCCACGTCAGTCCACCATCCGGAGGCCTCCGGATCCGGGGACTGGCGGCGACGCAACTGCTGATGGGCATCACGCCCATTGCGCAGGAGCGCGCCAACCAGGGGCAGCAGTCTGCCGTGCTGCTCGCGAACATCTGCCAGGACTTCCTCACGATACGTCTTCGGCACGGCGCGACTCGCCATTCGAACCAGCCATTCGCGCAACCTCATCGTGACCGTCCCTTTCCGAGTGCCGATTCCAAACCCGTCGCCAGGAGGGCGTACTGCCGCCACGCACGCCTCACTTCCTCGAGGCCGGGTTTGAGCAGCACAAAGTGGCGCTTCGCCCGCCCTCCCCGGGCGGCAACAGGGTCGCCCATGTAGGAACGAACCAGTCCGCGTTGCTCGAGGCGATCGAGCGTAGGGTAGATCGCGCCCGGCGTGACCTTCCGGCCGGTGGTGTCCGCGATTTCCTCACGAATGGCCGCGCCGTGCGCGCCCTCTTCCGCGCGCATCAGAGCCATCAACACGACAAGTTCCAATTCACCGAGACTGCTTCGAGGAGGCATATGTACTATTCAACCGTACATATAGACGAGGCCCGCCGGAAATGGTTGGCCTGAATTACCTGGACTCCTCGTGCTCGCCGGCGCGGTGCCACGCGGATGGCGGCCGCAGGCACCGGTCGCCGGGTCCAGTCTTCATCAGGACACCTCTCACACACGCACAGGACGGCCGCCTCGCGCGGCAGACCGATCCGCTGCCAGGCAGACACGCATGGTGCGATCGGCATCCAGGACGTTGAGATGGGTGTCTCGATCTTCAAGAATGCAGGTCACCAGTTCGTCCACTTCACCTTGAAAGGGATGGTGCGCCACGTCAGCTGACCCAGGCATTACGGTCTCGATTCTGATCGCAGGCGCGCCGGTCGCCGTCGTCGCCTTGTGAAACGTCACGTCGTCAAACGGACATGCCCGCCGCAGGGCAGCCAGGTCGACCGGGGAGTCATTCCAGAGAATCAGATCGTCGCGAAGCGACGCGCGGTCGCCCATCATCTCGACGCCAAAGGTGTACGGCAGCTGGAGGTCGGTGGAGCTGGTCAGTTGCGCCAGCACGGGGGCGGTCTTGCGACCGCTGTCCATGGTGAGGTTGACGACAATCGACGTCGGCCACTGGTAGCCCCGCGTGATCTTCGTGTGGAACGCCGAGAGCTCCATCACCTCGAGGCCCGTGCACCACCGAAGGGCATCCACTGCGTGACACCCGGCGGCCAGCAGGTGGCTCCGACCGCTCCTGGTCGTGCGCACCCATGACCAACCCGAATACCAATCGGTGACGCGCGACAAGTACTGGAATCTGGCGAACACCAGACGCCCCAGCCAGCCCTCCTCGCGCAGCCACTTTGCGAATCGCAGGTACGGGTTGTAGTGCAGTTCAAACGACACGATGGTGCGGATGCCCGAACGTGCGACAGCGTCGCGAATGCGTTTCAGCTCCGCGTGATCGAGTCCGGTGGGCTTTTCGAGCAGGAGGTGCTTCCCCGCGCGGGCGGCCGCAACGGCCTGGTCCGCATGCAGATGATTGGGGGTCGCAATCGAAATGATGTCGATGTCCGGAGCGTTCAACAGGTCGCGATAGCGCGTCGTGAATCTGGCATCCGGCACCGAGACGCCCGCCTTGGACAGCCGTGCTCTGGCGCGCGCCTCGTTCCGCCCGCAGAGCGCGACAATGCGCGCCTGGGGGTTGCTCTGAAATGCCTGCAGGTGCTGGGCCGCCACCCAGCCCACACCGACGAGGCCGACGCCAAGGACGCGATCAGGCTTCGTCATTTCCCCACGGCCCTCGAAACCTCGCCGCGGCACATGTCCGTGGTGGCCGTCATGGGAAGAGCCGTCTCCAATCAAGCCGGGGAGGCATCATCTGGGCC
>JAHEFO010000063.1:0-12404 GCA_024640135.1 Acidobacteriota bacterium
GGAGTCTCCATTCTTCAGCACCTGCTCGAGCTGGGCTATCGCCTTTTCGTATTCCGCTTCTGCGCGTTGCATCGTTTCCTCAACCGTTTCGACGGTGGGAACCTCTGTGGCGTTGCCCGACCCGGCGTCGACCATGGTTGAAGGCTCGGCTGGATCGGGTTGTCCGAGTGAGTAGACGCCCAGCGTCACGAGTGTCAGCGCTGCTGCCAGGCCGAGCCACTGCCACGTCCCTCCCGTCGACGGCAGGTCGGCCTCAGTGGGCGGCGCCGTGGGCACCGGAGCCGCGGTGCCCTCCTCCTGCCGGATACGGCCTGCGACCTCGAGCCACAGATGCGCCGGCGGCTGGATGGGCCCAAGGCTCCGCGCGACTCCACTGACACGGTCGAGATCGGCCGCAAGTCCGCGGCACTCCTCGCACGTGGCCAGGTGCGCGCGAATCTCATCTGCGCTTCCCGGATCGAGGTGCTGATCGACGTACTCACTCAAGCGGGGGCGCACGCCGGCACAGGCGGAGGTCACGTGCCGGACCCCGCTCGTGCGTGCCGAGATGCCAGGGCTTCGCGCAAACGCATGCGCGCCTTGTGCAACTGCGACTTCGATGTTCCCGCTGAAATACCCAACATGGCTGCCACCTCTCGGTGTTCAAACCCCTCCACATCGTACAAAACAAAGACCTCCCGGCACCCCGGTGGCAGGTCCACCAACGCTCGCTCCAGGTCGAGCCTGTCGATCACCCCGAGGATCGGACCCCGGCCGCCCTCCTGAGGTCGCGCATCCTCACCGTCGAGCGAGTCGGTCACCTGCGCCGTTCGGTTGGCCCGGCTGCGCAGATGATCGAGGCACAGATTCGTGGCCATCCTGAACAGCCACGTGCCCAGCGCTGATTCGCCCTTGTACAGACGGATCTTCCGATACGAATTGAGGAAGATCTCCTGGAGGAGATCCTCCGCCTCCGTCGAGCCGACCATCCGGCAGGCCAAGCCGAACAGCCGTGGCGAATACACCCGGTAGAGCTCCTCGAACCCCTCGGGGTCGCCTGTGGCGCACCTCTGCGCCAGCGCCATATCGCTATGTGCTGGCACGCCGACGTTCAAAGGTTTAGACGAGGACATTGGGTTCACGCGTTGCTTTGCCTGAAAAGACGGCGGGAACGCCCCGGGAGTTCAGCGATCGTGCCCGAATCATGGACTGACGCCTCCGGCGGCCCGGTTCCAGAGCACTCACCCGTCCCATCGGCGCCTGGCGAAATCAAGAACCCGTCCACGTCGAATCGAGAGTCCTTCGGCCGCGAGCAACCCTGCCTTTATCTGGGGATGACGGCCGAAGCCGCCCAGGTGGCCTCCCGCCGCAATCACGCGATGGTAGGGGAGCCCGGGTTCGTTTGCGCGGCGCATGACCTGTCCGACAGCTCGCGCCGCTCCTGGGCGCCCGGCCAGGCGGGCGACGTCGCCGTACGTGACGACCCGCCCGGTCGGTATCCGCCGCAGGACGTACAGGACCCTCCGGGTGAACGCCGTGGGCGGGGCAGTGACGGGCATGGCGCCACGATACTGTAGAACGATGACGACGGCCATCACCCTCGCTGCTGACCGCCTCGACGACGTGATCGAGGTGTTTGCCGATGCGTTTGATGACTATCCCGTCATGAGATTCGTCGTTGGATCGGAAGGGGACGTCGGGGCGCGGATGCGACGGCTGACAGCCCTGTTCGTGACACGACGGGTGCGCCGCGGGGGCCCGATCCTGGGGGTGCTGGATGCGGGACGCCTCGTTGGAGCGGCGATTCTCACGCTGCCGGTGGAGCCGGAGCCGCCCTCTGACATTGGCGCGATCGCCGAAGAGGCATGGCGCCAGCTGGGCGAGCCCGCGCGCGAGCGATATCAGGCGTACGCCGTTGCGTCGGCGGCCATGCTGTCAGGCCTCGGACCGCACCACCATCTGAACATGATTGGGATTCGCAGGTCCCATGCGGGCCAGGGGCTGGCGCGCCCCCTATTGGACGCGGTCGCGGAGATGGCCTGGCTGGACCCGGGCTCGGAGGGTGTGTCCCTGACCACCGAACGGGCCCAGAACGTCACGCTCTACGAGCATTTCGGCTACACCGTGATTGCGCATCGCGAGGTGGCTTCCGGACTCGAGACCTGGGGCCTCATGCGCTGCCGGCCACTCACTTGAGGGCCGTCGTCAGCACCTGGCCCTCGACGCGGGCCAGGGTGATTCCGACCAGATGCGCGAGAGTGGGTGCTATGTCGGCGGGGGTTGCCGGGACGAGGTACCGACCAGGCTTGATGCCGGCGCCGGCGAACAGCAGCGGTACGCGCTGGTCGTAGCTGTGGGGCGTGCCATGGGTGGTGCCGGCGGCTCGAGCCATCCAGTACGGGGCGTACATCACCATCAGATCGCCGCTACGGCCAGGCACATAGCTCAATCGAGCGGCGCGCAGCAGCGCGTTGTTGGTCGGCACGGATGACTCCAGTTCGTCGGCCCAGAACACTCGCGCGATGCCTTGCTGTTCCTGGAGCACCCTGGCGATGGCTTCACGAGCGCCTGGTGTGGCCATCACCTGCGACAGCACACCGGGGGCGAGATAGACATTGGGGCCCGACTGACTGACCACGTGGGGGCCAGGGCCCACGAACGTTCCGACAGCCTCGTTGATCACCGTCCGGAAGTCTCTCAGGGAAAGGCGCCTGGTCCCGTCCCCCGCCGGCGTGTCCTGTTCCGGTATCGGCGCGACGCCGTGGTCACTGCTCAAGGCGACGACGTACCGGTCGCGCCCCACGACTTGATCGAGGGTGTTCAGGAGCACACCGACCGTCTCATCCAGGTGTATCAGGATGTCCTGCACTTCGTGACTGTAGGGACCGTATTCATGCCCGACAAGATCGAGTGCTGAGAAACTGACGCCCAGCACGTCCGTTCCGGGCTCTTGTCCCATCCTGAGTTCACGGACCAGATGCTGGCCGAGTTGTCCCAGGTATCGGTCACTTTGCGGCGAGCGCTTCCACAACGTCGCGAATTCCGAATTCGGCTCGCCGCTCCTGCTCACCAGAGGGTGTGGGAACTCCACGGGCGTTCGTTCACCCTCAGCCCAGTCGCTGAAGACATAGGACGAAGCCGGCAGTGCGCGCGTCCACTCCCGACCGTAGTCCTGGGAAATCGGATGGTTTCCGGCATACTCGTCAACAATCGGCCACGGTGTCGTGGTGTACGCGGTCGACGTGGCCCACGTCCCGTCGTCTTCCAGCCAGACGGCGTAGGTCGACGGCGTAGGCCGGCCCGCCAGCATGATCGACGAGCGGGCTTTCAGCGACAGCGTCACAACCGTCGGAGGGCGTGCGAGTTGACGGTGAAGTTCGTCCGTGAACGTCAAGGCCTTGAGGCGCGTGGGACCGTGATGTTCAGAGCCGGTCCTTCCTCCGAACGGCACCGACTCAGATGCCTCCGCCGTGCAGGTCACGGATCGGCGTTCGCCCCGGTCATACCATTCGTTGCCAATCAATCCGTGGACGGCCGGAAACGTCCCGGTCGAGATCGTGGCATGGCCGGCACACGTGACCGTATCGGCGTAGGGATACTGCGCCAGCGGATAGACAGCGGCCGTGTCGAGCAGCCTCCGCAGGCCCTTGGTCCACTGGTGACCGTAGCGCGTGACGTAATCAGCGCGCATCTGGTCGACAACAAGGATAACCACGAGGTGCGGCGAGCTGGCAGGCGCTTGCGCACCCTGAGCCGCGGGAACGGGGATCTCTCCGAGCGCCACGGCCCCAGCCAGTGCGCCCACCAGAAGCCGACAGAGTCTGACTGCGTTCATCTTTGTCATGTCCATTAATCTACCGTTCGCCTCAACGCGGTCTCGCCCGCCTGGCCAGCAGGCACAGGGCCCCGATGTAAACGTCGAACGCCGTGAGCCCCGTGGCGAACCAGCGAGGCACAAACTCAGCCGCAATGAACGCGGGGCGGTGGAACCAGGCGAATCCGGCATGCAGCAGGAAGACGGTACCCGCGATGAGGAGTGCTTCCACAGGCTCGCGCCGAAGCACGGCGACGCCGGCCGCCAGGGTCAGGACGCCGGCACTGGCCTCCACGAACGCGCCGGGCGCGGAGGCGCTTGCCACGGCCAAGCCGATGCCCGTGCCGCCGGCGCCGGCCAGCAGCAGTCCGGCCAATTGGGACAGCTTCAGCTGATCAACCAGATACTCGTGCCCCGCGCGGCCCGGGCGCGAGAGCCGCCATGCAAAGACCGCCAGACCCACAGCGGACAGGATACCTGCGGTCAAGAGGAGGCGCGCCGTCTCAGTCACGTTTTTACTATAGTGGCAATATACTGGCCCCCGATGCGCGCACTCGACATCATTCGCCTGAAACGCGATGGCCATGTACTCAGTCGAGAAGCCATCAAGACGTTTGCCGGGGGCGTCGCCGACAGCTCCTGGCCGGACTACCAGGTCACCGCGATGCTGATGGCCATCTTCCTCAGGGGGATGACGCTCGATGAGGCCACGGTGCTGACCCAGGCCATGGCGGAGTCCGGGGCCCGGCTGGACCCGTCTGATGTTTTGCGACCCGAAAATGGATCAACCCCGGTGGATAAGCACTCCACCGGTGGCGTGGGCGACAAGGCCTCACTGGTACTGGCGCCACTGGCCGCTGCGTGCGGTGCCCTTGTGCCGATGATGTCCGGCCGGGGATTGGGCCACACGGGCGGGACGCTCGACAAACTTGCCGCAATTCCCGGTTTCCGGACCGGCCTGTCAGTCGAGGAGGTCCGACAGACCTTGTCGGAGACTGGCTGTGTCCTGTTTCGCCAGACGGCTGAGGTCGCTCCGGCCGACCGGCGGATGTACGCGCTTCGGGACGTCACGGCCACGGTCGAGAGCATTCCGCTCATCGCCTCCTCGATTATCAGCAAAAAGGTGACCGAGGGCATTGGGGCGTTGGTGCTGGACGTCAAAGTCGGCTCGGGCGGCTTCATGAACGATCTGGCCCAGGCCCGCGAATTGTCGCAGTGGCTGGTCGGCATCTCTGAGCGAAGCGGACTTCGGACGGAGGCGTTGCTCACGCGGATGGACACACCGCTGGGGCGCCGGGTTGGCAATGCCAGCGAGGTCCGGGAGGCGATCCAGACTCTCAAGGGCGAGGGCCCGGAGGATCTGGAGTCGTTGTCAGTGATACTGGCCACGCGCATGCTGATACTCGGGGGCGTGGCGGGAGAGGACGAGGCGGCAGGCCGCGTGCGGGAAGCGCTACGCTCGGGCCGGGGCGTCGAGAAGTTCCGCCAGATCATTGCCGCCCAGGGCGGCGAGCCTCGGGTCATCGACGATCCCGCTCTCCTGCCCCTGGCCGACCGCGAGGCGCTCGTCCGAGCCACGAAGCGCGGGGTCATCACTCGAATTGACGCGGGCCGGGTCGGGCATGGGGCGGTCGCATTGGGTGCCGGGCGGGACCATGCTGATGCAGCCGTGGACCCCGGTGTGGGAATTGATCTTCTCGTGGACGAAGGTGCGACCGTGAATGCCGGCGAACCTGTCATGCGCGTGTACTACCGCGACACCGCGTCGCTGGAGGCCGCGCTGGTGCATTTGCAGGTTGCGACCGAGGTCGGAGAGGCAGCCCCACCCCAGCGGTCGCTGGTGATGGAGACCATCGACGGCCGGACCATTCAGGCACAGAGTCTATGACCCAATCTTCCTCAGCGGCGTCCGATCGCTCCCTTCGTCTGATTGTGGCAGGTGTCGCGCTGGCCCTTGGCCTGGCCGTTGTGCTGGGGGCCAGCATGCTTTCAACGACGGTGCGCGGCGGCCTTGGCGTCGTGGTGCTGATGCTGATTGTCGCCGCCTTCTCCACCAACCTTCGCGCCGTGAGTTGGCGCACCGTTGGCTGGGGGATGGCACTGCAATGGCTCTTCGCACTGTTCATTTTGAAACTCAATATCAACGGTTGGAGGCCGGGTTACGAGCTGTTTTCGCTGGTGTCGGGAGTGGTGAAGCGATTCCTGGATTTCACGAATGCGGGTTCCCTTTTCGTGTTTGGCGATCTCGCCAACGGTGAGGCGCTCGGGCGGGTGTTGCCGAACGGGTTCGTGTTCGCGTTCACAGCGTTGCCGACGATCATCTTCGTGTCGTCATTCTTCACGGTGCTCTACTACTTCGGAGTCCTGCAGTTCGTCGTGCGGGTCATGGCTCGCGCGATGATGTTCTTCATGCGCACCAGCGGTGCGGAAACCCTGGCGTCGGCAGCCAACGTCTTCATGGGGCAGACCGAGGCCCCCATCATCGTCAAGCCCTACGTGCCGAAGATGACGCAGTCAGAACTGCTGGCGATGATGATCGGCGGCATGGCAACCATTTCTGGTGGTGTCATGGCCGTCTACATCACGCTTGGCGCAGACCCGGTGGCGATTCTGACGACGAGCGTCATGGCAGCGCCGTGCGGACTGTACCTGGCGAAGATTCTTCTGCCCGAGACCGAGACTCCGGAGACCCTCGGCACGACGAACACCACTGTTGAGCGGCTGCATGTCAACGTCGTCGACGCCGCGGCGGCGGGCGCGTCAGACGGCACGGTGCTGGCGATCAACGTGGCCGCGATGCTGATCGCGTTCCTGGCTTTCATCGCGATGTTCGACTTCATCATCGGCGCCGTCTGGCCCGGACTCACGTTGGCGGGCGTGTTTGCCACCGCCTTTGCGCCGGCGGCAATCCTGATGGGCGTCCCGATGGCAGACGTGCCAGCCGTGGCCGACCTGCTGGGCACCAAGTTGGTCGCGAACGAGTTCGTCGCGTACGTGAAACTGACCACGCAGTACCGGGACGTGCTGAGCCCCCAGGGTTATGTGCTGGCCACGTACGCGCTGACCGGGTTCGCGAACTTCGCCTCGATTGGAATCCTGCTTGGCGGGATCGGCGCGATGGCGCCCACCCGGCGCGGCGACCTCGCGCGGCTGGGAGCGCGCGCCCTGCTCGGGGGGTTCCTGGCGACCATGATCAATGCCGCGATTGCCTCAATGTTGATGTAGCGCGAGGACGCCCGAATGTCGAACTACGAGGAAATTGAAGAAGCTGCCGCATCGCTGCGGAAGGCCCTCGCTCCTGTGCCTGAGATTGGCGTGATTCTGGGTTCCGGCCTCGGCGAATTTGCAGACAGTCTGGCCGATCCCAAAGTCCTGCCGTACGGCCAGATTCCGCACTGGCCCAAGTCGCAGGTCATCGGCCATGCGGGTCGACTGGTGACCGGAAGTGTGGCCGGCAGGCGCGTCATCGCGCTCGCGGGCCGTTCGCATCTGTATGAGGGGCATTCCATGCGCGCCGTGACGTTCGGCACCCGCGTGCTGGGCCGGCTGGGCGTGAAGACCCTGATTGTCACCAACGCCGCCGGAGGCATCAATCTCCGGTTCTCTTCCGGCGCGCTGATGGTCATCGACGATCACCTGAATCTCATGGGGACCAACCCGCTGGTGGGCCCCAACGACGACCGCCTCGGTCAGCGCTTTCCGGACATGTCGGACGTGTACTCAGCACGGCTGCGAGGCCTGACGGACGATGTCGCCAGGGAGACGGGGTTGGCGATCGAGCACGGAGTGTATGTCGCGGTGCACGGCCCGAGTTATGAGACCCCGGCCGAGATTCGCGCCTTCCGGGTGCTTGGGGCGGATGCCGTGGGCATGTCGACCGTGCCCGAAGCGATCGTTGCACGCCACATGGGCATCGACGTGCTGGGTATCTCCTGCATCACGAACATGGCGGCAGGCGTGTCGCCGCAACCCCTGGTGCACGACGAGGTCATGGAAACCGCTCATCGGGTCCGCGGGACCTTTGTGACGCTTCTGGAGGGCATCATTGGACGAATCTGAGGTCCTTGTCGCAGCAGCGCGCGAGGCGCGCGAACGCGCCATCGCGCCGTATTCCGGCTTTCGCGTAGGCGCCGCCCTGCGCACGACGAGCGGCGTGGTGGTATCGGGCTGCAATATCGAGAACGCCTCTTACGGGCTGACCACGTGTGCCGAACGTGTCGCCTTGCTGAAGGCGCTGTCCGATGGACATCGCGACTTCGTATTGATCGCGGTAGTGGCCGACGCCATCGCGCCGGTGCCGCCATGCGGTCCATGCCGTCAACTCCTCTGGGAGTATTGCGGCGACATTCCCGTCGTGTTGGCCAGCCTCACTGCGGTGACCGCGAGACTGCAGCTCGCCGAACTCCTGCCGTTTCCATTCGATCGCCGGTCGCTGTAGCGACTCGTGCGAGGGTCAGCCGGATTCGGCGGGCGCATCAGCCGGCTCGATGCCACGGCCGGCTTTCACTCCCGGCGGCCGGTGCCCGCGATATCATGCAGGTCCTATGCTTCCCACTGTCGCCTGGCAGGACAACGTCGTCGTCATGGTGGACCAGCGCAAGTTGCCGGGCCAGGAGGTCTACGTCCGTTGCAAGACCGCGAAGGAGGTCGCCAGGGCGATCTCGACGATGGTTATTCGTGGGGCGCCGGCTATTGGCGTCGCCGCCGCCATGGGCATCGCAGTGGGGATGCGCCGGAGCCAGGCGACCGGCACGCGCCAGTTTGCCGTTGAATTCAATCAGACGTGTGACCTGATGGCCGGGACGCGGCCAACAGCCGTCAATCTTTTCTGGGCCATCGCCCGGATGAAGCACGTATTCGGTGCGGCCGCGCTGGCGGGGAGTTCGGTTGATGATTTGAAGGCACAACTGGAGCGCGAGGCCCACGCCATTCACGACGAAGATGTGGCCGCGTGCCGGGCCATCGGCCATCACGGCGCCACTGTCGTGCCAGAGCGGGCGCGGATCCTCACGCACTGCAATGCCGGCGCACTCGCCACGGCCGGGTACGGGACCGCACTCGGCGTGATTCGTGCGGCGGCCGCGCAAGGACGGGTGGCCGCCGTGTTCGCTGACGAGACCAGGCCTTTCCTGCAGGGCGCCAGGCTCACGGCCTGGGAATTGGTGCGGGAGGGTATTCCCACCACCGTGATCGCGGACAGCATGGCCGGGCCGCTGATGCGTCAGGGAGGCCTTGACTTCGTCGTCGTGGGCGCCGATCGAATCGCCGCGAATGGCGACGTGGCGAACAAGATCGGCACGTATACCGTCGCCATGATGGCGAAGGCCCATGGCGTGCCGTTCTACGTCGCCGCGCCGCTGTCTACGATTGATCGCGCGACCCCCGACGGCAGCGGGATTCCGATCGAACAGCGGAGCGCTCGCGAGATCACGCACCTGGGGCCGAAGCAAGTGGTCCCTGACGGCGCCGCCGTCTGGAACCCGGCCTTCGATGTGACGCCGCACGAACTGGTCGTGGGCATCATCACAGAGGTCGGCATCGCCTCTCCGCCTTATGCCGCGAGTCTCGCCGCGCTGTTTGATGCTGCGGATTCGGCCGTCGCCAGGCCAGTCACAAGCGGGTCGAAGGGATGACCATCCTCGGGATTGAGACTTCGTGCGACGAGACAGCCGCCGCGGTGGTCTCAACCACCGGCGACCAGGGGCGGCCCTGGCACCTGCGGTCGAATGTCGTGGCCTCCCAGACCGATGTCCATCGAGAGTGGGGCGGGGTGGTGCCGGAACTGGCGTCACGCCAGCATGTGCGGGACATCTGCGGTGTGGTTGAACGGGCGCTGTCGGATGCCGCCTGCAACTGGGGGGATATCGAGGCGCTGGCGGTCACCCAGGGGCCCGGTCTGGTCGGGTCGCTGCTGGTGGGGGTGTCCTTCGCGAAAGCGGCGGCGGCCTCGCTGGGCAGGCCCGTGGTCGCCGTCCACCATCTGGCGGGGCACATCGAGTCCATCTGGCTCGAGCACGGGGAAGTCCCCTTGCCGGCCGTAGTGCTTGTGGTGTCCGGAGGGCACACGTCGCTCTACGAGGTGCGCCAGCGAGGTGTCTATCGTCTCATCGGACGCACGCGTGACGATGCGGCGGGTGAGGCGTACGACAAAGTCGCCCGGTTGCTTGGCCTCGGGTATCCCGGCGGACCGGTGGTGGATCGTCTGGCGCGGACGGGCAATGACCAGGCCGTCGCCCTGCCGCGGCCGCGCTTCACCGGGCCGTCCAGGTCGAAACCCCATCTGGAGGGAATGACCGAATTCAGTTTTTCCGGGCTCAAGAGTGCGACCGTGCGGCTATTGCAGAAACGCATGGCGGACGGTCCGCTGTCGGATGCGGAGACTGCGGATGTGTGCGCGAGCTTTCAGCGAGTCGTGGTGGAGACCCTCGTCGATCGGACGTTTTCGGCGGCCGCCGGGATTGGGGCGCGGAGTGTCGGAATCGCGGGCGGCGTGTCCGCCAACAGCCGATTGCGCGCGGACGCAGCCGCGCGGGGCCTCACCGAAGGGCTCCCGGTGTTTGTGCCCGCCCTGTCGCTCTCCACCGACAACGCGGCGATGATTGCCGCCGCTGGTCTTCGGCGGATTGAACGGGGATTCAGCTCGCCACTCGATTTCAACGCCGATCCGGCCCTCACGCTGGACTGAGGCGATAGCCATTTGTGAATTGCAGGATTGCAGATTGCAGATTTGCCAATAACAAATCAGATTACAGATTTCAGATTGCAGACTACAGATTACAGATTAACCCTATGGTTCACACCGACTATCTCTGGTTCAACACGCAGCAGCGGCAGGAGTTCATTCGAATCACGGACGATGTCGCCCGGATTGTGGCGTCGAGTGGCGTGACGGAAGGCCTGGCGCTGGTGTCGGCGATGCACATCACGGCGGCCGTGTATGTGAATGACTGGGAAGATGGGTTGATTCAGGATTTTCAGGCGTGGCTTGAGAAACTGGCGCCGGCGGGGTTACCGTATCGACATCATCACACCGGTGAGGACAATGGCGACGCGCACCTCAAGCGGACTGTGATGGGGCATCAGGTGATGATTCCCATCACGGCCGGGCGACTGGATTTGGGCCCGTGGGAGCAGGTGTTCTACGCTGAGTTTGACGGGTGCCGGAAAAAGCGGGTCATTGTGAAGGTCATGGGGGAATAGCGATCATGCGCCGATATGCCATAGCGTTTCTGTTTGTCGCAGTAGTTTCGGCGCCGCTCAGCGCAGAACTCAAATACACGAGCAAGATGACCATCCGCGCGGTGGAGGGCGCCGCAGCCGGAAACGACATGATGGGCGCGATGCTCGGTCCGATGATGCTGCAGATGTTCGGCGGGCAGGACGGCGTGGAGATGGAGGTCACGCTCAATGAGGACGGCCGCATGCGGACCGACTACAAGGGAGCGTTTGCCGGGATGCCCGCGGGCACGGTGATCATCATGGGGGCCGACGGAACCTCGGTGGGGTATGACGCGAAGGCGCAGACCTGGTGGAAGATCGGGAACGCGAACACCGACCCGCGGGTGGCCGCGATGATGGCGGAGATGAAACCCGACGTGAGCGTGAACCGCACGGGCGAATTCGACACGATCGCCGGGTTGAAAGCCGAACGCGTCAGTCTTGCCATGACCATGCCGATTCCGGTGCCCGAGGGAGCAGACCAGTTGCCGCCGCAGGTCCTGGCGATGATCCCCAAAGAACTTCGGGTGGATGGCGAGACCTGGGTGGCCAGTGCGCACGCGAAATACGCCAAAGGCATGGCCAGGATGCTCGCGGTGGGCCCGATGGCGAATATGGGGCTCGACAAGCTCATGGCAAGCCTTGAGGGATTCAGCGTCCGGCAGGTGATGCGCATCAGTTTGCTGGCGGGCTATGAGATGGAGACCCTGTTGAGCCAGATCGCCGAGGAGGACGTGCCAGACTCCGTGTTCGATGTGCCCGCCGGGTTGAGGGAAATCCCGATGCCGACGCCGAACATCCGGTAGACTTTCCGCCAGATGAGCGATTTATCCCGGTCCCGCGCGTGGGCTCTGGTCACCGAGCATGTCCAGAGCACGAGTCTGCGCAAACACCTTCTGGCGGTGGAAGCGGCGGTCCGGGGGTACGCCCGTGCGGCCGGAGAGGACGAAGACGCCTGGGGATTTGTCGCGCTGGTACATGACTTTGACTACGAGAAGTACCCCGATCGGGAGAATCACCCGTATCGAGGGGTCGAGATTCTCCAGGGGCTCGGTTACCCGGAATGGGTCACGCGCGCGATCCTGTCGCATGCCGACTATACGGGGGTCACCCGCGAAACACCGCTGGAAAAGACCTTGTTCGCCTGCGACGAAATGGCGGGATTCATCACCGCCGCCGCGCTGGTCAGGCCTTCCAGGAGCGTGCTGGATCTCGAAGCGAAGTCCGTGGTGAAGCGGATGAAGGACAAGGCCTTTGCTCGTGCCGTGCCGCGTGACGATCTGCACCGGGGCGCCGAGGCGATCGGGCTGCCCCTGAATACTCATATCGCCAATATCATCGAATTCATGAGGCCTCAGGAATTCGATGATATTGGCGATATGAGTATTCAGGG
>JAHEFO010000063.1:12414-17239 GCA_024640135.1 Acidobacteriota bacterium
TCGGCCTGAGGCCTCAGGCCGACGTGCTGGGACTCCGCGGCAGCTTATGAGCCGCGTCGAACTCTCCTTGGCAACAGTCCGTATACGACACTGACCCATGGCCGAAACCTCTCCAGCCGTACTGCTTGAGCACGTCAGCGTCGTCTACGGCAAGAACTACGCCCTGCGCGACGTGAGCGCGGTATTTCCGGCGGGCGCGGTGGGACTGCTCGGACCGAACGGGGCAGGCAAGAGCACGATGCTCAAGGCTTTGCTGGGATTCTTGACACCCACCAGCGGCCGCATGGAGGTGCTCGGCATGAAGGTGGCGGATCGCCCCCTCGAGGTGCGGTCGCAGCTTGGGTACATGCCGGAGACGGACGGCCATATTCCCGGCATGAATGCCGTGACGTTTGTCGCGTACTGCGGGCAGCTGGCTGGCTTGCCAAAGGCCGATGCCATGCAGCGGGCCCACGAGACGTTGTTCTACGTCGGGCTGGGCGAAGCGCGATACCGCAACCTGGAAACGTATTCGACAGGGATGAAGCAGCGCATCAAGCTCGCGCAGGCTCTGGTCCACGATCCCGACCTGGTGTTCCTGGACGAACCCACCAACGGGATGGACCCCAAGGGCCGCGATGAGATGCTGGCGCTCATCCGGGACATCGCCCATAACAAGGGCATCAACCTGATCCTGTCGTCGCACCTGCTCCCGGACGTGGAATTCACCTGCGACCACGTGGTGGTGCTGGACAAAGGCCGCGTGGCGACCTTTGGTCCTATCGAAGAACTCAAAGGGCCTGCCGGACGCGTGTATGAGGTCCGGGTCAAGGGCGCACTGGCGCCGTTCGTCGCCGCGCTCCATGGAGCAGGCATGGAATGCCGGGAGACGGACGAAGACGTAATGCGCGTGTTTGTCCCTGGGGCGATTGGCCAGACCGGCGCGGATCAGCAACATATCTGCGCGGTGGCCGGACAGGTCAAGGTGCAGGTGCGGCACCTGCGGACGAGCGTGCCGACCCTCGAAGACGTCTTCGCGCGCGCGGTAGGTGAGCCATGAGTCCTATTCACGATCAGTCGTATCGCCGCTACTCGGGCACCCGCCTGCCGGTGGGCCGCAGCTGGGCGGTGATCGCCAGGCACGGTATCAAGGCCATGGTCGAGAAGCGGGCATTCCTGATCCTGATGATCGTCGCCTGGATTCCCTTCATCGTGCGGTGTGTGCAGCTCTACGTCGTGGCCAACTATCCTCAAGCGGGCGCGATCGTGGCTGTTGACGCCAAGATGTTCCGCGACTTCCTCGACCAACAGGGCTTCTTTGTGTTCCTGACGACGATCTATGTCGGTGCCGGCATGATTGCGAACGACAGGCGTGCCAATGCCCTCCAGATCTATCTGTCGAAACCCCTGCTTCGCATGGAGTACGTCGGCGGCAAATTGCTCGTCCTGGTGTCGTTTCTGCTGGGCGTGACGCTGCTGCCGGCCGTCTTGTTGATCCTGATGCAGGTGGCGTTCTCGGGCAGTTTTACGTTCATCTGGAACAACTTGTTTGTCGTGCCGGCGGTCGTGCTGGCGTGCCTGGTGCAGGTGCTGGTGGCGTCGTTCACGATGCTGGCGCTCTCGTCCCTGTCGAAAAGCAGTCGCTATGTGTCGCTTCTCTACACGGGCGCCATCTTCTTCACCGAGGCGATGTTTAACGCGCTCCGGTTGATCACCGGATCGACGCGCGTCGCCTGGGTCTCCATCACGGCGAATCTGCAGCAGGTGGTCGATGCGATATTCAGGACACCGGCCAGGTACGAGACCCCGACGCTCGTCTCCATGCTGGTGCTGCTGGCCCTTGTGGCCGTGTCCATCTCCGTGCTCGAACGGCGGGTCAAGGGCGTGGAGGTCGTGTCGTGAGCGAGTCTGGCGCGCCCACCATCACCGCTGACCACCTGTCGAAGTGGTACGGGCAGGTTATTGGCCTCAACGATGTCAGTGTCACCGTGCCCCCTGGCATCACGGGCCTGCTGGGGCCGAACGGCGCCGGCAAGAGCACGTTCATGAAGCTGATTACCGGGCAGCTCCAGCCCAGCAAGGGCACAGTGACCGTCCTGGGTGAGCCGATCTGGAAGAACCCGAAGCTCTACTTCCGCGTGGGATTCTGCCCGGAACAGGATGCGTTTTACGATCGCATGACCGGCCTGGAGTGGGTCTCCGCCCTGGTGCGGTTGAACGGGTTCACCGAACGGGAAGCCTTGCAGGCAGCCGAAAAGGCGCTCACAGCAGTGGACTTGATGGACGCGGCGCAGAAGAAGATCGGTGCCTACAGCAAGGGCATGCGGCAGCGGGTGAAGCTCGCCCAGGCCATCGTCCACGACCCCGAGATGCTGATCCTCGACGAGCCGCTGTCCGGCATGGACCCGCTGGCTCGGCGGAGGACGATGAAGATGATCCGCGAATGGGCGCGGCAGGGAAAGAGCGTGATGGTGTCGAGCCATGTGCTTCACGAAGTGGAGTCGATGACCTCGAACATCCTGCTCATTCACAACGGACGGATCCTGGCCGAGGGGAACGTGCATCAGATCCGCGATCTGATCGATGAACATCCGCACACGGTGTACATCCGGGCGGCCGATCCCCGCGGCCTGGCCCGTGAATTCCTGGCGAGGGCCGACGTCCTGAGTATGCGGTTCGAGCCCGGGGCGGTGATTGTGGAAACGGGTAAGCCCGATGAGTTCTATGACCGGCTGACGGAGCTCGTAGCCGAGGGTACCGGCGGTGCCGTGGAGGAAGTCTCCTCCCCCGACGACAATCTCCAGGCGGTCTTCAAGTATCTGGTGAAGCAATGAGCATCCCTGTGGAAGAACGGCCCCGTCGGGCGACCGGAATGGTCGCCGCATCCCTGCGGATTTTCGAGTTGTCTCTTGGCGAGATGTTGTGGTCCCGCCGGACGATTTTCATGGGTCTGGTCGTCGGGCTGCCCGTCCTTCTCGCGCTGGTGATTCGGCTCTTCGAATTGACGGGCGCCTCCGGCGTCCGTGTCAACAACATGGCCGTGGATGGTCCGGCGGTGTTCGGCTTGATCATCTGGGCGTTCTTCCTGAGGTTCAGCATTCCGGTGCTGGGGGTGTTCTACGGCACGTCGCTGATCGCTGACGAGGTTGAGGACAAGACGATCACCTATCTCTTCTCCCGCCCGATTGCCCGCGAGGCCGTCCTCTTCGGCAAGTACCTCGCCTACCTGGCGTGTACCGTGCTCGTGGTCCTGCCATCCATTACGTTGGTCTGGATCCTCCTGATCCCCATGGGAGGCAGTCTCGGCGCCAACTTCATTGATCTGGTCAAGGACCTGGTCATTGTGGTCGTCGGCCTGGCCGTGTACGGGGCCGTGTTTGCCTTCATCGGGGCCAAGTTCAAGCGACCGCTGCTGGTCGGGTTGGTCTTCGTGTTCGGATGGGAACAGGTCATTCTCGCGTTCCCCGGGTATTTGAAGCAGTTCACGGTGGCGTACTACCTGCAAGGGCTGGTGCCCCACGCCATGCCCAATGACTCGTTTGCGAGCATGGTTCAGGCCATATTCAGGGAAATCCCGCCGCTTGGGACCAGCCTGCTCTCCCTGGGGCTCATTGAGGTGGTGTTCCTGTATTTTGCGGCCAGAATCGTCGCGAATCGGGAATACGTGCTCGATCAATAATAGAGATCTGAAACAGGTGGCGACACCCGAACCGGAATCGTACAAGGCCCGTATAGTCGGGTAGAGGTTACGACGATGAACAAGCGCACTCGCTATTTCGTGGTTGGTTCGGCAGCAATTGTTATTTTGGGTCTGTGCACAGGGCTGGTGGCCTTTTACAGCGGGGGCCTGCCCCTGATTTCCGCCGCGCAGGGACCCAGCGAACTGGCCTACGTGCCGGCTGATGCCACGGGTGTGGCGTACGCCAACGTTCAGGAGGTCATGAATTCCGAGTTTCGCCAGAAACTGAGCCAGGCCATCCGGACCGGCGAGGGGCGCGACGAGTTCCTGGAGGAAACAGGCATCGACGTCGAACACGACATCGACACGGTTGTGGCGGGCATCAGCTTGGGGCAGAAAGACGCCGTCGTGGTCGTGCGTGGCCGCTTCAATACGACCCAGATTGAATCACTCCTGCGACAGGGCACCGGCGTGGTCGAGGAATATCAGGGCATTCGTGTCGTCACCGCCAGCGCCGGGAGTTCCGGCATGATGGACGGTGAGGCCGGTGAAATCCCGCGCGATACCGTGGAGCAGAATCACTCGTTTGCCGTGGCGTTCCTGGAGCCGGGTCTCCTGGCGGTTGGTCCAACCCCTGGGGTCAAGCGGGCCATCGACGCAAAGGTCTCCGGGCAGAATGTGACCACCAACAGTGAACTCATGAATTACGTCAACGACATCCGCGGCGGACAGAGTGCCTGGGCTGTGGGGCGGGTCGACACCGTGAGGGAGACGACCGAGATTCCCGACCAGATCATGCAGCACCTCCCGGCCGTGCAGTGGTTTGCGTTGTCCACCCGTATCAACGGTGGCCTGACCGGCTCGCTCCGCGCCGACACCATCGATGACGCCGCCGCCGAGAACCTGCGCGATGTGGTCAGAGGCGGGCTGGCCATGGGCCGCCTGGTGTCTGGTGACGATCAGAGGATGAAGATCCTTCTGGATTCGATGCAGTTGTCGGGCACGGGGAAGACGGTGACCGTCTCCTTCCACATCTCGTCGGAGATCGTGGATGTGCTGGCCGGGTTGGCGTCGCTCTCCGAGATTCAGGCGCCAGAGATGAAGTTCTAGGAACCAGCAGCCGGATGGCTGAGTGGCCCGGGCCATTCCTTTGTGGGAATGGCCCGG
>JAHEFO010000291.1 GCA_024640135.1 Acidobacteriota bacterium
CGGCCGCCGGCGAGAGCAGGTGGCTGTATTCGCACAGGAACGCAGCCCAGTCCACCAGGGTCGCTGTCGCAGCATTCTGGACGCTGCCGCCAACGACGTCTGCGCCCGATGCCAACGCATCGAGGAGTTGCCGTGCCCAGTTCCTGGGCACGAGGACATGGTCTTCGATGACGGCAATCGCCTCGGCCTTGGCACGCCGAAAACCAAGGGCCCGCATCTGGGGGATCGTCGCCTGTGCGTCCGCCTCCCAGACGATGGCCTCCGGCGCGCGTTCGGCGACCACCCGGCGGACGGGGATTCCGCCACGCTCAATCACCAGGATTTCCAGTGTGGTCGCGCTGTCCATATTCTGGCGAAGTGCATCGAGGCATTCGACCAGGATCTCGGGTCCGTTGACCGCAGGAATGATGACAGACAGATCCGGTTGGCGGTGGGGGAACTGTGCCGTGCCGTCTCTGATGCATGCGCGGTCCACCGGCATTACTCTATCCGTACCCAGTCGAGGAGGATGCCGAGCTTCCGCCCGTCGGTGCTGGAGCTTGTGTCTCGTGGCACGAAGGTGTCGCTCGTTATCGAGAGCATGGTCGGCCCGCTCATCATCCGATCCGCGATCGCCGTGGGCAATAGCAACCGGTGTTCGCGCTGATCGGAGGTTGTGTCGTTGATGACACCGACCGGAAGGCCGTCGATCGCAATCCGGACCGCCGGTGGCGGGCGATTCGGCGGGCGGAACGCCGAGAAGCGAAAGACGAGCGCCAGGCTTCCCGCTGGAGGGCTGGCGAGGCGAGGCAACGCCAGCCGTGAATCGCCGGTGGTCCAGCGGACGCTCACCGATTCACTCGATTCCGCCGCGTGGAAGCCCTGAATGAGGAAGGAAAAGTCGTCGCCGCCGATGTCAACCATGAGAGGCAATGCCGCCCGTGATTCGGTGCCACGGGCGTCGATGCGGTAGAGGGCAACCGATAATTGATCGACCCGGTGTTCCCGCGGAAAGGCTCCTCTGACGGGTAGCAGGACCTCGTAGTGGAGGGGCACCACGGACTCCTCATGGAGCGCGAAGGCCGCGAAGTCGCTGCGCCACAGGCTGTCTGGGCGATCCAGCGCGAACGGGGCAATCGCCGCGAAGACCTGGCGCCCGGAGGCCACGGCTCGGCTAATCAGCCGAGCCAGGTCGGCCTCGCCGGTCGGGCGCGCGCTCAGGCGCAGCGCAGGACGGTCGAATGTGTACTGCAGGGCCGCCGCCACGTGACCGGGAATTGACTTGTCCGTCAGGACCAGTGCGTCGGGCGGAATCCGAGCGGCGATTTCGGCGACCTGTGCGTGGATCCCCTGTGCCAGGGGCCTGCGCAGGATAGACCAGGAGTCCTGAAGGAAGACGACACTCAGCCCCAGCGGCACGAGCCAGACAGCACGGCCCAGCCAACTCCTCAGCCGGCTCACCCCGGCCACGAACGCGCCGACGAGTAACATCGCACCCGGCAGGATTACCGGCACAGCTCGTCTGAAGTCGTGCGGCAGCGTTGTCGTTTCATGCCACGCGAGCAAGAGCATGGCTGAGGCGACAAACGGCAAGACGACCGGAAGCACCCGCACACTTGCTCCCCGGGTCAGCACGAGTCCGAGTCCCGCGAGCGCGACGACCAGTCCGAGGGGGGACAGGAGCCGGCCGGCAGTCACGACGACGCCAGGCGAGACAATGCCAAGAATCAGGAGGGCAGCCGCTCCGAGCCCGATGAGCCAGCGCTCCCGCAGTCTGATCACGATAAGGCCCGCCACCACCAGCACCAGGATCAGGGCGAGCAGGGTAGCGGAATCCAGCTCCCTTACGAGAGCAGCGACCACCCACCATCCGTCCGCAAAGAGTCCTTTCGTATAGACCCAGGCGATCGTCGTGGCGTGCAGGATGGCGTGGCCGGCCACAATCGCCAGTGTGGCGGCGTACCACCGCCATGCCTGTTCATGAGCGCGTTGACGGGCCAGTACGAGCCAGCCGACCCCGAGCGGCACCATGAGCAGCAGGGTGTCGATTCTGGTAAAGGCCGCCAGGCCAATCGCCATGCCGGCGCATGCGCCGGACACCCGGCTCGACTGGTCCCATGCCAGCACGGTGAAGAAGATGCCGGACAGCACCAGGACTTGCGCGAGCATTTCGGACGAGGGCAGGCCGGCATGGAAGATTTGGCCGAAATTGAAGGCGAGCAACACTGCCGCCACACCACCGGCGACCGGCGACCAGACGCGTCGGCCTATCAGCCAGGCGAGCCCTACACCGAGCACCGCGAGGAAGACGTTCAGGTAATACGGCGCATAGGGGCCTGCCGCAGCCGAGGTGATTGCGATCCAGACCGGCAGAAGGTGGAAGAAGCCTGGAATCACGCGATCGTCGGGCCCGATGCGGAGACCACCAGGGAGTCGGCCCTCCAGCCTGGGCGAACGCCGGTCGCGCGGAAAGAACGACGCGCGAAGTTCCTCCGGCATCACCTCGATCAGTGGATCCGCCGTGATGATGCGCCCCGTCCGCTCGATGTTCCTGCCGATGGCAAGGTAGATGGAGGCGTCGGCCCCTTCGATGAGGTACTCGCCTGGTCTCCCGAAGAGTCCAGCGGACACGCCGGCGACCAGGACCAGTGAAATCCAGGTTCGGCGGGACACCCCCACTACCCTCGCTCCCGAGCCGAGGTGGTCACGCATCGCGGCAGCCACGGCGATGGCGCTGACGACGGTTCCGCCCACGAGTACGCGCCAGCCGCTGAATGCGCCGAGTTCGGCCAGGAGGATCCCGACCCAGGAGAACGCGGCAATGGGCAGGAAGGCCGCAATGAACAACAGCTCGGGCAGTTCGAATGGGCGCGCCGGTGTCGTCGTCGCGCCGGATTCGGACGTTCCCATCATGACGGGTCGGCTGCCAGTCGCTTCCGTGCGTTGAGGCATTCCGATCGACGACGGGTTCACACCGGTGGTCCTTCCGCGCTGGATGTGCCTACTGGCTGAAGCACATGGGGCGTGAGATGTGCGCAGCTCTCAGCAGACGTCAGCTGACTATGACACTGACGTCGAACGACGTTGACTTGGGAGCTCCATAAAGCGGGTGGACTGTTACGACGATGGTCTTGACGCCGGGCGTTGAATATCCGTGAGAAACGGAGGCGGTGCTGGAGGTCTTGACCGTGCCGTCTCCGAAATTCCATTCGTACCGATCGATGGGCACCGTGGTGGAGATTCCCGTCACGCTGAAGGAGAAGATGGTGTTCACGGTGCCTGACGTCGGGAGACTGCCAGCGGCAAACTGCCACGGAATGACCGCCACGTCCCCGGAAGCGGTAGCCGAACCTCCGTCCACATCGGTCCCACGCACCATGACGTGAAACACGCCACCGCTGTCAAAGAAGTGCACCACGGGTGTCGCGGATGAGATCGCACCGAGCGACTGGATGCGGCCGTCGTCAAAGTCAATGGACACGTCGGCCATCGCGACGCCCGGCCCAGGGGTGACCGTGAACGAGGCGGGCGCCCCCACGAAAATGGTGGAATTTGGTGACGCCATCGTGATGGTGGAGCGCGACCGGAGCTTCACACTCGTCGAACTGCTCTTGCCCCCCGCGCTGGCCACCACAGTGGCGTCGGTGGTCGTCGAGAGCGAGACCGCTGCCACTCCACCTTCGTTCGTGACCGCCGACGTCGCCGCCAGCGTTCCCGCCGAGGTCGTGAAATTCACTGGCACTCCCAGCAGCGCGTTGCCTGAGGCATCTTCGACGCGAGCGCCAATGGTGACCGTGCCGCCACCGGCGGGCACTGTCGCTGGTGTGGCCGTGACGGACACGCGTTCGGCCGCTGCCGCACCAATACTGACCTCGAGTGCTTCAGAGGCCGCCCCAGAAAAGGCCGTGACTGTGGCCGTCCCTGACCGTCCGTCGGCGATGAGTTTCACGGTGACCCGGCCGTTGCTCGTACGAGCCTCTGCCGGCTCAATTCGCCCCAGCGACGTCGTAAAGGAAACGAGCGTTCCGTTATGGACTGGTGTCCCGGCCGATCCTGTGGTCGTGGTGTCGGTTCCGCTGCCGGTGCGTGTCGTGCCGTTTTCGATCAGAACGGCCGTGAGATCGACGCTCCCGTTGATGGGCAGGACATTGGTGGAAACCACCAGGGTGATGACTGTCCCCGCCGGCGCGGTCAGGGGCACCTTCTCACAGCCGGGAGTGGCCAAAGCGCCCAACGTGATTAAGGAGATTAAGCCGGCAGCGATGCCAGACCCGCCGGCCGCAGACTGCCGGGAGCGTGCGGGGGCGAAAAGAAGGCGTGTTACCATGCGAATTACCAAGGATACTACGTTCATGGACTCAACTGGTCAAGGCAGTTCGGGCGCCCGACGGGAGCCGGAACGACCGTGCTTTGGGTTGGACGCTCAAGGGTTCACGATGGTCGTCCTGCTGGTGGTGATGGCTGTGATGGCCGTCGGCATGAGTGCCTTGTTGCCGACGTGGCGCCAGCAGGCCATTCGCGAGCAGGAAGAGGAACTCATCTTCCGCGGTAACCAGTACGCTCGCGCGCTGGTCCTCTACTCCCGCAAGAACAACAACCTGTTGCCCGCGAATATCGACGTGCTCTACACCGGGAAGTACCTCCGGAAGAAGTACAAAGACCCGATCACCGGTGAAGACTTCGGACTGCTTGGGGCTGGCGAGGCGCTGGGCGCGGCGGGCCGGGGGTCTACCGGCCAGACAGGAACCGGAGGGGTAGGCCGGGGTGGCTCCTCTTCCCAGGGCGGCTCCGGTGCCCGGGGCGGATCCGGTGTCGTGGGCGGAA